>JAFGIR010000351.1 GCA_016929515.1 Pirellulales bacterium | reverse complement strand
GGTCGAGTGACCGACGAGACATCGGTTTCGGGATCGACTTCGATGAAGAAACGTGTCCACGGTTCGCGTCCGGCGCGATAATCCTCGAACCACCGGCTTGCTTGCGAGACATGATTGAGCACCAGGTCGAACATCAGCGAGTGCCGTTTGCCCAAGTCATCCACATCGGCCCAATCGCCCAGCGCCGGGTCGATCCGGCGATAGTCGATCACCGAGAATCCATCGTCGGACGAATAAGGAAAACAGGGGAGAAGGTGAACCGTGCTGATGAGCCGATCCAACCTTGCCTCGGCAAGGAACCGGCTCAAGGCGCGTAGCGGCGAGTGTCGCTCGTCGCGGACTTGATCGCCGTAGGTAATCAGCACGATATCGCGATGGTCCCAGAGGCACTCACGCGGCGGGGGCAGATGGGGTCGCATGGCGCCGACCCGCTCCAAGATGTTTGCCAAACAAGCCTCGGCCCGAGGGCCGTAGAGCAGCTTCAATTTGGGAAGCAGCCGCTGTGGCAAGGTCTGCTTGATCGACATGAATCCGTTCCCTTCCCGTCGTGGGGCAACGGGGTCTTCTTCCGTTTGGCCCCGACCCCAGAATCCATAATCAGAGCTCGTCCAGGCCGGTGAAGTTGGTAACCAGCGAGCGGAGCTTTCGGCGGAGCACCGAGTAGCTGAAAAAGGCTTTTCCCAGTTCGTAGTTGTAGTCGACCATCTCCTGCCGATACGGTTCGTCGGTGATGGCTCTGCGGACCTGATCCAGCACGCCGCGCGTGAGAAATCCGTCCATGGTGATGACCTTGAAACCCTTGGGCTCGATGTCCGAGATGAAAATCGAATAACGATTCACCACGACCGGCTTGCGGTAGTAGAAGGCTTCCAGCAGTGCATTGCCGAAACCTTCGTACAGGCTCGGATAGGTAATCAGGTCGGCCGCCGCGTAGACTTCACCCAGCGTAGGGTTAGGCAGACCGTTGGTCCGCAATTCGCCGGAGACGGGCACGTGCGCATGGACGAATCGCAGATCAACGCCCGAGGCCTCGGCCAATTCCGTCAGGGCATGGTGATACTCGGGCCCCTCGTCGCCCGACTCGTGCGAAACCACCAGTTTGCATCGCGGGTCCTTGAGTTGGGCTACCATGGAAATGGAATGTTCGATGCCCTTTCGGGGAACCACCCGCGTCGGCTGCAAAATCACGATGTCGTCCGGATCCAGGCCAATCCGCTCGCGGAAAGCCAGGCTGGCCGCCTGCTCGTCCGGCGGGGGATTCTCGAAATCGAGCACGTTGGGCACCAGAATCGACGAGGCCCCCTCGCGCCACGACAAGTTGTCTTGGGCAAACGTGTTGATCGTGACGTGTTGAATCGATTCCAACGACGGCGGGAAGGCCATGGCGAGAAAATCGCCGACCGCGTTGACGGAGAACCGTGCTCGCTCCCAATAGAAATCGTGATGATGCGCGATCGTGGGGATCTCGGTTTCGGCGATGAAATGAGAGAGCGCCACGCCCAAGGGAATGTGCATCGGCAAGCAAAGCGCGTTTTCGACGATCAGAATGTCGATCGCAAACGCATCGACAAAGTCGTAGAGCGTTCCCTTCAAGTGGTCCGCAATCTGATAGATCTTTTTCGTCATCTCCGGCGTGCGCCGCCGCGTGCCGAATGCCCGCTCGTTGATCCACACGTTGTCGCGATCGTAGAAGTAGGCTTCCGGCACCAACATGCTGACGGCCGGGTCCCGGTCCAATTTGCCGGCGTACCAGTAGCTGACGTGCTGATGATCCCAGAGAATCTGCGCCCATTTGGCGCTTTCGAGCGACACGCCATCGGTGCCGGCAAATCGCGTCGAAACAAAGCCGATATTGCAGGGCACGACTGGGTAAACTCCGTCGTAACGATCGTGTGGATTGAAAGTGTTGTGGCGATAGCCGCCGCGTGGGCCGGCCTGGAGGTCCTCGCGACGTTCGACTAGCCGGATCCTTTATCAATAATACACTCCGCCAATTGCGGAAGCTCGGTCAAAACCAAATCGGGAGTGACTTCTTTCACTTGCGGGTCGTCGGATCGCCAGCGGAGGCTGCGCGCGTCCCCGGCAAATAGGGCTGTGCGGAATCCCACCATGCGTGCCGCAAAAATGTCGTTGAGCATGTCGTTGCCCACGAAAACCACCTCCGAGGGCATAATCAAACGATCGGCCAACGCGACGGCGGCCATCTCGAAAAGTCGGCGGCTTGGCTTGCCCCATCCGTGCTGGTACGAATAGAACTGCAAGGCCGGATCGAACCCGAGCGGCTCCGCTCGACAGCCGAACAGGGCTTCGATCAGGGCCAGCGTGTAGAACTGCGCGTTGCTGACAATCCCCAGCAGACAACCGCCGGCTCGCAATGCGGCCAAACCCTCCAAGGCGCCGGGCATGGGCCAAACGGGATTGGCTCGGGCTTCGTACTCGACGGCAAGTTGAGCGATGTCGATTCCTTCACGGGACGAGGGGTCGAGGCCGCCTCGTTCGACCAGCTCGGACAGGACACGCGTCCAGGCCTCGCGAATATCAATCTCCGGCCAGTCGCGTCCCGAATCCCGCAAATCCCGGTGCATCGACTTGATCGTGTCGAAAAAGCAAGCCACGGCTTCTTCGGGCGGGGCACTTGCCGCGATGCCCATGGCCCGAAAGGCCTCGGCCAGGGCAAGGTGGCACGGCGTGGCTTCGGTGCCCACCTCGCCGCTGCCGCTGACCAGGAGCGTTCCGTAAAGATCAAACAACACGACTCGAATTCCTTCGAGTTGCTTCAATCGCGGGACTTCATCCGTTCGGATTGGCTCCAATGGTTGCGATAGTTCTCGGAAGGTCTCCACTGCGGTTGCCATGGTTCTTCCCCCCGTCAACGACTATCCCCGGATCATTCGGAAACGCCGAGGGTCGAGAAAACTGCCCAGAATTCGTTCGGGATGGGCCAACCGTCCCAAGCGTCCACCGCGAGGGCTGTCGGCCACACGGAGCAAAAGCTCCGACAATCGCCGACCGCTGGGCACGAGCGAAAACTGTCCTTCGACCACTCGAACGTTGTGCTTGATTGTCGCTGCCGCCGCCGGCATGTCAACCGCAAGCATGGCGTTCAGGTCCGGATTGTGGTCCAACACGTATTGTCGACCTTCGGGATTACCGACGAGCACCTGCAACACGTCCTTTTGCATCGACTCGTCAAGGTCCCCAAAATCGACGACGTCGTCTCGTGTCTTCTCGCGAAGGACCGTTTCCCAGTCGGGCGACAGCGGCCAGTCGCAGGCGGCCAGCACCTTTTGATAAGCGTTCGACGCCTTTTCGATAAAACGTTCTCGCCCGACCCAGGCCAAGGGCACGGCCAGCCGGTTCCACAACCCGTCGAGTCGCAGCCCTGCCTTGGTGAAATCGGTCGTAATCTCGGGCAGGTTGCGTCCCACCAGCGCGCGGCCGGCCGACCACGGTTCGAGCATGACCATGCCAAAACCCTCGGCCAAACTGGTCGTGAGCATGACGTCGGCGGCCGCCATGTTCTCGTCGAAACGCAACGCCCCGGGCCCTCCCACTTCGAAGCGACAAGGTAAATTCAATCGGGACGCCGTTTCCTTCCATGCCGTGTAGTCGGGCGTCTCCACCGGGTTCAGCGGCGCGAGCGTCAGGCCAACGACCGTTTCCGGCGGCGAAAGAAGCCCAACCAGCAGCATTTCGCCGAGGTTCTTCCGCCGAATGCCGCGGACCGGATAGAGGAGAAATCGCTCGTCGGGACCTACATCGAATTTCGCCTGGAGCTTTTTCCTGGCCGCATCTCGGTCAGGCAACGGACCAACGGTTGGCACCGGGTTGGGCAGCAGGTGAAGCCGATCGAGTTCGACGCCCGACCGGCGAAGAACCGACCAGTCGCGGCCGTTGAGCACGGCATAATGAACGTTCGCCGCTTGTGGATAGAGATCGTCGATCGCCAACGACGCGAAACGCCGGTAGTTGTCTGGCCGAAAATCCTCGGCAAAATCATGAATCTGCAACAACAAGGCGTAACCCAACTCGGCCAGCCCATGCACGCTTGCCGAAAGATCTCGATTTTTGCCGAGCGAGTGATTGTGAATATGAAGGACGGTTTGTTCCGGCTCGAACCCGAGTTGCCGCAAGACGTCGGTCAGTTTGGTCAGCAGCCGTTCTGGCTTCGCACTGCTGGACAAGCCAGCAGTGGCGCCCATTTCGTCGTAATCAAGCCCCGGCACCTCGACCAGTTGCAGGTCGATTGTCCGAAGTTGCCCAAGGAGTTCTTCGTTCCATCCTTGCTTCCGCCCACCGTAGAGAACGGCGACATGCCAACGCGAGGCCGGATCGAGGACCGCATCGAGCGCGCGGAGTTGGTTCTCGACGACTCGGGCAACGCCGCCGCGATTAAGATGATAGTGGACGATGGCCAGATTCATGACTGACTCACAAGCGACGAGGCATGAGAAACAAAGGCGTGGAGACGACAGCTAGCCGTCAAGTTTTTTCGACGAGGACTTGGGCCATAGACGAATGCAGACCTGTAGGATGCGTGCTTGCACGCATCATCATTGATCTTGGCCATACCCTCAAGCATTTTGCTGGCAGAACTTCTCGCGATAGGCCTCGACTTCCATGATCGGCTGGCGTTCCACTTCCTCGATCAGGTGTTCCACTTGCCGGTAGTGGCCGTCGCTCACTTCGAATTGTCGCATGATGGCGGGCAGCACATTCTGAAAAGCCACTTTCTCGTCCTGGCGAAGCCGCGACATGAACGTCCGCAGCACACCGAACGCCATTCGCCCCAGGGCGATCGTCTCCTGGTTCCGGTGAATGCGGCGATCGAGGTCGGTCTGTGCCAGGCCGTGGAGCCCGAGCCGTTGATAAATATCGATCAACATGGCCGTTTCCACGCCGTAGCCGACCGGAAAGGGAATCTGTTCGAAGATCGAACGGCGTCCGGCATACTCGCCCGACAAAGGCTGGAGAATGGCGGTCAACTCGGGATAAAAAAGGCTGAACAGTGGACGCACGAGGATTTCGGTCACGCGGCCGCCGCCGGTCGGACGCAACCCGCCCGAATAGGCCAACGGGCGGTCGTAGAAGGCCTTGACGTACTGAATCTCGGGATCTTGAATGAGTGGCCCCACCAGCCCGTAGACAAATCGCGGATGGATGTTCTTGATGTCGCTGTCGACGTAGACGATGATATCGCCCTTGAGCAGATAGAGAGCCTTCCAAAGATTCTCGCCCTTGCCGCGGTGGTTGCCGCACTCGACCAAATGGTCGGAGGCGATATAGACGTCGGCGCCGAAACTGGCCGCGATCTCGCACGTCCGGTCCGTGCTGCCCGAGTCGACCACGGCAATCTCGTCGAGCAACGGATAGCGATCGGCCAGCTCGGCCTTGAGGATGATAATTTCCTGCCCGATGGTCGTTTCCTCGTTGAGCGTGGGCAGGCAGAGCGAGACTTTGAGGCCCTGCCGCTCTTTTTCTTCCACCAGCCACTTGATATTCCAGAAGTTCGAGTGGTGGAAGGTTCGCGACGCCAGCCAATTGCTCGTATCCACCACAGGCTCATCGGCCTGTCCGGAATCCGCTGTTTCAAGATTCATCGCACACCCCCGAGTCGATCGCCAGCATCACGCCGACCAATTGCGCCACGCCGGTAAGGATGGGATCGATGAGCACGTAGTCGGGCTCCTTCTTGCTTCCTCGTTTCCCTCGCGTGATTCCCAGGGTCACGGCCGGAATGTTGCGCGCGATCAATTCCGACAGCTCGGACGGGCTGTGGCCCTGGTCCGGCTCGATGTCCAATTGCTCCATCACCTCCAACACACTCTTAACCAGCGGGTGCGAGAACGGGATGCCGCCGGCCTTGGTCGAGAAAAACACGTCGAATTGGGCGTCGACCGCGTGACGAGCCGACATTTCGACCACGATGTCGTCGATCTGATCACAAATCTGCCGGATCATTTCGTCCGAATGGCTGACGATCTCCAGGCCGAGTTCCGCGTGGTCGGGTTCCACGTCATGGGCCACGCCGGCGCGAAGCTTGCCCATCCGAATCACCGTATAGGGCCGGGTGGGAGTGGAGATGGCCAGGATCCGGTTGATGATGTGGTTCAACACGACCAAGGCACTTTCCGAGCCGTAACTCCGCGACGGCTCGGAAGTCTCTCGCACCGTGCACGTCACGTCGGCGCGCGCGGTGCCGATCGAAAAGAAGTTGAGCCGTCCCAGTTGCATCCCCTCGACGCAAATACCGACGTTCACCTGCTGGGGCAAGTGATCGAGAAAGAAGCGGATGCCCTCGTGATTCCCTCGACCCAAGGACTGCGTGGAACCGACCAGCAACAGGTCGCTGCGCAATCGGATGCCGAGGTGCTCGAGCACGGCCGGCATCAGCGAGATGATCGCCGCTCCCAGGGCGTTGTCGCCCACGGCCGGCGCGATGATTCGATCGGCCTCGACGCGGACCTCGTGGGCTTCCTGCGAGGGAACGATCGTGTCGAGATGCGAAACGAGCACGATCGTCCGTTCGCTCGACGTCCCACGCAAACGCCCCACCGCATTGCCTGCTTCGTCCGACGCCGCATCGCTCAGTTGCGCTTCGGTGAAGCGATCCAGCAAGAACTGAACCCGGTCCGATTCCTCGCCGGTCGGCGCGGGAATCTGCGAGATCATCACCAGATTGGCCAGAAGACGCTCGCGCATCGGCAAGAGCATTTCGGGCAAGGCCTTGATTTGGCCTTCTCCGAGCAGAGCTGCGTTCATGGGCTACCTCCAAGGCGGGTGAAATACCGATGGCACGTTCCGCGCCGTCGCTCCTTGTCGGCCTGCCTATCCTCCAGGCGACAAGCACCCGCTGCCTGTTTGGCAATCGTTGTTTCCGGCAACGGCCCTGTTGCGCGGCCCGATGAAGACGAACCTACCCGGAATCTGGAGTGAACACTCATCGGCCCCGAATTATACGGTCAAAATGTGCCATGTGCTAGGCACTGCGGCACGCGTTTGAGCGATTGCGCGAGATTTCTGTCATTCGCAACACTTTGTCTTACAACAGGTTATGCCACAGACTGAAGGGCCAGAGACCGCTTTCACCCGTCCCCGGCGTAGAGGATTCTCTCGCCCGTCGTCGGCGTTATCGGCGTAAAACGCCGTGCCGGACCGAACCGGGAGCTGGGGACCCAAGAAAATCAAGATCCGGCTGCGTCGTCCGACAGGTTGAGCATTTCCGCGACACATTCTGGCGTGACCGGCCGAATGATACCCTTTTCACATATGATTGCCTGGATCAGCCGGGCCGGCGTGACGTCGAAGGCCGGGTTGTAGACCTTTACGCCCGAGGGGGCCGTCTGGCGACCAAACCCATGCGTGATTTCAGCCGCATTGCGCTGTTCGATAGGAATTGCGTCACCGTTTGGCGTTGCCAGGTCAAACGTGCTCGTCGGCGCGGCAACGTAGAAGGGAATGTCGTGCGCGGCGGCCAGCAAGGCCACGCCGTAGGTGCCGATCTTGTTGGCCGCGTCACCGTTGGCCGCGATCCGGTCGGCGCCGGTCACGACGGCCTGAACCCGGCCCTCGCGCATGACCTGGGCGGCCATCGAATCGCAAATCAACGTCACGTCGATGCCCCGCTGCTGCAATTCCCAGGCGGTCAGCCGCGCGCCCTGCAGCAACGGTCGGGTTTCGTCGGCGTAGACGTGCAACGTCTTGCCGGCCTCCGTGGCGGCAAAAAAAACGGCCAACGCCGTGCCGTAGTCGGCCGTGGCCAGTCCGCCCGCATTGCAGTGAGTCAACACACCCTGCCCGTCCTCGAGCAACGTGGCTCCAAGCCGGCCGATCGCGCGGCACATTTGCCGGTCTTCTTCGTGCACCGCACGTGCCTCGGCCAACAGCGCGGCAGCGATGGCTGCCGGTGCAGCTTTGCCTCGGAGCAACTGGGCTTTCTTTCTCATCCGGTCCAAGGCCCAGAAAAGGTTCACGGCCGTGGGCCGGCTGGTCGCCAGATAGTCGACCACCTCGTCGAGCCGGGTGAAGAAGGCCGCTTCGTCGGTGCTGGCGGCCGCTTGCAGCCCCACGCACACGCCGTAGGCCGCGGCGATGCCGATGGCCGGGGCACCGCGCACGCGGAGCATCTTGATCGCTTCCCACACGTCCTCGACCGTGCGGCACTCAATTTCGGTGAACTCCAACGGCAGGAGCGTCTGGTCGATCATCACGAGACAGCCACTTTCATCCCCCGTCCAATGGAGCGTGTCGATGTTCTTCATGGTACCGTGGTTCGCGAATGGGGATGCCATGCCCTGAAAGCGAGCGAAGCCATCCGGGAAGTGAGCACGGCAAGATTCTGCCTTGCCGAGGGTCGGAAACGCGTTCAACAGTTAACCTCATTTGCGACGCATTGTAAAGTGCTTGACACGTTCGGAAGGGCGACCACCTTCGCGGCAAGCCGCGCCGAGGGCGTGTCGCTACAATCGGCATGAGTCCTGGAATCACGTTCTTCGTGCTCGCCGGCCGTTGCCCGTCGACTCGGCCGCCTTTTCGAATGATCCGAATTGGCAAACAACTGTTGGTTTTTCGTTTGACAGGGCCGCGAGGCGAGATAGCTTTAAGTAGCATGGGCCTCCAGTGGGTTTCCCATAAGAGGAGGTCGTGCCGTCATGGTTTTTTCGAGAGAGTAGTCTGTCAGTGTTCTCTCCGAGGTTGCCACGCGAGTCCTAGGTACCGATGAGCACCCAGATCCTTCCACAGCCCAGGCAAGCTGAACGCGCTCGTCCCCGACAACGGACCGTTCTGGTTATCGACGACGATGAAGCGATGGCCGAGGTGCTTTCGCGGCGGCTTGAGCAACAGGGGTTCATCACCAGGACGGCCGGTTCCGGGGCCGGCGGTTTGGCCATGGCCCGATCCGAGCGACCTGATTTGATCTTCCTCGATCTGCGATTGCCGGATAAGGATGGTTTCACGATCTGCGAGGAACTGGCCGATTCGAGCGAAACGTGTGGCATCCCGATCATCATTCTCAGCGGTTTGGAACGGCCCGACATCATCCGGCGCGCGCGTTCGGCCGGCTGTTGTTTCTTCGTCCGCAAACCGTACGATCCGAACGCCCTGCTCGTGCTGACGAGGCAGGCGATCGAGGAATCGACTCGTTGGCAGACCGACGATCTGCCCATGTCCGAGGATGATCTTTTCTGAAGCGGCGGCCCCTTGTCTTCCCTGACGGGGAAATGCTATACTAAGTGGTTACCCCCAGGAGGGCAACCCAAGTTGGGGGTTTGCTTCGTCCTATTCGGATGAGCCAATCGCTTGCCCCGTATGACGATATCGGTTTGTCGCGAGGCATGTGGGCGTGGATTGGCTGCTCCGTCGTGAGTAAGAACCAGTTTCAATCGTTGCTGACGGGAGAATTGCGTGGGAACCAAAAAGACAGGCAAAGGCCGTCGCAAGCTCGGTCGTAAGAAACGCCGCATGCGATCGAAAATTCGCCATCGGAAGTAATTCGCACCGTGGGCATGGCCTGCCTTGAAAGCCCGCCGACAGGGCCTTGGTTGGGCGGTGCCCCGTTTACGTGTGCTGGCCGAGTATCTGCTCGGCCGCTTGTTCGCCGCCGTGGATGCAGTCGGGGATGCCCACGCCGTGATAAGTGTTGCCGGCCAGGGCCAGCCCCGGCAATTGGGCGGCGCACGTTTCAATCTGCTCGACGAGCGTCTTGTGACCCACGTGGTATTGCGGCATGGTTCTTGGCCAATGGGCGACGCGCGCCAAGACCGGCTCGCCCGAGATGCCCAACAGCCCGCGCAACTGGTCGGTCACGATCGAGAGCAACCGATCGTCTTCCATTTCGCTCATTTCCGGTGCCCGGGCACCGCCGACAAAAACCCGCAGGATCGCTTTGCCCTCGGGCGCGCGATGGGCATATTTTTGACTGCTGAAGCTGACGGCCAGGAT
>JAFGIR010000350.1 GCA_016929515.1 Pirellulales bacterium | reverse complement strand
GGGCCGCCGGACGCTCGCGATCGACGAGTTGCGGATCGGCCGCGGCGAGGTGTTTGCGATTCTCGGACCCAACGGCGCCGGCAAGAGCACGTTGCTGAAGTCGTGTCTCGGATTCGTCCGGCCTCGGCGCGGGGTTCTCAACGTGCTTGGCCAGCCGGTCACTGCTTTGGGCGGGACTTCGCTTTGCCGGCTCCGCCGCCGGGTGGGCTACCTGCCCCAGACGCTCACCGCCCGGAGCGAAATGCCGCTGAGCGTTCGCGAGGTTGTTGCCACGGGGCGGACGGGCATTGCCGGGTTGTTTCGCCGCTTTGGCCGCGACGACTGGCGCATCGTCGACGACTGGTTGGATCGGCTGGGACTCGGACCGTTGCGACACAACAGCTACGGCGAACTGTCGGGCGGCGAGCAGCGCAAGACGCTCATCGCCACGGCCATGGTCCAAGAGCCTGAAATGTTGTTGTTGGACGAACCAACCGCCAACCTCGACCTCTACTGGCGCGAGCAGATCGTCGACTGCCTCGATCAACTCTATGCGGATCAACGTCTCACGATTCTCTTGGTCTGTCACGAACTCGAAGTCATTCCGCGCTGCTGCCGGCGGCTGCTGGTGCTCGACCACGGCTGTCCGGTCGCGTGCGGCTCGCCCGGGGACGTGTTGACCGACGCGCGAATCGCCGGGCTCTACGGGCCGGGGCTTCGGGTGGTCCACGCCGGCGGCCGCCACGCGGTCGTGCCCGGCGGGAGGGATGAGCCATGATCGACCTTGTGCTTTGGGGGCCCGTGCTTTGTGCCGGCGCGCTGGCCGGCGCGTCGGCCGGCGTGTTGGGCACGTACATCGTCGGCATGCGAATTCCGTTTCTCGGCGTGTGCGTTGCCCATGCGGCGCTGGCCGGGGCCGTGCTTGGTAAACTTGCCGGGTTCGACGGCCCGGCGCTCATGCTGCCCGCATTGGCCGGGGCTACGCTCATGGCCTTGGTCGTGGGCATGATCGATCCGGAGCGGTTTCGCGTCGATTCGAACGTCGTGCTCGGCATGCTTTTTTCGCTCACGATGGGCCTGGCGTTTCTCGGGCTGGGCCTGTTCGATCTCTACGGCGTGTCGAAAAACGACGTGCTCGACTTGCTTTGGGGAAGCGTGCTGGCTTGCCGGTGGCGCGACTGCGCGATCATGGCTGCCAGCACGGCCGTGCAACTGCTGTTTCTCGCCGCTTTCTACAAGGAGATGCGGGCCATTCTGTTCTCGCGGCTCCATGCGTCGGCCGCCGGCGTTCGCGTTACGTTGGTTTGGACGTTGTTTCTGATCGTCACCAGTCTGGTCGTGACGGTCAACTTTCAGACGGTCGGGGGGCTGATGATCTACAGCCTGTTGACCAACCCGGCCGCCGCGGCCTTTCTGCTGGTTCGCGGCTATGGGCGGACGCTCGTCGTGTCCGGCATGTTGGGGGCCGGCAGCGGCGTCGGCGGATTTCTGATCTGCAAGGCGACCGACCTGCCCGCCGGCGCGATGATCGTTATTCTCTCATCGCTACTGGTGGGCGTGGCGGCGGTGGTCGGGCGGTGGCGCCGCCGGCCGGACGTCGCATGACGCGCGTCGCGGCGAATCGGTTTTCGGGACCGGTGAACGGTTGACTTCTCGACTCGGCTGCGTAGGATTCCCGCAAGACGTTAAACGTTGCGCATAGAGACTGCGTCCGACGTGTTTCTTTGTGAAGCCGGCCATGCCGCAGGCGACAAAGCACAAGGACAAAGCTCGGCGCGGCAAGATGAAAAACAAGAACCACGACCGATAGATAGGTGTAAAGATGAAGTTGAGCGAATATTTCGAAAACGTCCAAGGGCTCGGTGTGTTGGCCACGGCCGATGCCCAGGGGAAGGTCGACGTTGCTGTCTATTCGAGACCCCACTTCCTGAGCGACCGCGACGACGAGTTGGCTTTCATCATGGCCCAACGGCTGAGCCATGAGAATCTTCAGTCGAACGCGCACGCGGCGTACTTGTTCGTCGAGCAGGGCGAAGGCTACCGTGGCCGGCGTCTGTCGCTGACCAAGATCCGCGAAGAAACCGACGCGGAGAAGATCCAGACCTTACGGCGGCGGAATTTGCCCGCCGAGTGCGAGTGCGCGGAGACCAAGACGCGATATCTGGTTTATTTTCGCGTGGACGAAACACGCCCCCTGGTCGGCACGGGCGAGTAAGGTCGACTTTTCCAGCAATGGCACCGCGACTCAGAGCCTATTCGAGAACCTCCTGAGCCGCTGACTGTCATCCTGAGCGCAGCGAAGGATCTCAAGTCATTTTTGCGCAAACGAGATCCTTCGCTGCGCTCAGGATGACGTGTTCCACCGTGTTCTCGGATAGGCTTCTATTTGAGCGACAGACCACGGGCAGGATAAACAGACCCATGATCGGGGGGCTCTTGGAATCGGTCCGCAGTTGGGTTAAATTGCTCGAATGGACACGGTACAGCAGTTCGATTTGCCCGACTCGTCCGGCGACGGCCGCGTTTTGGACGTCGTCCGCCGGTGTTGGGGGTTCGATCGATTGCGGCCGTTGCAGGGCGAGGCGATCGGCGCGGCCCTGGCCGGGCGCGATTCGTTGGTCGTGCTGCCGACCGGCGGCGGCAAGTCGCTTTGCTACCAGGTGCCGCCGTTGGTCTCGGGCGGGACCGACGTGGTCGTCTCGCCGTTGATTTCGCTGATGAAGGACCAGGTCGACGGCCTCACCGGGGTCGGCTACGCCGCGGCCGCGCTGCACGGCAATGTGAGCGAGGGCCACCGGCGCGACATCGAACGCGAATTGGCCGACGGCGAACACCGGCTGTTGTTTGTCGCGCCCGAGCGGCTCTTTCAGGCGGGTTTTCTCGATCAGCTCTCGCGGATCGACGTCCGGCGTTTCGTGATCGACGAGGCCCATTGCATCAGCCACTGGGGACACGACTTCCGGCCCGAGTACCGGAAGCTGGCCGTGTTGCGCAAGCGATTTCCGCGGGCCAGCGTGCACGCCTTCACCGCGACGGCCACCGCGCGAGTGCGCGACGACATCGTCGAGCAACTGCGGCTCCGCGAGCCGGCCGTGCTGGTCGGGCGATTCGATCGGCCGAATCTGGTTTATCGGGTCATTCATCTGGTCGACCGCCGGCAGCAGACGCTCGAAGTGCTTCGGCGCCACCGGGGCGAGGCGGCCATCGTCTATTGTCTCAGCCGCAAGGATACGGAGTCGATGGCCCGGTTCTTGCAAGACGCGGGGCTCCGCGCGGCCCACTATCACGCGGGCATGGAACGGGCCGAGCGGCGTTCGACCCAGGACGCGTTCGCCCAGGAGCGGCTCGACGTGGTCGCGGCCACGGTTGCTTTCGGCATGGGCATCGACCGGAGCAACGTGCGGTGCGTATTGCACTCGTGCATGCCGCAGTCGGTCGAGCACTACCAGCAAGAGACGGGCCGGGCCGGGCGCGACGGGCTGGAGGCCGAGTGCGTGCTGCTCTATTCGGCGGCCGACATGATCCGATGGGAATCGCTGATCCGAAAGAGTGCCGAGCGGGCCAAGGAACCCGAAGAAGTCGTCGCCGCCCGGCAACACCATCTGCGGCAGATGCAACGCTACGCGAGCATGATTACCTGCCGTCACAAGCTGCTTTCGGAGCACTTTGGCCAGGCCTACGAGTCGGCCGATTGCGGGGCGTGCGACGTGTGCCTGGGCGAGGTCGAGGGTGTCGACGAGGCGACCGTCATTGCCAAGAAAATCCTTTCGTGCGTGTTTCGGGTTGGTCAGCGTTTTGGCGTCGGCCACGTCGCCGACGTACTGCTGGGCGCCGACACCGAGATGATCCGCCGCTGCCGCCACCAGGGATTGAGTACCTATGGCCTGTTGAAGGACCACGGCAAGAGGGAAGTGCAAAGCTGGATTTATCAGTTGCTCGACCAGGACGCGTTGAGCCGCACCGAGGGCGACCGGCCCGTCCTGCGGCTCAACGACCGGTCGTGGGCCGTGATGCGCGACGAGGCGCCGATCCGTCTGCTTCGTCCGAAGAAGGGTGCCCGGAGGCCGTCGCGGCACGAGGAACAGTCGTGGGAAGGCGTCGACGGCGATTTGTTCGAGCGGCTCCGCGTCTGGCGACGCGCGGTGGCCGGCGAGCGCGGCGTGCCGGCGTTCGTGATTTTTCCAGACACGACGCTTCGGGCCCTGGCCGCGGCGCGGCCGACCGATCTCGACGCGCTCGGCGAGGTCTACGGCATCGGCGAGAAGAAGCTGATGGATTTCGGCGAGGTGCTGATTAAGTTGATCGGCGAGTATCTCGGCGAGCGCGAGGCGACCGACGACATGGCCGCAGACCTTGAGCCGCGGTAAGCCATCAGGCACGAAGACGCGTCACGGCTTACTCGTGGTTTTTCCCGCGCGGCGTGGTCGCGCCGATGACGAAACTGGGGACCGTTTCGTGTGGGCCGTTCATGTAGCGGCGTTCGTAGGTCTGGACGGCAAACGCCCAGGCCCGGTCGATGTGGCCGCAGAGTATCTTCTGGGCTTGTTCGACGTTGCCCTCTTGGATCGCCTCGATGATTTGCTGGTGTTCGCGATGGGCGTCGGAGACCGTGCGATAGGTGGTCGTGTCCCAGTCTTGCTGGATCTGGCAAATGAGTTGAAGATTGGCGACCATCTCCATGACGCGGCGGTTGCCGGCCGCGCGAAGCAAAACCGTGTGGAAGATCGTGTCGGCCGAACGCCAGTTTTCGAAGATCGGCCGGGCGACCGGCTCGTCTTCGTCGTCCGACTCGCGGTCGTCGAGCAGATCGCGCATGTCGCGAATCGACTGGGCCAGGGCGGCCATGTCCTGTTCATTGAGCCGGCCGGCCGCCTTGCCGACGGCGTCGCATTCGAGCGTTTTGCGCAGGTCGTAGAGTTCCTGGAGATCGCGGATGTTGGGAATCGGGACGAACGTGCCGAGCCCGGCGCGATATTCGAGCAGGCCCTCGCTTACCATGCGATTGAGCGCTTCGCGGACGGGCGTGAGACTGACGCCGATTTCGCGGGCCAACGTCCGGTTGATGAGCCGAGTGCCGGGCACCAACTCGCCCAGGGCCAGCTTGTTCCGCATGAACGTATAGGCACGCTCGGAAAGATTGAAACTCACGACGACACCTGCATGGGGTAGAGCATGGAAGCCAGACCCCCATTCTAGAGGCACGCCCCCCGGGCGTCAAGCTGCCGTAGTACCCGCCGGGAGTGGGCGTCTCAAACCTGTCATCCTGAGCGCAGCGAAGGATCTGGGTGGTCCGGGAGGTCCTTCGCTCCGCTCAGGATGACCGTTGTATGGCCCGGCACTACGGAACGGGCGCGTAGAGCGGCTCGTGCATTTTTCGAAGTTCGGCCGCGTCGATTTTCAGCACCGCGCGATCGTAGGTCATCAGGCCGTTCACCTCGCCTTCGACGTCGGTGGTCTGCGTATAGACAGCAGCCGACAGGCCCTTTTCGACGAGCGGCCGGAGTTTTTGCATGAGGCCGCGATAGGTTTCGGCCAGTTCGGCCCGGTCCTTCATGTTCCGATAGCCCCAATGCCGCTTGATTTGCCAGAGGTGGCCGTCGAGCGGCAATCCCAGGCCGCCGAACTCGCCGAGCACGCTGGCGCGGTTCGGTTCGATGGGGAACATGGCCGGGCCGGGATAGGCGTGTTTGTCGTAAACGTCGCCGGTGCCGCGATCGGCCCAGCCGCTGGCGCTGTCGACCAGCCGCGTGGGATCGTATCGCTTGATCCAGTCGGTGATCGCCCCGGTTTCGAACTGGCCCCATCCTTCGTTGAACGGGACCCACATGACCACGGCGGGCGAATTGTACAACGAGTCGATCATGGCCTTGAGTTCGGCGCGGAACTGGTCGGCCGACTCTTTGGATCGCTTGAGGTCGGGCTCCTTCGGCCGAATGCCGCGGTCGCCGCTGGGCATGTCCTGCCAGACCAACAGCCCGAGGCGGTCGCAGTGATAGTACCATCGGGCCGGCTCGACCTTGACGTGTTTGCGGATGAGGTTCATGCCGATTTTCTTCGTCATTTCGACGTCGTAGCGCAACGCCTCGTCGGTCGGCGCGGTATAGAGCCCGTCGGGCCACCAGCCTTGATCGAGAAAGCCGTATTGGAACAGCGGCTTGCCGTTGAGCATGAGCCGCGCCACGCCGTGGGCGTCCTTCTCGACGGCGATTTTGCGCAGGCCGCAATAGCTTTTGACCTCGTCGACGATCTTGCCGTCCGCCGCGAGCGAGACCGTCAAGTCGTAGAGGAACGGATCGGCCGGACTCCAGAGCTTTGGGTGGTCGATGGTCAGCCGCAACGGTTGGCCGGCCGGGCCGGTTGCCTGAGCGACGACTTGCTTGCCGTCGCGTGCAACGGCCGCGATCGAAAGCTCCTTGTCGGCTCCAGCGAGTTCGACTTCGACGACCACCGTGCCGTCGTCGGTGTGGGGGGTGATCTTCAGCCGCGCAATGGATGTCTTGGCGACGGGCTCGATCCAGACGGTCTGCCAGATGCCCGTGACCGGCGTGTACAAGATGCCACGCGGTTTGCGCACTTGTTTGCCGCGAGGTTGTTGGCCGGTGTCGGTTGGGTCCCACACGGCGACGACGATTTCCTGCGGGCCACCGGGTTTCAAGGCGTCGGTGATGTCGAAGGTAAACGGATCGTATCCGCCGCGATGCGTGCCGAGCTTCGTGCCGTTGACCCAGGCCTCGCACTGCCAGTCGACCGCGCCGAAATGAAGCAGAACGCGGCCGCCGCGCCACGCTTGCGGCACGTCGAAGATTCGACGATACCAGAGCCGATTCTCCGGACCGACGCGTTGTTTCACGCCGGACAGCGCCGACTCGATCGGAAACGGCACGAGAATCCGGCCGTCGAATTGCGCGGGCTCATCGTGGCCTCGCGGTTGAATTGCGTAGTGCCACAGCCCGTTGAGGTTGGTCCAGGTTTCTCGCACCATTTGCGGGCGAGGATACTCGGGCAGGCACTTGTCGGGCGAGACGTCGTTGGCCCAGCGGGTCGGAAGCGTGTCTTCGACCGGTTGCCATTGGGCTGTCGCCATGCTGGCGAGGAGGGCCATGTTCAGCAGGGCAAGGAACGGGATGCGGGACGGCATGGGAGGTTCTCCTGACGGTTTTGCGTCGAGTCACGGTCGGAGGGGAAACACAAATTATCCGTCTGGCACGGGTCTAATTCAAGGGCGACTACCGGCTGGGGATGCCGTTGAAGCAGGTTTTGCGGAAAAATCGCCTAATCCGCGAGGGCGAGTGACCCTGCGATCATTGCCCTGCCACTTGCCTCGATGACCTATAATTGCAGTGAAACCGAGGTCGATCCGTTTGGTTTCCTCGATCACTCGACCCATTGAAGCAAAGAAGAGAGATAAAACGATGTTGGAAGTTCTTACCACGGCGGACAATGTTGTCGAACTGGCCCTCCAGGGGACGATTCGCGCGAACGATTTCGACCGGATCCGGGAGCACGTCGACGAACTGATCGCGAGACACGGGGCCGTGCGTCTTCTGCTCGATGCGACTGAGTTTGAAGGATGGCAGGACGTCGAGGCGGCCAAGACCCATTTCGAATTCGTCAAGGAGCACCACGATCGCGTGGAACGGATTGCCGTGCTCGGCAACCGCCAATGGCAGCATTGGCTTGCCTCGGCGATCGGCGTGTTCTTGCATCCCGAAGTGAAGTGCTTCGAACCCGACGAACGAGAGGCCGCCCGAATGTGGCTCGGCGAGGTCGACTAGCCCGAGTGTCGGGCTCGCTCAATCTGGGTGGAACCGCTGGTTTTCCGCCGGTGATGTTGCGAGCTCATATCGGTCTGTTGGAGGCTTGCCGGTGTTGCTTGGAGCCTATTCGAGAACCCAGCAGAACAGGTCGAATCCAGTAGAACAGGTCATCCTGAGCGCAGCGAAGGATCTCAAGTCGTTTCTGCGCAAACGAGATCCTTCGCTGCGCTCAGGATGACACTATGCGCTCAGGATGACACTATGCGCTCAGGATGACACTATGCGCTCAGGATGACACTATGCGCTCAGGATGACCGTTTCGATCAGGCAGACGGGGGGCTTGACGCTCCTTCCCTTCCTTTGGTGTAATAGCGGCCTTGCCGGTTCCGGACAGCCGGCCGAGGTTCACGGGCCTGGAAGGAAACGGAGTGATTGTCATGCGATGTCTTTTGGCCATTCGCGTGTTTTTTCGAGTTCTTTTCGACCGCGACTTCGCTCGGCGGGTCGAGTCGCTTGGCGGCGTCACGGCGGCGGACGAACCCGGTGAGAAACCGGTGTCCCGGCCCGGCGTATCAAAGGCGAAGCCGAAACCCCAGCGGAGCGAAGCGATTTCGTTGCTGGCCGCGCTGCAGCGCGAGGGGCGATTGGTCGATTTTCTCCAAGAGCCGCTCGACGACTACACCGACGCCCAGATCGGCGCGGCGGCACGCGACGTCCACCGCGACTCGGGCAACGTCCTGCGGCGAATGTTCGAACTCGTGCCCGTCGTCGATGAACCGGAAGGCGCGACTGTCGAAGTGCCCTCGGGCTACGATGCGGGGTGCTACCGTCTGACGGGCAACGTGACCGGCGAGCCGCCGTTTCGCGGCCAGATGGTCCATCACGGCTGGCGGGCCACCACCTGCCAGGTGCCCCAGTTCTCGGGCGGCAAGGACGCCCTGCTGGTCGTCGCTCCGGCCGAGATCGAGTTGAAGTAGGAAACACAGAGGACGGTCGCCCTCGGGCCGTCGAGTCGCGTAAGAGGATTTGAGAATGGAAGCCCTATATGTCATTGGAATCGACCTGGGCACGACCAATAGCGTGTTGGCCTATACGCGGCTGGGGACCGACGACCCGGCGGTCGAGTTGCTCGCGGTGCCGCAGTTGGTCGATGCGGGCACGATCGAGTGGCGGACCACGTTGCCCTCGTTTCTCTATTTGGCCGGCGGCCACGCGACCAGGGGCGACGCGTTCGATTTGCCGTGGCGCGAGGGAGCCGATTTCGCGGTGGGTCAATGGGCGCGTCGCCAGGCGGCCGACGTGCCCGAGCGGACCGTCTCGGCGGCCAAGTCGTGGTTGTGCCACCACGGAGTCGACCGGCGCGAGGCGATTCTGCCGTGGAATGCTCCGCCCGAGGTGCCGAAGGTCTCGCCGGTCGAGGCGGCCGAGCGCTATCTCGAACACCTGGCTTCGGCCTGGCGGAGTGAGTTTCCCGACGCGCCGATCGACCGGCAACTCGTCGTGTTGACCGTGCCCGCCTCGTTCGACGCGGCCGCTCGTGAATTGACGCGCGAGGCGGCGTTGGCGGCCGGGTTGCCCGAGAATCTGATCTTGTTGGAAGAGCCGCAGGCGGCCGTCTATGCGTGGCTGGCCCAGTCGGGCGAGGCGTGGCGAAAGTCGTTGGCCACCGGCGACACGCTTTTGGTGTGCGACGTCGGCGGCGGCACGACCGACCTGACGCTGGTCGAACTATCCGAGGACGGCGGCGAGTTGGTCTTGGGCCGCAAGGCGGTCGGCAACCACCTGCTAGTTGGCGGCGACAACATGGACCTGGCCCTGGCCCACTACGCGGCTGGCCGGTTCGCCGAGCAAGGCGTCCGGCTCGACCCGTGGCAATCGGTCGCCCTGTGGCACGCATGCCGCGACGCGAAAGAAACGTTGCTCGCGCCCGAGGGCCCCGCGACGCACACGATCTCGGTGTTGGGCCGGGGATCGAAGTTGATCGGCGGAACCGTCTCGATCGAGGTCGAACGGTCGGTGGTCGGCGAGTTTCTGGTCGAAGGATTTTTTCCGCGCGCGAAATCGACCGACCGGCCG
>JAFGIR010000042.1 GCA_016929515.1 Pirellulales bacterium | reverse complement strand
TGGACAGATTCAGTGGGGCTTTCCCGTGGGGTTCTCGCACGGCGTACGGCCCGAGAGGGCCACCTATGAATGGTACACGCAACCACGCGAAAAGCCAACCGGGGGGGCCAAATTGCCTGCAAAACAACCCAACGGCATGAAAAGAGACGCTTTCGAGAGCGTGCCACTCGTGCGTCGGGCGTCGGCGAGTATTCTTCGAGATCGAGCCACTTGGGCTTTGTCCCGACCGGCACGCGGCCGGCGGGGACAAGCAGACAACTCGCAGCCTGTTGCGTTCGACAGCCCACTCAAAGTGGCAATGTCCAACGACGGAGCAGATTGGAAGTATTTTTTTCCGACGATCGAGCCTTACCTCACCAGATGCACCGGCTGGGTAACGAAGTCGCTCGTATCGCCATCCTCGGTGATCACGGTCGGATCCTGGACCATGGCTGGTTGAATCAGCACGTACTTGTTCTGGAAAGCTCCCGTCGTCTTGAAATCGACAACCCGAACACCCACGAAGCGGCAGATCGTGAACCACGTCGTGTCTCCCGTCCCGGCAACGTCGTTATAGAGCATGATGGTCCTTGGCTTGCCGACGACCTGGGGCAGGGCGAGACTCATGCTGGCCGTCAGGCCCGTGTCACCGTTCAGATCGAGCACAGCCACACCTGGCAAGCCAGCATCGTCCGTCACCGAGTCGAGCCGCAACTCGCCGCCGTAGGGTTCCAGGTCGGCCGCCGACGGCCCCTCGACGATCTGACGCTCAAGTTCGGCCGCCGAGTTGTCGTTGCCACCAATATCAACCGTGCCGAAGTTGCCCGGCGTCACCCCACCCGAATTGGGCACCGAGGGGAACATTTTGAGTTCGGGTATTCCGTCGGGTCCGGCCGTAACGGCCCCGGTTTGCGGGTTGTAGGTCCAATCGTCCGGCCCGCCGTTGGCTAGCAAATTATCCCAGCTTTCCTCCTCGACCACGAAGGGCATGAGCGTACACGGTGGACCGTCTTCCTCCACCTTGAAACCAACCGTCTTATCGGTGTCGAACGCTACCGTCGCCTCGGCCGACACGGCCGTTGTGGCAATACCGAAGATCCTTGCAAAGAACAGGGGAATAGGCGTGCCGTGGGATTGGTCGCACGTCACCTTCACGAATGCGGCGTTCGGTTTTCCGGAGGGAAAAAGCGTCGCCGCTGGGTTCGACGGATTATCCAACCGCCCGATCGCCACGGTCTCGATCACCTCCGGCGTGATATCCGGATCGTCGTTGACCACCGTTCGAGTGATATCCTGCAGCGCGGCGCACTCGTGCGCTTTCGTGGCTGCCGACGCCGTGAGCGTGGCAAGATTCTGTGTCAGTCGCGCGTCGCTGACCATCTCCAACCCGGCGGCCAGCGCGGCCGCATCCGCGCAATGTTGGGCCTGACTCCTCGCCATGCACAGGTAGCCCACGTCAATCGCAAAGGCCAAAAACGCGACGAGAAAGAAGAACACGGCCGCCGCCAGGACGACCGTCGTGCCGGCGCGCCGATTACCCACGATGGGCGGCCGAGCAATTATCAGCACTTTCGTTTGTCCAGACATTCCGCCAATCTCCTCACTGCGAATCCCACATCGATCGCGACGCCGATGTATTTGAACCGGGTACAACCAAGCCTTCGACGGGCCTGGGCCATGAGCAATCGCGGCTGCCCGAGATCACTCAACACACTCGCCTTTCAGCCCCCGCTCAAACCACCGCTTGTCCGAGAGGAAGTCTTGTAAAAGCCCCGAATCCGGGGACATCCGTCTCCCCATTTCGCGGCGTCGGACCATCCGTGGCGACACCCGCACCGTGACACACAAAAAGCAAAAAACACACTAACGCACAAGGTGAACCGGCTGACCGACGAAGTCGCTGGTCTGAATATCGCCGTCCGCGATGGCCGAGCTATCTTGGACCATGGCCGGTTGAATCAAAACAAACTTGTTTTTGAGGGCACCGGTCAGTTTGAAGTCCACGACGCGTATGCCCGCAAATCCGGATATTGTAAACCAGGCGTTGTCCCCATTGCCAACGACATCGCTGTAAAGCATGATCGATTTCGGATGTCCAACCACCTCGCCGAGGGCCTGCTCGATGCTGGCGGATATTCCAGGATCGGCGTTGAGTTCGAGGTTGGCCGCTCCAACCAACTCGAAGTTGTTGGTCACCTCGTCGAGTCGCAGGATACCGTCATAAACGGCCATGTCCGCGGCCGAGGGACCGTTGACAATCTGATCGCCAAGCCTGGCGGCCGAATTCGAAGTGTACTCGCCGATGTTGACCGTTCCGAAATTCCCGGGCGCGATCATGCCCGTGCCCTCGTTTGTCGATTCCGGGTATATTGTGAGTTCCGGAATGCCGTCGGATCCGGCAGAAACCGTCTTGGTCTCGGGATCGTAGGACCAGTTGTCTTCTCCGCCGTAAAGCAAGAAATCCTTCCAGTCGTCCTCGCTGATGACGAAGGGCATCAAGGTGCAGGGCGTCTCGTCATCTGGTTTATCGAAACCGGTGGTCCTGTCGGTCGAGAAGGCCGCCACCGCGCTGACGGTCGTCCGCGACGTGTCCTGACCGAAAATTCTCGCGAAGAACAGCGGAATGGCCGTTCCCCTCGACGCATCGCACGTTACCGACACGACGACGACGTTCGGGTTGTTGGGATCCACGAACGAAATGGCCTCGTCCGGATTATCGGTGTTTTCCAGGCGTCCGAACGTGACCGACTCAATGACATTCGGACTTTGTTCGTCCGTCGAGTTTACGATCGAGTGGTTGATGTCCTGCAACGCGGCGCATTCCAACGCCTTTCGGATTGCCGCATTCGTGCGCTCGGTGATATCCATTTTCAGGTTATCGCTGCTGCTCATCTCCAGGGCCGCCGCGAGAGCCGCCGCGTCGGCGCAGTTTTGTGCTTGGCTGCGCGCCATGCACAGGTAGCCCACGTCAATCGTAAAGGCCAGAACTCCAATGAGAAAAACCATCAACAGCGCCGCCAAGACGATGATCGTGCCTTGACGTTGACGACCACGGATGGATCTTCGGCGTCTCCTCCTCAAGTTGCTAGTCTTATCCATTCCGGGAATCTCCTCATGTAAAAGTCGCCATCAGGCTTCGAGGCAGTCCTTTCAAAGGGAGTCCTGTCAAGACGTTCACGGACCCGACAATTGGGTTCGTGAAGGACTTCCGATGCTCGTCCGCATGCCCCGCTCCCGTCTCAAGCCTTGATTCAAATAATGGTACGTGACCGAGGGGATGTCCTGACAAAACCCCGACCGTCGAAAAGGACGGCCGCGGATAACCGCAATGTAAAAAGACCGGCGAAAAGGTACAAAGCACCCAAGGACGGATGCATGCGCCATGCAGGCGGCAAACAAGTTCCGAAGGCGTCTCCGATATTGAAAAGTCTTGTATAAAATAGTATTAACGCACAAGCTGAATCGGTTGACCGACAAAATCGCTCGTATTGCCCTCGCCCCCCGTGACCGCCGTGGGATCCTGCACCATGGCCGGTTGGACCAGGATGTATTTGCTCGACGCGCTGCCGGTCAGCCGGTAATCCATGACGCGCACGCCTACGAAGCGACAGACGGTGAAAGTCGTATTCGCCCCTTGGCCCACGGCGTCGTTGTAGAGCATGATGGTTTTCGGCAAGCCGATGACATTGGCGACGGCGTCTTTGATGCCGGCTTTGATGCCCGGCTCGCCGCCAATCTCCAACGTCCCGGTGACCGGATCGAGTTCCAGACTGCCCCCGTACGGTTCCAGATCCTCGTGCGAGGGCCCGTTGGTGATCTGCTCCCGAATAGCCGGCACGCCATGACTGGGACCAATGTCCACAAGGCCGAAATTCCCCGGCGTGATTCCGCTGTTCTGGCCATGGTTGTTGCCGTTACCATGATTTCCGTTGTCCTTGTCGGGAAACATCTTGATTTCCCGGATCCCGTCGGGCCCGGCCGTGACGGCTCCCGTATCCGGGTTATACGACCAGTTGTCCTCGCCGCTGCCGGCCAACATGTTGTCCCAATCATCCTCATTGATGACGAAGGGCATGAGCGTGCACGGGGGACCGTTTTCGGGTACTTCAAAGCCGACCGTGCTGCCCGACGAAAACGTCACCGTCGCGCTGGCCGAGATCTGGCTCGTATCCATGCCAAAAATCCGGGCAAAGAACAACGGAACCGCCGTATTTCGTTCCGGGTCACACGTGACCTGCACCCTGACCGCGTTGGGATGATTCGGATCTGAAAACGACATTGGTTCGTTGATATTACTGGGATTCTCCAGTCGCCCGAAGGAAACACTCTCGATCACCTCGCCGGGCCCGTCCAAGTCGCTGCTGATCACGGAATGGTTGATATCCTGCACCGCTCCATAGTCCCGCGCTTTCTGTGTGGCGCGGGCGATGAGCGTACTAGTATTCTCTTTCAGTCGGGCATTGCTGACCATTTCCAAACCGGCAGCCAGAGCGGCCGCGTCCGCGCAGTTCTGTGCCTGGCTTCGAGCCATGCACAAGTAGCCCACGTCGATCGTGAACGCCATAATGCCGACAATAAAGACCATCAAGACCGCCGACAAGACGATGATGTTGCCTCGGCGTCGAGGATTCCGAATGGCCCTGCGGATGCCTGTCTTCACGTCGCTCGCTATATTCACTAGGTGCATCTCCTAACAAAAAATCCCACACGAGGAACTGGACAACCATCGCCCAAACCGTCGGACCGATTGCCGGAAAACGAAAAGAACGAATGAGAAGTGCCGCTGACCTATCTATCTACTTCAAATCTATGTTATTCTCGGGCAAGAGCAATTCAATCGTGGGCACACGCCCCCCATGTGCGGGCCAGCGCCGGCTGCACGAAGCACCTCGGCAAAGGTGATTACCGGCACGAACGGAAACACCGGCAGCACCGGTCCCCGACTTGGCCCATCCACCCGGCTCCTTGGAAAGACCCCTACCATCATTGGTCACCCCGCGACCAGCCGTCCATTGACAAGCGCATCTACGAGCGGGTAACATGGCTCCCCGTGTCGGGCGATCCGGGCGTCACCAGCCGCGCACCGGGTGAGTAGCATCGGAAGAAAGACCGCACCAACAAGATGCTCGCATCATTGGCCAGACAGGAATTGGCAAAGGGCGATTAGCTCAGTTGGCTAGAGCGCCACGTTTACACCGTGGATGTCGGGGGTTCGAGTCCCTTATCGCCCACTCGCACTTCACCCTTCCTTCACTCCGTCGACTTGATGCCGCCTTCGAAGGTGAGCATCGTTCTGAGTTTCTCCGAGTGGAGCGATGCCTTCAGCGCGGTGGCGCGATCGATGAACTCGTTTTGGTGTAATTCCTGCAACGAGAAATTGAAGCTGCGCATGCCGTCTTCGCCGCTTTCGACGATGCCTTCGAGCTTGTTTTCCTCGCCTCGCTCGATATACATCTTCACGGCCGGCGTGTTGATCAGCACCTCGGTGGCCGGTACCCGCGGCACGCCGTGTTTGATCGAGGGCAGCAGCATCTGGTTCATGATCGCGATGAGCGTCGTGCTCAGGTTCTTTCGCACGGCTTCCTTCTCCGCTTCGTCGAAGAAATTGAGGATGCGATAGAAGGTTTGGATGGCCTCGGCCGTGTGCAGCGAGGTGAGCACCAGATGGCCCGTCTCGGCGGCCGTGATCGCCGTGCGGACGGTTTCGGCGTCGCGCATTTCGCCGATCACGATCACGTCGGGATCTTGTCGAACGACGGCCCGCAGCGCCTCGCTGTAGCTGGGAAAGTCCTGGCCCAACTCGCGCTGGTTGATGCGGCTTTGCTGGTTCTTGATGATGTATTCGATGGGGTCTTCGATCGTGACGATGTGCTTCATCTCGCGCTCGTTGATGTAGCTGAGCATGGCGGCCAGCGTGGTCGACTTGCCGCTGCCCGTCTCGCCGCCGACGACGATGATGCCCTTGGGCCGGCGGCGGATGGCCGCTTCGTAGACCGGCGGCAGGTTCAGCTCCTCGAACGTGGGGATTTCGAGTTTGATTCTTCGAATGGCGGCGGCCATCGACCCGCGAGTCTTGTAGAGCTGGATCCGGTAGCGGACCCTGCGGCTTTCACCTTCTCGAATTTGGATCACGGCCTCGTGGGCATAGTCGACGTAGCCCTGCCTCGCGTAGATGGCTTTCCGCTGGTCGTTCAGGGTGCAGTTCACGATCAGTTCGACGTGGTTTTCTCCGAGTCCGTCACCCTTGCGCGAGGCGAGTCCGCCGGGCACGCGAAAGTAAGGCGGCTCGCCGAGCATCAAATGGATGTCGGAAGCGTTGATTCGCTCGGCCGTCTGAAACAGCCTCATGAGGAATCCGCCCTCGTCGGCCTTCCGTCCGATGCCCGACAACGACATGGCACTCTGCGATGGGTCGTGGGGGTCGTCCATTCTTGCGTCTCCCATTCTTGTTGACGGGTTCAGCCGGGTTTTGAGACAGACTTCAAGTGTCCTCACACATTTTGGCCAAATTGTCAAGAGAGCATTTCAGGACTACCGCGAGGGCACCTGGAAATATCCACGGGCTTCGCAATACCTTCGAGCCAATTTAGCACTGCCGAATCGCCTCGGCCCGCGGCAAGATACGCAAAGGCGCCCCCCCGCACGTCGCTGAAGGCCGTCGAGTCGGCCGAGTTTTTACGCTTGCGGTTTCAAGGATCCCAGCCCGACCGCCGGGCGAACCGGCGAGTGCTTGTCTAATCAGCGGCCGGTGCATACACTCAACGTAGCCGACGGGGGTAGTCCCTTCGGCGGATTCTCCAATACTCATCCTTTTCGAAGGGAGTCATCGTCATGGGAATGCTCAAGGAATTCCGCGATTTCGCGATGAAGGGTAACGTGGTCGACATGGCCGTCGGCATCATCATCGGCGGGGCGTTCGGCAAGATCGTCTCGTCGCTGGTGACCGACATCGTCATGCCGCCCATCGGCTTGCTGTTGGGCGGCGTTGATTTCTCGAAGCTGGCTTGGACCATTCGCCCGGCCAAGGCAGCCGTCGAGGGAGGAGCGAAGGCCGTCGAGGCCGTGACGATCAACTACGGGCTGTTCATCAACACCGTGTTGGACTTCGTGATTATTGCCGGCGCGATTTTCATCGTCATCAAACAGATGAATCGCCTCCGCCGCGAGGAACCGGCCGCCGAACCAACCACGAAGCCGTGCCCAAGGTGTTTCACCGAGATCCCGATCAAGGCAACCCGGTGCCCCGCGTGCACCTCCGATCTCTGAAAGCGTGTTTTGAAAGGGTAATAGACGCGCAGGCCGGGTCGAGACCCGGCGAACCGCTCAATCTCCGGGTCCCACAACCTGCCGATAGACGTCCAGACCGACCGCCTCGCTCCAGGCGTCGATCAGCCGGCGAAACACCGGCCCGGGCCGTCCGTCGCCGATCGCTCGGCCGTCGATTTCGACGGCCGAGATGATGCAATAGGGCGTGCTGGCCAGCAACGCTTCGTTGGCCCGCTGGACGGCCGAGACGTCGAAGGCGCGCTCGACGAACGGAAGGTCGAGCTTCGCGGCCAACTCGATGATCATCTCGCGCGAGATGCCCGGCAGGCTGTTGCGCAGCGGCGGCGAAACGATCGTGCCGTGTTCGACGATCAGGATATTGGCCGTGTTCGTCTCGGCCACGTTTCCCTGCAGATCGACCAGCAGCGGGACGGCCTCGGCGTCCGTCGATCGGGCTTCCCGCGCGGCCAGGTAGTAGTGCATCCGGCTGCGGTGTTTCATGCCCGACGGGATACACTCGGGCGGAACCTGACGAATCGACGACGTCACGAGGCGGGCACCTAGTCGCATCG
>JAFGIR010000349.1 GCA_016929515.1 Pirellulales bacterium | reverse complement strand
GCGAAAGTAGCGTGGATTGACCGCAACTTTCGCGGAGCGAAAGGCGACAATCCGGCCAAGTTGCTCTTTCCGCAACAAAAACTAATTCGGCTAGCTGGGACAACCACGGACCGAACCGAGGCGTTGTCTGCGTCTGTCTGCCAACAAACAACACAAAACAGAACCGGCGGCACGCGGCATCTCTGGAGCGAACCTGAAAGAAGCTCGCATAATGCGGTTTTGGATCGTCGTCATTCTAGCACTTCTGGTGAACTCCTCGATGGTCGGGCCGAGAACCTCCGCGGCGCCGGTCGACGACGCCATCGCTTGGCTCTATTACGCGGCCTCCGAGCCAGTGCTGCGGGCAAGCGAGCGGACCCTTGGGGCTATCGGTTCGATAGCAGCGAGGCGACCGCGACGGTGCCCGAGCCAGGCACGGCCGCGTTGGCCTTCAGCGTTGCAGCGGTTCTGCTCGCTTTCCGATATCGACGCGATACATTTCGCACTGGTTCTTCAAATTACATCAGAGAGGGTTGGTCAGAAGCGTGGGCCGGCCCTGGAACGCGATAGAGGCCACGGCAACTCGGCAACGGTAAGAAGTACGATCGGAAAGGAAGACTCATGTTTCGTCGAAAACACGGCTTCACGTTGGTTGAATTATTGGTCGTGATCGCGATCATCGGCATATTGGTCGCGCTGTTGCTCCCCGCCGTGCAGGCCGCGCGCGAGGCCGCGCGGCGCTCGCAATGCTGCAACAACCTGAAACAGGTTGGCGTGGCTCTGTTCAGCAATTCGGCCAAGGGCGTTCATCTCACCGCGAAGCTGGACGACCAAGGGCACTACGAGATGGTGTCGGCCAAGGGCGCCGGGCTTCCGCCAGGTGAGTACCAAGTATCGGTCAATCCGCCAATCATGGACATTCCGATCGGCATCGACCCTCGTTCGACCAAGATGCCGACGTTTCCCAACATCCCGCAGAAGTATCGGGACAAGAAGACCAGCGGGCTCTCGCTCACGGTGACCAAAGAGGGGAATACGTTCGACGTCGACATGCAGCCCGATTCTTAGAAGTCGGCGCGGAAGTCTCGCCAGAGCATGGCACCACGTGTCGAAAGACCGACGGCCCGGCGAGTTCGGTTGACGGACCGATCCCGGGCCATGTTGCCCGTCATTCAGCAGCCAGGGCATTGGCCGTCGCGAGAATGACCATCGACCCGACCAACAGCACGATGGCCACGTAGATATGTGTCCGAGGGGTTCCGCGGACGCCTCGCCATTCACCACTGATGAAACCGAGGATCTGACCGCCAAGAATCAGCATGCCTTGGACGATGCCAAAGCCGACCGACGCGCCGAGGGCCCCAAGCATCAACATGCCCTCGCCCAACAGCGCGCTCGGAATGAAGAACAGCAGTCCGTAGAGCACGGCAAGCAGCAAATCGCCCGGTTTGCTCGCCAGCACGTTCCACGACCCATTCTTGGACATGAGCATCGCCGGGTAGAGGATGTTGACCAAGGCCGCGCCGGGCAAAACGATGGCCCACACGGCTATGCTGGCCGAAAAGTCGCCGGCTCCTTGGGCCTTCACCGCCTCGATTACGGGCCCCTGGCTGTAGGTGAAACAGAATCCCCAGCCGGCCGAGAGCACGCCGGCGACCAACACCATGATCAGCCCCATCGCGAATCGACCAGACGTCTTCCGCTCGGGCTGATCGTCGTTCTGCTGTCGTTCGCGTCCAAATCCGGCCAGCGACGCGAAGAAAACGCCGAAGACCATGACCGCCATGCCCACCATCACCGTCTTGCCGGTGCTGGAGAAGAGGTCGGGCGCCTCGGCAAATATGCCCGAGGCCTTGAACACCATCGGCGTGATCACGCCGACCGTTGCGCCGACGGAGCAGAGAATGCCGTAGGTCAGACTGACCCCAATGCGGACGAAGCACAGCATCGCGAGCACCTGGGCAATTCCCCAGGCCGCCGACAGCAGGTTGGCCCGGACCAGAACAACCCCGTCGATCTCGCCAATCGCGCGGAACACGTCGGGACACGTCGCCAGGGTAATCGACCAAGGAATAACGAGGAGCGCAATGAGCATCGAGACGAATCCGAATTGCTCATACTGAAACCGGCGCATCAGCTTCAGCGGCCAGGGGCTGGTGCCCATGACGAGTCCGGCCACCACGGTCACGGCGATTCCCAACATGACGGTCTGCGACACGAGCCTGTCCTCCGGACTCAGGTGAGTCTCTTGGGTGCATGCGTAAGAACTTCGACGCCCTCGCGCCGCACGACCACATTGTCCTCGATACGGATTCCGCCCCAGGCGCGGTTATACAGACCCGGCTCCACCGAGCAGACGTGGCCGGCTTTCAGACGTTGAGCGTTGCCGGGCATGAGAAACGGCTCGGGCTCGTGATAGCGGAACCCAATGCCATGACCGGTTAGATGGACGACGTCCTCGCCGAATCCGGCCTGGCGCAACACGTCCGTGGCCGCCTCGTGAGGCCAAGACGCCCGGACCCCGGCTTTCATGCAGTCGATGGCGGCCTTTTGCGCGGCTACGACCGCGTGGAATGCGGCCTCTTGGATCGTGCTCGGTCGGCCCGCCACTCGCACCCGGGTCACGTCGGCCCAGAACCCGTCGACGCAAACCGCCAACTCAAGCAAGGCCATCTCCCCGTCGCGCAGACGCCGCTTGCCCGTGCTCACAATGGGCCGCCACGCCCGATGGGCATTGGGACCACTGGACACCTGAGGGAAGACATTCACGTGGCGAACGCTCTTGAGACGCGTGCCGCGTGCAAGACATTCCGTATAAACGGCGCCCGCCACGTCGGCTTCGCTCGCGCCGGGCTGAACCACCTGGTGAAACCGTTTGAGTCCCAAGTCGGCCACACGGTGGGCGAGCCGAAGCCGCTCAATTTCACCCTCGGTTTTCAGCGCGCGCTGGGCATGGATCAGGTCGGTCGCATCGATCCATCGGGCCGACGGCACGATCGACTTCAGCCAGGCAATCGAGCCTTCGCAAGGCACCAAGACCTCGCCCGCGTTGTGTGCCGGGGCAACCGCTTCAAACGAGCCTTCATAGCCAATCCGCCCTCGCGTCAGCCGGCCGTTCCGGGCCGCTTTGCTCAATGCCTGGTGGATGGCCGCCCGCGGGTCGCCCATGCCGAGCCGTGGCCACATGAACCACTCGGTGGCCCGCGCCCACGCGCCGCCCATCTCCTCGTTCTCGCACGACGGAGCAATTAGAAGAACCGGACCGTCGGCCGCCGTGAACAGACCATGCGTAAACCCGTTCAAAGGCCAGACGCCGAACGCCATGACCAGATTCTCGGGCAGACGCAAGACCAGGGCGTCGAGCTTGGCCGCTCGCATCGCGCGACGGAGTCGTTTGATTCGTTCTTGGTCCATGCTCCCGTTCCCCAGTAAATCAAGAGGTCACGGATCGGGAAGGCTATTCCCAATACTTGGCTCCGGGCAGCGAGCCGTCCATGACGTAACCACCGTCGATGGTCAGATGCTGTCCCGTCATGTAGCACGCCTCATCGCTGGCCAAAAAAACGGCGCCGGCCGCGATCCATGAGGCCTCGGCGATTTGCTTGAGCGGAACCCGCTCGAATAGCGACTTCACAACGGCATCCGTATACATGGGCACGGTCAACTCGGTGTAGGTGGCGCCGGGCCGAATGAAATTGACCGTGATTTTGTGGGGAGCCAGTTCCGTGGCCAACGTTCTGCTAAAAGCTTCCATTCCGCCTTTGGCGGCCGTGTAGTGCCCACAACTGGGCTCGCTCAAAACGGCGTGAATGCTTGAGATCGAGATGATGCGGCCCCCGTCTCCCTGGTCGACCATGCGTCGGGCCCCTTCCTTCGAGCAGAGGAAGACGCTCTTCAGGTTGTTGCGCAGGATGAAGTCCCAATCGTCCTCGGGCATTTCCAGCACCGAGGCTTGCCGGATGAGGCCGGCGTTGTTGACCAGGATATCCAGGCGGCCCAGCACATCGTCGGCTTGGCGGAACGCTTCGGCGACCTGATCGGCATAGCCGACGTCGCAGCGAATGGGGAACGTCTTCCCCGGCCCTTTCTCCGCAATGGCTTTGGCTTCTTGGGTGGCTTTGTCCAGATTGAGATCGAGCATGGCAACATCGGCACCTTCGCTGACAAACGCGGCGGCAATCGCCTTACCGATGCCCGACGCGGCCCCCGTTACCAGAGCCTTCTTACCTTTGAGCTTCATGAGTTGAGCCTCCGAAGAAGAAAAACGAGTGTTGGAGGTTGCCACAAGCTTCCCCCCAGAGTGGTGCAACACCGACATATGGGGAACGAACTTGACGAACGCAGTATCGACCATTATTCTGGAGTTGTCAAGATCGTGCATAGTTGTGGTCAACTGATGTCGCCATTGGTGAGAATTATTGAAAAAGCAACTTCCTAGCCTGACAGAAAATGCACAATGCAACAAAACGATGCTTGTTTCCAAGTTGTCGATCACAACGTTCTCAGGCGGTTTTGCGCGCGGCTATTCAGCGCGGCCGGGCTCGCCGAGGCTGATGCGCGGTTGGTCTCGGATTCGTTGGTCGCCTCGAACCTGCGAGGGATCGACTCCCACGGCGTTGCGAGGATTCCCCACTATCTGCGGCGGCTTGCCCACGGAAGCATCAACAGCAGGCCACAAATCGGCACCGAGCGCCGGTCGCCGTCGACGGCCGTGGTTGACGGGGATCACGGGTTGGGTCAACTCGTTATGCAGTGCGCCACGGAAAGTGCCGTGGAATTGGCCCGAGAAGCAGGTTCCGGTTGGGTGTCCGTCCGCAACTCGTCCCACTGCGGCGCGCTTGCCTACTATGGACTGCAAATCGCCGACGCCGGCATGATTGGCCTGGTGTTTACCCACGTCGACCCCATGGTCATACCCTATGACGCACAGAATCCGTTCTGTGGGACCAATCCGATTTGTATTGCGGCTCCCCGGACGGCACGGGGGGCGGGCGACCTGGAGACCGGGGCATTCTGCCTGGACATGGCCACGAGCAAGGTGCCGTGGAACATCATTGTCAACGCGTGCATCGAACAGGTCCCCGTCGAATCGGGCTGGGGAGCCGACAAAGACGGAAACGACACGACCGACCCGCGGAGCGTGGTTGGACTCTACCCTGTCGGTGGCTACAAGGGGTCGGGGCTAGGGCTTGCGATTGACGTTCTGTGCTCTCTGCTGAGCGACTCGCCTTACGGCCCCGACATACCCGCCATGTACGGAGACTTCCAGGAACGTCGCCTGCTGGGTGGCCTGGTTGGAGCCATCGATATCGGTCGTTTTCTTCCGCCCGAACATTTCTTCCGCCGCTTGGACGACTTGCTCAACCGTTGGAGCGCCCAGCCGGCAAAGGAAGCCGGCGGGCGTGTCTTCTACCCGGGCGAACCGGAATTGGTCAGGCAACAGCAACGACTGCGCGACGGCATTCCGATCGGCGAGCAAACGCTGCGGGAACTGGATGAGGCGGCGGCGGCCCACGAAATCGACCGATTGCCAAGACGGTCGGAAGAACCCACACCGCAAACATCGACCGCGGAATCGCCATTGGAATAGCGTGGGGGGACGACTCGCGGTCCTATTTCGGAAACATCGAAGCCAAAGCAAGGTCCGCCGCATTGTTGATGTGTTGCGACATGGCTTCCGCGGCTCCGTCGGCGTCGCCGGCGAGCATTGCCCTGACGATCGCGAGGTGTTCGACGACCGCTTGTTGCGGCGCGCCCCGCTTGACACCGACGATATTGCGAATCACCTGGAACAACGTGTCGAGCTTTCTGATCTCTTGGGCAATCCGCTGATTGCCGCATGCGGTGGCAATCAGGCCGTGCAGTTGTTGGTCTGCTTCGACCATGTCCCGGGAGCGTTGCTTGCGCTGATCGGCTTGCGCCAACTGCGCGAGTTTCTCTTCGAGCGATTCGAGCACGATAGCGCCGGCTCGGCCGCAGGCACACCGAGTTGCCTCGGCTTCGAGAATGCGGCGCAAATGATAGATTTCACGAAGTTCGTCGCGTCCAGAGGGCTTGACCATCGCCCCGCGATTGTGAATGAACTCGACGATGCCGAGTCCTTCGAGCTCCACCAGTGCCTCGCGCACGGGCGTCGAACTGGTGCCGAATCGCTTCGCCAATCGAAGGATGACCAGCCGAGTCTTGGCGGGCAGCTCGCCCGTGAAGATCGAGTGGAGAAGTCCCGAAACGATTTCCTGGCGCAGCCCGGCACGCACGGGTGGTTGGGCCGACGGTAGAAGGTCAAGCGTGTTCATACCTATACTTTATATTGAACGCACGGCTTGTCCAAGGTCTCGTCTCTTGGGTCGGCTGGAGTGGTTTACGAACGGGTTTCAGCCGCCCCCCCGAACAGACGGGGGAGTACTTGCCGCAGGCAGAGCCCGTGGTGGCCGTGTCAACGTGAAAACCGAAAGACACGCGTCCTTCGGTGGCGCGTTCCGCGCGTGCCAGGATCGTCTCTCGCGATTCCCGGAAGAAGCCGTCTCAAGCCTTGTCTTGCAGATCTGGATTCGGCTTCACGATGGGCGCATCGAGCATTGCGTTGGCCCGGTCGTTGGTGAGGAAACGTTCGTTCGGGCCGTCCCATTTCAGTGTTTCGCCCAGATTGACCGCCAGGTGTCCCAGCAAGCAAGTGGACGTCACATGGTGCCCCGCTTCGGCCGCTGAGCGATTCCACCAAACCACAATTTTACTAGAAGAGGGCCCATCAGCGCGCAAAAAAAGCCCCCGGAAAGGCCGCGTCCCAGGGGGGCAAAGGACACCACACGTTTCCGGGAGCGATTGGTCGGCCGCCTTGATTGCCGGAGAACCCTCCGGCCAACAAGTATTTGCTCGACGGTCGACACCACATCGTAAAATCGAAGCGCACCGCCACGGCATCCATGCGGGCGGCGTAACGCTTCGCGGTCCGCAGACACGCTCTCAACGAGAGCGGCCCAGTGCAGGACCCATCCACGTGGATCAATAACGTTTCCTAAATAACCGCCGCCTACGCTCGTACGGCGGACTGTTCCCAGCTGCATTTCTCATCGATGAGGCGGCGAGAATAGGCCATTTCGAAAATCACGTCAAGATCGGTTTTTTCGACTTCCGGAGGAATTTTTGGGGCGCCGAACCTTGCCGTAGCCCCTTGATTCTACACGATTTATGGAATATCGCCCCGGACGACGGCCGCCCTTGAGCGTTCCAGCGATGTCTTCGGACAGCGTGGCATTCAACTCGGACATTCACGATCGGGGCAGCGAGCCCCCACAAGTCCCTCAAACAATGTTGCGTACGCTTCGACCATCTTGCCAAGCGGGAAACTCTGCTCGATGCGATTTCGAGCCTCGTTGCCGAGTTGACAAGCCCATTCTGGCTGATCCATCACGCGGGACAACGCCGTCGCCAGAGCCTCCACGTCTCCTGAAGGCACCAGCAGCCCCTGCTGTCCGCTTTCCACGACCTCCCGGTTGCTCAACGTATCGCATGCCACCACGGGCAGCCCGGCCGCCATGGCTTCGAGCAGGGCAATTGACAGGTCTTCCTCGGACGAGGGCAGGACAAACAGGTCGGCCGCCGCCAACAGGGTGTCGACTTCGTCGAACTGGCCGACGAGCGAGACCTGACCGGTCAGATTCCTCGCATCGATCCGCTGCTGAAGACTCGTTCTCTCTGGTCCATTACCGACAAACCAAAGCCGGGCGTCCGGCCGGTGCTTCAAAATGCTCTCCCACGCCGTGATCAGCGAGACAAGGCCTCGGCTCCGGTGGAGCCGACCCACACAGACCGCCAATGGCGTCTCTTCAGCCAAGCGCAGCATGGAATGGTCCGTAGCCAGCGACTCCCTGGCTGCCCTGCGAGTCATCTTGTCGCGAACTGGTTGCCGAGTAACGCCGTGAGCGAGGTAGTGGATCCGCTCCCGCGGATAGCCCGCGGCGATCAACTCACGATGAGCCAGGGGACTCGGGCCAATCCATGCCGCGGCTTTCATCGTGCGTCGCTTGATCCTTCGGCCACGCTTCGCGTCCAATTGCCAAAGACAGTCGCCCCGAAAGCCGGATGTTTCGGCGCGGAGCACGACGGGCACTTCGCTTGTGACGGCTCCCAACGCAGCGTACGCGTCATGGCGGAGCCCCGATACGCAGACCAGATCATACTGATCGCGGTTGCCGCGAAGCCAGCGGGTCAGGGCCTGCAGGTAACCGATTTCGCCTCGCCGGTTTTGCCGGTCATAGGGCAATCGGATCACCGACACACCGCGCCATTGGATCTCGGCGGCCCACCGCGGCACTTCCCAGACCGTGAGCACCGATGCCTGACAACCACGTTTCACCAGTGCCGCGGCCAGATTCCCGATCGTACGCGAAGCACCGTCCCATTGGGGCCAGAAGCGCCGTGTGATGAAAACCACTCGATAGCCGCTCACTCGATTGCCTCCTCACGCTACCGATCTTGTCGAATTCGGGCCCTTCTTGCGACGCCCGACGGCAGCGACCGCATGCCCTCGCCGAGGAGGGCGACCGGCGTAACGAAACACACCGGCTTGGTTGTGTTTTGTTCTTGGGAACGTCACGACACGGGCACGTGTCGCGCATCACCTCGGCTGCCGTCGCCCTGGTCTCTTGGCCGGGAATTGGTTTATCTCGACCGAACCGATGCCGACGCTCTTCACTTCCTTGGTTTTGGGCCGATAGAAGATCTTTTGGGCCGGGAAAGTGTTCTTGGCGCCGCCGACTTGCTCCTGTTGTTCGAGCGTTGCCATGGTTCGGCCGTCGCCTTCGAGAATCATCAGGTCCTTGTTCTGGTCGTAGCTCATGCGGGCAGCCAGCGCCGAGAAATCGCGGCCTTCGACGCGTACATTGCCAACCGATTCGAACTCGATCGACGGTTTCTCGCCTATCGGCGACGGCATTTCACGAACCGTCAGCTCGTTGCAGTTCAGCCGCGTACCCCGCGGCCCCAGTTTCTCGGGATTGTCGGTGGGTAGCGTGGCTCCCCAAGACTCAACCGGGCCGTAGACCGTCAGAACCTGGTCGTGGAAAGTGATTTCGTGTTCGCGCACGTTTCCGGTCATGGCTCCCTGGAACCGCACGTACAGATAGACGAGGTCGCTTGATTTCGACGGATCGACCGTCGCGGTCGTTTCCGGCGGCTCGGAAGGGCTGCCCCACGGACTTGGTCCGGTTTCGCCCCGGCGAATACTCCGGATCCATCCTGGTCCGGCGGCCGTCAATGCGCCCGTGGTGTTGTTGATGATCAGGTTCTGAGTCTCGAACTGTTCGTGCGATTCTTGAAGACCTCCCTTGTAGGATCGACTTTCCATCCAGACCTTGCCCTGACAGCGAAGCTCCTGCAGGTTTTTTTCGTCCATGTCTTGGAGTTGTCCCGCTTGGGCAAACCGAACCATGCGATCGAGGCTGACCTCCAGCGTCTCGGTGAGCAATCGTTGGGTTTCCGTGGCGGCGTGAACTCCGCCTTCGAAACGAGCCGTGCGTCCGTCGAATTCCATGCGGTCTTGCCAGCAGACACGTAGCGGCTCGTTGCTCGTAATCGGTCGGCCTTGCAGGTCTTGACCGATCGGCGGCAAGTCCATGTAGCCTGCCCCGTCGATCCACAGACGGTTCGTGCCTTGATTGACGTTGATATTGGTGCCGCTAATCGTGAGACCTTGGCCTTCAAAATGGGCCGGTTTTCCCTTGATGCTAACCGCCGCGTAGGGTCTCGAAGCGTCCTTCACGTGAATACACTCGCCGCGGACCACGATCGGCTTGTCATCCGGTTGGGCCGTGCGTGTTTCGATCATTTCGACGTGGTCGGAGATCGTCAACTCGGCGACATCCGGCTCGGTGTCGCGCAGGATGATGCGTGCCTGAAGCAATCGCCCCGTGATGTGGAAATGTTGCTCCGGAAGTGGTTGCGAGGTGGTTGCCCGCGGCGGCGCGGCGACACTCGCCGATTCTCTTGTCCGGTCAGACGGGGTGGGATCAATGACTGTCTTGTCGGGCATCGGGGTGGCCGTCGCGAGATGGTTCGCGCCCTGAACCGTCTCATCCTGCTCGAACCAGATCTGCAGTTGCTCGACCTGGCCGGACATCTCTGGCGAGTTGAGCTTGACGTTCGTTTCGGCCGACATTCGGTCAGGTTGCAGCTCGAGGCGTTGGGAGCCTTTCGTCGCGGCAACCTCGTTCAGAAAGAAGTGAATCTCGCCGGCCGCAAGATGCCCAATGCCCCCATAGAGCAACTCCGCGCCGCCGGTGAGCGAAATAACCTGGTTTTGTTGGTGAGGCCGAACCCGCAATTCCCGCATCCATCGGGCTTCAAACGGTTGATCCGGCCGGTCGTCCAACAAGGCGTGGATCCGGCCCGGCCCTTCGGCCACGACGGTGCCTATTTGATGCCCCGGCTCGGGTATTTCGTAGCGAAGGTAGCGTGCTTCGATCTGATTGGGTCCTTTGCGGAGGAAGACCGGCTGATCGCCGTCCAGGACGATGTGCCCGTTCGTCAGGTCATACTCGAGGCGTTGGCCTCGACCGTCGGCCGATTCGCTCGGTGCGTGGAACACGACCGGATTGCCGATCGCTTCCAAACGACACGGTTTCAGACTAGCCAGCCGAGACGGTTTCTTCGACGGCTCGCTTTTTGCAGCATCGCCAGCCGATGGGTCGTCTTCCTCGCGCGACATGAAATGGACGACCAGCCGATCGCAGTTTTCCAGCCGGTCGTGCTGCCCATCGGGACGCAGCGCCATCACGACCACGTTCTTTTCAAAGGTGGCCTGCCGCTGAATCGCATCGAAACGGAAGGGGCCGGCACACATGATTTCAACCGGCGTGTCCTCACGGTTGTTGGGTGACGCGGATACCGTGGGCGAGGCTGCCGGCGGTGCCGATCCGCCTGGCATGTCTTTGCTCGGCGGCAACCGCAGGTGCAAACGATCGAGGTGGACCAACTCGAACGATTCGAGCCCCGAAACACGTGGTCCCCGGCGGTTCTTGCGCGTCGAGCCGATGTCATCACTGGACAGCAAGCAAATCCGCATCTCGCGGCCCGAACCAAAGTGGGGGCCGTAGCGAAATTGAACCGGTTGAGGCGTCCAAATGTGTTCTTCGGTGAGCTGAACGTCCCGGGTGACCACCCACAAATCGTCGTCGGGGGCCTCGGACTTGCCGGCGCTCCGGATGCTGATGGGCCCTTCGAACCGGCCGCCGACCAATTGGCCAATCTGTGCCCGCGAAAGATCAAACGGTTCGTCGAACCGGAGCAGGGCTCCTTCCGGTGCTTCGAGAACGACGGCCCTCTTGATTCGCTCGGCCGGCGTCGTTTTTTCGTCCGTCGCGAGGAGGACTATCGTGCAGGGCCGAATCATGACGTTGCCGTCCTGATCGGTTTCGTAGTTGCCAATCAGGAGTTTGACGCGGTCGTTTTGGAGAATTTTGGGGTTGTCCAACTCCCAAGCGCCGGGGGGAAACAAACTGGCCAATTCGACAATCCGACGGTTGGTCGTTTCCTGGCCGGCGTCGTTCGCGCCTGACCCTACCACGACACGTTGCTCCGGATCGAATGACGGTTCGATCATGGGCACCGCCGCGACGGCATAGACCCAATAGGCAACCAACACGATCGCGAAGCTGCCGGTCATTCTCAGTAGATTCTTCATGGCAATAAGCCGAAGCCGTTGTCTCTTCCCATATTCGGGTTCTTGGGCAATGCATGACCCGCGAGAGAAACTCTTGAAAACGAGCGGTTGTTTCGGACTCCACGCAACCTACGCGACGTAGGCTTGAATGGCCTCCTCCCATCGTTGTTGTGCCTTAAGGATCATCTCGATCGTCTCGCGAACCGCGCCGCCGCCGCCGCCGACCGCGGTCACGTAGTCGGCCGCCAGACGCGCTTCTTCACACGCATCAGCCACGGCAACGCCGAGGCCCACGTGACGCAGGACGGACACATCGGGCAAATCGTCGCCCAGGTAGGAAACTTGTTCGGGCAGGAGCCCCAGTTCGTTTCGAATCTGTTCCACGGTCGAGAGCTTGTCGTCGACGCCCTGGCGGAGTATGTCGATCTCCAGTTCGGCGGCCCGACTGCTCACGATGCGCGAATTTCGCAAGGTGATCAACCCAAAAGGAAAGCCGGCATTGTGCCAGAGCCGGATTCCTTGCCCATCGCGGGCATGAAACACCTTGGATTCGATGCCTTGGTTGTCGTAGATCAGCCGACCGTCGGTCAACACCCCGTCGACGTCGGATAGGATGAGTCGGATGGCCTGACACTTCTGGTCGACGTTCATAATAGGCTTCCTTGCCGCGAGTCGCTTTTCCAACAGCACGACGATTTCACCGCACTCCGAGGGCGGAGCCGACGGACCAAGGCCGGGGACCGGCGCCGCTTCATCCTACGCAGCCGACTCGCGCTTGGGTTCGGCAAAAAACGGACTGTTCTCCAAATCGCCGACCGCTTCATGCTCTTTCGGCAGCATCCCGATCACGTCGGTGATGTCAATCATGCCGGCTGGGCAACCTTGGGCGTCGACGACCGGCAATTCACTGATTTTTCTCCTGACAATGACTTCCACGGCGTCGCCCACCAAGGAACCGAGGTCGATGGTGACGGGGTTGGGGGTCATGACGTCGCGGATGGCCACGTCGAGTTGCCCCTCCCGCCGCTGCTCGAAAAGACG
>JAFGIR010000348.1 GCA_016929515.1 Pirellulales bacterium | reverse complement strand
TGCTGGATGAACCGACCAACCATCTCGACCTTTGGGCGCGCGACGCCTTGGAGAAGGCGCTGAGGCAATTCGAGGGGACCGTGTTGCTGGTGAGCCACGACCGTTATCTCGTCAATCGCGTGGCCGACCATCTGCTGGTGGCCGAACCGGACCGGTTTCGCGTTATCGAAGGGAATTACGAGACGTACCAGCACCTGGTCGCCTTGCGGCGGGCGGGCGAAGACGGCCGGGGAAGGCTGGCCGACGGCCAAGCGAAGGGAGCGGCCGGCCCTCAGGACACCGCGAGCAAAAACACCCGAAAAGATGGGCCGAAACCACGAAAACGGCGGTTTCCCTATCGAAAAGCAGAGGATATCGAGCGCGAGATTGCCGAGGAGGAATCAAAGCTCGAAGCGCTTCACGGGTTGTTGGTTCTGCCCGAGACCCATCGCGCGGCCGATCGCGTGCGAGACGTTATGGCGCAGATCGACGAGCGGCAATCCGCGATCAAGACGCTCTACGCGCACTGGGAGGAAGCCGTCGAATTGAATTGGTGAGACGGCGGCGTTGGACTACTCGCCCAACGCGCTTCGCAAGTCGTGAAGCTCATTCTCCGATCGCTGTTGCGCGGCGGCCAATTCCTGGAGTTGGGCTCGAAGGTCGGTCATCTGGTCTCGCAATTCGGCCAACTCGGCCTTGAACGCGTTGCCCGGCTCGACTGTCGGCGTGGGCGGCGGAGATGAGCAGGGCGGAACCATGTCGGCGACCGGCGTTGGCGGTTTAGTCGGGCTCGACGGGTCCCCCGGCGAGGAGTCGCCCTGATAGCGATCGCGCAGCTTCTGCATTTCTTGCGGCATGTAGAGCCCGTGGGTCACGACGTGACCTCGCCCTTCCGGCGTCAGCGGAACGACCAGTTTCTTCGACTTGAGCGAAGCCACGACCGGGCGCAACTCGGGAAGACCGGGAATCGGTTCCATGCGGGCGGCCCTCGCCCGCAATTCGCCTTGGGGCTGGGCGCCGCGCAAAAGCAACTCAGCCAGAACGGCCAATTCGACCTTGTCGACGCCGAACCATTCGTAGGCGTAGTGGCGATATTTCGAGACCCGGCCGATCCCTTGAACGATGCCCACCGCCCCGAAATTCCGAAGCCGATCGAGCGATTCTTCGACGTCGTCGGGTTCGAGGTTCATCATCGGGTCGCGGTTGCTTTTCTGATTGGCGCCGGTCGTGATGGCGTTCAGAGACAACGGGTACGCGTCGGGCGTGGTCTTGGCCTTCTCGATCAGTACGCCTAGCACACGGCGATCGATCGACGAGAGTGGCTTCCAACGGGGGGTCGCTTGGTTTTCTGGCAAATTGGAGTCGTCGGTCATGGAGATCCTTTCCCTTGGCTCTATCGGCGGAGTCTGTTCACGAGAGTGTATCACGCATTGGCCATGCTGGCGAGATTCGCCCGACCGCACCCGAACAAACCGCCATGAGAAGAACGTTCGGGAACGTCCTATTGTTCTCTGGAATGGTAAAGAATGTCGGCCGTTGATCGGCGGGCGGCGACGCTCGTGGCCACGACGCAATCACGGGCGACTTGCCGGGCGGGAAGACGCTCGAAAGCAGTTTTCAGACGAGCGCGGTGGTGAAGTGTAGGCAGTGAGACGGGGGTGCGGATCGCAAGATTCGGTTTTGGGCAAATGCCAAAACTATCGTCACTGTGCGGGTTCAGCCGCACAAACGGAGGTTGAACACCAACACGGTGAGCACGCCGTAGGCCCAAGGCTGAATCGTCGGAGTCGTGCATTTCTCTACTTGGAACAGTCGGCGACAGTTCGTACAGAAATTGGGACCCGTCGGATTAGCCCATTGCAGAACAATTGCTTTGCAGTAAGGGCAGCGGAGGTGTCTAGCGATCCTGACCACGATTGTATAGCTCCTGCTGAAACCACCGAATGGTGGAGACAACGCATTCCGACCGACGTGAATGCCGGTCTAACCAGGGTAAAGGAAAAGTAGTTCCCCGGACACTATAAGGATAGCACGGCAAACGGCTTGGGGGCGGAATCAAAGGCTGCGATTCGCAACGTCAACACGGATTTCGTTTCGGAAATTCGGGTAATCACAAGTGGCGTCCCGCACAGAAGGTGGGGGGGCCACTATGTTGGTTGTCCTTGTCGGACCGAACAAAGGCGGCGTCGGAGACCAGTGAGTAACACCATCAGGCTGTATTGAATACCACATTGCCAACGAAACCGAGAAGGCGGCATTCTTGTCGCAAAATGCATGAAGATTGTCGCAGAATGCTGTGGTTATTCTGATTTTTACTAATGACAATAGAGGCTAATGGTCCCGTTGGATAATGCACGAATTTGCAATGCTTAAATAGTGGGGTCTCGTCTACGCGTTTTGCTGTGTCTGAAGTGGTTGACACGATTAGGTGAGGTGTGACGCAAGGATGGGGTAAGTCGGGGGTTTGGGTGCTGTTGAGCTTCCTTGCGTCAGCCTTGCTCTTGGCTATCCGATTTGTCGTCGGTGGCATTGGTCTCATTAGCGATTCAGTGCGATGGCCGCACTTGGTTCGGCATGTTGGCTATCGCCATTCCGACGACGACAGTGCTGGCGAGAACGCACGAAGAAGCAAAAAGTGGTGTGTGCCGCAGCGCCCACGGTGCTTCGTCCGTGCTGGTTTCGCAAAGAGTTGCCGAGGTGTGGTGTCGATACGGCGTCCGGCGAGGAAGAGAGAGTGTCGTCGACACCCAACCGAAATGCTGTGGGAATCCCGAAGCGAAGGAGGAGACAACATGATTAGGCGAGTATTGGTTCTTGCGTTGGTCGTTGCTCTGGCGAGCGTGGCCAGCGCGGATGTCGTTTGGACGTGGTCGGGGGGCGGTGGCACCGATGTTTGGGAAACGCCCGCCAACTGGACAGCGCCCGCCGGAAACACTTACACCTACCCGACGGAGCAATATTACACGGATCCGAATGCCGGTGTCGAGTTTGTCAACAAGGACGTCACGGACATCATTATTGACGGTGGCACCGTTGTGAAGACGGATAGCACGACAGCCAGTAACGATCTCTATTTGGGGGGCACCGACTGTTTCTTGAAGCTGCAGAACTCCGCCAGCTTGACGGTCGGCGACGACATGAAGATTGGCAGAGGCGACGACGGCGCCTCGACGGCCAGTCGCATCGATGTGTTGAGTGGTTCGACGTTCCACCTGAACGACGACTTCACGATGGCCGACGACAGCGGTTCCGACTGCATCGTAAATGTTTCCGGTTCGTCCACGTTTACCGTTGACGCAGGGTTCATTGGTGATGAGGGCGATGCCGAAATCAATGTTACCAGTGCTCTTTTCGAGTGCCGCAATTATGTGAGGGTTGGCTATAAAAGCTCGGGAACGGTGACGGTCGATGGGGTGGGTGCTGAGTTGAAGGCCGGATACAGTGCCCATGTGGGTGACGGAGCCGATACCACGGGTGAGTTGATCATCGCCAACGGCGCGGAAGCCAACGTCGGAACGCGCCTGCGAATCGGCGGTGCCAGTGGCAGCACGACCTCGGGCAGCACCGGGACGGTAACCGTTTCCAACGGCAGTACGCTTCGTGTCGGCGTCAGGCCCGACAACACCGAAGAAGACCTCCGCGTGGGTTACGGGCTCGGGAGCACCGGAACGCTCAATGTCTTGAGCGGCAGCCGGGTCGAGGCCGGAACCGCCCGAACGTGCAACTACGGCGCCACCGGATTCTGGAATGTCGACGGCAACAGCACCGTCGAGGTTACCGGCGGTATCCAGCTTTCGCAGCAGGCGGGCAGCGTGTCGACGGTTACCGTGACCGACGGCAGTTCGTTCAGCAGCACGGGCGATAGGGTATACGTTGGGATCAACGGCACGACCAACATGACCGTGACCGATTCGACCGTTGCTTCGGGCACCGATTTCCGGGTCGGCTATGCCGCGACGTCGGTCGCCACGCTCGACATCAGCGGTACGTCCGTGTTGAACTGCGGCCGC
>JAFGIR010000347.1 GCA_016929515.1 Pirellulales bacterium | reverse complement strand
TCCATGCCAGGTCCTCCATGTCAGACATCCATAGCTTCGCCAAACTCGCCGATTTACACAATATCAATCCTGCGCTGTAGTACTAGTGAGCCTGGTGGTCGTTTGCGGCGCCATTCAGATGCTGAGACTCAGGAGCTACGCGCTGGCGATGACCGCCGCGATCCTGGCGATCATCCCTTGCTTCTACCCCTGCTGCATTCCCGGCGCGCCGTTCGGCATCTGGGCCGTGATCGTCCTGGCCGACGGCAACGTCCGAGCCGCGTTTCGGTAGGAGCTTTTCCTGGAATCCCACCGGGTAGCACCGATGATTCCGCGAGATGGACTTGGCCACTTGCGACAGACGTGATCGCGGAATCGTCGGTGTCGCGCAGCGACAAGAGGCATTGAACCATCAACCAACAGAGCCTCTTGTTGCTTCGCAACACCGACGATTTTCCGAAAAAAGTCGGTCCCCATGGCAACGCCATACGCGGAAAATCATCGGTGCCACCCAACGAGATCCTTCGCTGCGCTCAGGATGACCACCGACGAGCGGGCATGATCACTTCTTGCTGCTGGCGACGACGCCTTCGTTGGGACTGCTGGCCGTGGCGTAGAGTTTCTTCGCGATGCGGCCCGCCCGGAATGCATCGTACCCCGCCTCGGCCGCCCGGCGCATCGCCCGGGCCATGCGCACCGGATCGTCGGCGCCGGCGATGCCCGTGTTCAGCAACACGCCGTCGGCGCCGAGTTCCATGGCCGCCGTGACGTCGCTGGCCGTGCCGACGCCCGCGTCGATGATCACGGGATAGTCGGGGTCGTTTTCCTTGAGATATTCGACGCAGATTCGCAGGGCATTGGGGTTGAGCACGCCCTGGCCCGAGCCGATGGGGCTCCCGGCCGGCATGACGCTCGTCGCGCCCGCCTCCTTCAAGCGCTTGGCCATCACCGGATCGTCGCTCGTGTAGACCAGCACCTGGAACCCTTCGGCGACGAGCGTTTCGGTTGCTTTCAACGAGCCGATCGGCTCAGGCAGCAGGGTGCGCGTGTCGCCGAGCACCTCGACCTTGACCCAATCGGCGCCCGCGTTGTTCATTTGCGAGAGAATTTCGCGCCCCATCCGCGCGACGCGCACGGCGTCGTCCGCGTTGAAACAGCCGGCCGTGTTGGGCAGAATCGTGTAGCGATCCGTATCGATGAATTCGAGCAGGTTTTTCCCCTCGGCGTCGATCAATCGCTCGCGGCGGACGGCCACGGTGATGCACTCGGCTCCCGAAACGTCCAAGGCCTGTTGCATCAATTCGTAGCTCGTGTATTTGCCCGTGCCGACGATCAGCCGGCTCGAAAACGTGTGCGAACCGAGCTTCAAAGGGTGAGTACTCAACGGAGCGTCGCTCATTGCAATTATCCTCCTCCAACCAAGGTAACGATTTCCAGACAATCGCCTTCGGCCAAATGGTGATCGGCGTGTTGGCCGCGTGGAATCAACTCAAGATTCACCTCGACGGCCACCGGCCGCTCGGCCAACCCTAACTCGTCGAGCAACGTGGCGATCGACGTCGCCGGGGCCACTTCGCGCGATTGGCCGTTGACCGTGATTTGCAAAACAAGACTCCTGTTTTCCGTGCCGAGCGCCGCGACCGTTGGGCAATTTGGGACGCCGCCGCGCTTTGGACCAGCCACCTTTCGCGTAGGTATTCCACGGAACAGGACGGTAAGACGCGCCAACTCGGCGCCGGCTATCGAGTTTCTGTTGCGGAAAGCCCTTGGTCGCCTTTCGCTCCGCGAAAGTAGCGGTCAACTCGCCGTTTCTGCAACAGAAACTATTGAGGACGGATGGCCGCCGTACGGAATTGGTTCACGTCCAAAAGGATGATCTCGCCCGAGGACATCTGCCCCGAAGCGTGGCTTTGGGCATCCCACGGAATGGCGTAGGCCGCCACTCGACCCGTCGTAATCTCAACCACGTAGCAGACGCCCACGCTGGGACGCAGCCGCGAACCACCGCGCCGCAAGTCGTTCAGGCCGGTAACCATCAAGTAGCGTGGGTTCTTGGTCGGGTCGACTCCGAAATCGCGGAGGATATTGCGTTCGTAGAACGCATTGAACCGGGGTGGAATCTGCTTCGACAACACCCTCGCCTTGAGATCGCCGGTCAAGAAATCGAGGAAGTAGATGGCTTCAACGCCGTCGTCGACCATGCCGGTCGCAACCGCAAACGTCTGAAATCGGTCGGTTGCCGAGGCATGCAAAGGCGCGTGGGGGCAGAAACCGGCCACCACGACACCCAACAACAGGCCCACCGCCAGCCAAATCATCGGACGGTGTTTCCCACGAGTCGCCATACTGCGGCCTCCTCCTTTTGAACCAAGAGCCACACGATTACGTTCTCATGCTAACGAATTCGGCCGATGGACGCCAGTCGGTTTTCCAATTGTCCCTAAACGCTCTATTTTACCTGATTGCAATACGTCGTTCTGTTCAAATTCAGCGTCAGATTCCGGGCCACCGCCGCATGATGGTCCGTTCACCCCCAACGTGGTTCTTCTGAACCTCGCCGGCCTGCAAGGCATTGGCTGCCGTTTGTCGCGTCGCCATCTTGCGTGTGCCATCGTCGAATTCCGGACACTCGCGCCGGCAGCGCGCCGTGAGAAAGAACCTCATGACAAAGCCTTGTTCCTGGTGGGCGGCACCCACTCTACGACTCTACTTCCGTCGTTGCACTTCGGCGCGTGAAGTGCCCTCCGGGTTCATTCACTCAGCAACCGTGATAGGGTGCCGTGGGTTCCGTGGACGACCGCCAAAAAAACACGGACGCTCGCCGCCCGGTTGAGCAAATTTCGCATCGCGACGACCGGGTACTTGCAAGACGCGACGAATCGGTTTATAAACGTTCCACGTTCGTGGTCGCGTTCATTTCCTTTCGGCGGCGGTCGACACATCTGGTTCCCATCTTCCTTTTCAAGGAGGCAGTCAGTGCAAAGATTGAACGTCGCCTTGATTGGGCAAGGTTTCATGGGCCGTACGCACTCGAATGCGTGGGGTCAGGTTAATAAGTTCTTCAGCCCGCCAATCCGGCCCACCATGCACACGGTCTTCGGCCAGGAAGCCGAGAATCCCCAAGCGTTTGCCGACAACTGGGGTTGGCAAAACGCTGCGACCGATTGGCAACGAGTGGTCGACTCACCCGAGATCGATTTGGTCGATATCGTCACGCCCAATTTCATGCACGTTCGTCCGGCGCTGGCGGCCATCGCCGCCGGCAAACCCTGCTCGTGCGAAAAGCCGCTCGCGGGCACGCTCGACGACGCCCGGGCAATGGCCAAGGCGGCGAAAACGGCTGCGGTAAAGACATTCGTCTGGTTCAACTATCGGCGATGTCCGGCCGTTGCGTTCGCGCGCCGTCTGGTCAAGGAGGGGCGCCTCGGCGAACTTCGGCACGTTCGCGCAACCTACTTGCAGGACTGGGCCGACGAGTCGGTTCCCCTAGCGTGGCGATTCGAGAAAGAGTGGGCCGGTTCCGGCGCTCACGGCGACTTGAATGCCCATTTGGTTGATATGACCCACTTCGTCACGGGCGAGCAGATTACCGAAGTCTCCGGCGCCATCGCCGAGACGTTCATCAAACGCCGCAAGCGAATGACGGGCGTCGTGGCCGGCGGGATTACCGAAGGACTCCAAAGCGCCGAGGAAGAAGGCGACGTCACGGTCGACGACACGGTTCTCTTTCTGGCGCGTTTCTCGGGCGGCGCGGTCGCCAGTTTCGAGGCCGCTCGCCAGGCCACCGGCAACCAGAACGCCAACGGTTTCGAAATCAACGGCACGCGGGGTTCGCTCAAGTTCAACTTCGAGCGAATGAACGAACTGGAGTTCTACGACGCGACCCTACCCCGCGCCGTGCAAGGCTGGACCTCGATCATGTGTACCCATGGCGCCGACCATCCCTACGTGGGCAATTGGTGGCCCGACGCGCATTTGATCGGCTACGAACATGGGTTTGTCAATCAGGCGTACGACATCTGCCGTGTGTTGGCCGGCGAAGAGCCGATCGTGCCGATCGCCGATTTTGAAGACGCTTACCAAACACAGCGCGTGTTGGAGGCGGCCATGACGTCGGCCGCCGAGCGCCGCCCGGTTGACTTGGACGAAGTGAAATAGAATCAGGCCGGACCGCAACCCGGCAGCGGGAGCGCCGGGCTGCAACCCGGCCTGCGGTAATAAGAAGGGAACACGGCAAGCACGCCCCCCGGCTTGCCAACATACGTCGCGTGACGCTGGGCGTCATGGGCATACGGAGATTGCCCGTGACGCCCAACCCTTTTCTTGCGAGCCCCGCCAGCACCCGGCCCGCTCAGCGGCGGTTTCCGCTCGTGTAGATCATGATGTAGTAGAGCAACGTCATGACGGCCTGCAACGTGGCGGCCACGTAGGTCAGGGCGGCCGCGTTGAGCACCTTATTGACGTAGACCATCTGATCGGACGGGACGATGCCGAGCCCAACGAGTTGCGCCTTCGCCCGATTGCTCGCGTTGAATTCGACCGGCAGATTCACGACTTGAAAAAAGACCACAAAGCCGAACAGGACGATGCCCAGCAACAGAAGGGGTCCGAAGTTGAAGACCACACCGAGAATCAACAGGAGCATGCCGGCACCGCTGCCAAACCCGGCCGCGGGCACGGCCGCGTTGCGGATGACCAGCGGCGCGTAGGCCTTGGCGTCTTGCAGGGCGTGGCCCGACTCGTGCGCGGCGATACCGACCGCCGCCAGCGACCGGCTCTGGTACACCTCGGGACTCAAACGCAGAACCTTGTGCCGCGGGTCGTAATGATCGCTCAGGTGGCCCGGGACCTGCTCGATGTCGATGTTCTGCAAGCCGGCCGAATCGAGGATGTGTCGCGCGGCGGCCGCGCCGCTGAGCGGGGCGGCCATCCGCTGGGCCGCGGCATAGGTCGACTTGACGCGAAACTGGGCCCAAATGCCCAAAATCACCGCCGGCGCGATGAACAGCAAGAACATCGGATTCCACATCATCATCGTCATCGCAACTCTCCCAAAAAAACGGGCTTGCTAAGGTCTTATTCGTCCCGGCTGCCCGGCTATTGGCTTCCGGCCGTCCAGCGTTGCACAAAAAACGGCCCTCGCGGCAACCGCGTCCATCCCATTCTACGCCAAGGGCCCATACGGTCCAGCCCGAGACCGACTCACAGCCGACCGGACTAATGTGCCCCACGTCGGACCTCACGGGCCCCATGCGGACGACGCGGTTTGGCGATCGCGCCGGCCAGCGATGGCTTGTGGTCCTCGGCCTGGTGCGCAATCCAGGGTGTCGGCGCGGGCACCGCAAAGCCCCCCGGCAGCATGATCGCGATCGTGGTTCCACCCTCCTCGCCGTAGTCGATCCAAGCCGATCCTCCATAGTACTCGGCGATCTTCTTGACGATCGCAAGCCCCATGCCCGAGCCTTCTTCCGCACTGTCGGCCAGACGTTTTCCCGGCAGGAACACGTCCTCGGCAAACTGGGGATCAATGCCTGGGCCGTTGTCGTGAACTCGGAGTTGGACCGTTGGATAGACGTCGCCCGGATCGGAGACACTTTCGTCCTTCTCGGCGCGAATCTCGATGCGTGGGCACTCCCGATCGCAACCGTGATTCAAGGCGTTGCGGACCAGGTTGGTAATAATTTGCTTGAGCCGCTGGCGGTTGTACCAGACGGCCGGCAATGGACGGCGGACATCAACTTGAATCCCCCGCCTGCGCAACAGTTCGTCCTGCTCGAAAAGCACGTCGTCGACCACGGCGGCCAGCTCGACCCGCTCCGGTTCCATCTCGACACTGCCCGTCTTTGCCAGATGAATCAAGTCGTTCAAGAACCGCCTCGATTGAGCAACACATGCGTCCACGTGAGCGACAATTTCGTTCAACTCGTCGGGCGATGCGCTCGCAAGCGATTTTTTTAAATGCCCGAAAGAGCTCTCCAATAGCATGAAATTCGCATTCATGTCGTGCGACAGCGCGCGAATAAAATGATCCAAATCCTGATGTACGCGGCGGAGTTGTTGAGCCATTTGCGTACGATCGCGCCGGAGTTGGCCCACGTCAATCCTGTTGACGGTGCTCATGGTTTTGACTCCGATCAGTCCTACCTGCATTGCAGTGATACGGCGTTTGGCCGGCTCGCCGGCCGTTCAGCCCGGTCATGCCGACCCATTCTCGTGACATCGACCGAAGCGGGGTGGAAAATTTGCTCTGCTTTTCCAACCAACCCAACCGATAGAAGCCCCAGAATCGTTACCAATTCGCCCTGGAGACTCGCGTAGACATTCTCGCCGAACCAGCAAACAGCAAGGCAGTGGGCGGCAGGCAGTCGTAGGATACGCACTTGTGGGCATCAATTATGCGGTGGCGGCTCGACGACGGTCCTTCTCTCGATCCCGTACCGGGCGGCGGCCAGCACGACAAGCAACCAATTGGCCGCGACGCAAACCGCTACGTACCACTCGCCGCCGGCACTCTGGCCGTAGGAGTGCAGGCCGCCGGTGAGCCAGAAGTTCACGCCGTACCAGGCCATTAAGATGGCCGTCGCTCCGAGCACCGCGCCGACAGCCATGCCAAAACTACCGGTCCAACCGGCCCAACGGCCGTGCAACACAATCAGATAGACCAACAGCGAAATGAGTGCCCAGACTTCTTTCCGATCCCAGCCCCAGTAGCGTCCCCAAGCATAGTCGGCCCAAATCGCGCCGGTGATCGTGCCGGCCGCCAACAGCAGCACGGCAATCTGGATCGCCCGGTAAATGTAGTGCGCCAACTTGGTACAGATCTCGGGCGGGCGCCGCGTAAAACTCGACTCGGGAGCGTGATAGTCTCCGGCCGGACGATGACCGGCCGCAAGCGTCTTGGCCGAAGGCATCCTCGGACTGCGGTAGCGTCCCAATGCGTAGCAACCCAACGAAATGTTGCCCAGCCCCCAAGCCAACGCGCCGGCTCCGTAGCTGGCCGTCACGATCAACACGTGCAGCGCCAGCCAGAAATTGCTCCGCAGCACGGCCGCCATGCC
>JAFGIR010000346.1 GCA_016929515.1 Pirellulales bacterium | reverse complement strand
AGGAATCAACCCGAGGGCGCGTGGGCCGATGACGGCTCCGGCGATCAGGTAGGCGGGGATCGCGGCCAGCCGCATTCGCTGCATGACAATCGCGACGACGGCCGCACTGGCCAGAATCACGACCAAGTCCGTGATGATAGCCCAGTCGGCATCTGACACGGCGGCCAACATGCAAGAAGGCATGATCGCGTTGAACCTCCACTCAGTCGCAGAACTTTTTGCGGGCCGCATCAGTAATTGCGACGACCGCAGGGTGCTTCACTTTCCTCTCCACAGAAATAGCATAAAACCGTTCCTTCATGGACTCAACGCGGCCGATGACCCGCACACCGTACTGCCAACGTATTTCCTTCTCGATGACGTCGGGCGCGGCAAACAGACCGGCGCCGGCTTGGCCGAAGACCTTGAGCAGCGCGCTGTCGTCAAACTCGCCGACAACCGCCGGACGAATGTCCTCGGCGTCAAACCAGTGTTCGAGTTCCCGACGTAGGGCCGTAGTACTCGTCGGCAAGAGGAACGGCGCCCCATCAAGCGATGCCGGAAAACGTCGCCGATACGAATCGGCCAGATCTTTCGTGCCGAAGATCGAGACGCCGCACTCACCGAGCACGTGGTTGAACGCACGTACCTGGACGTCAGGACCGATGGGGCTGTCGGAAAGGACGAGGTCCAACTCGTGGATCGCCAACTTCGCCAATAGCTCCGTCTGCGTACTTTCGTAACAGACCAGCCGAACCCGTTCCGGCAAGTTCAGCGCTGGTTCGAGGAGCTGATGGGCGACCAGCTTTGGCAACACGTCAGCGACGCCCACATTAAAGCGCACCGGGCTGCCTGTCGGTCGGCCTTTCAATGTGTCGGTCAACTCTCGGCCCAGCGAAAAGATCTCGTCCGCGTATTGGCGCAGAAGTATGACCTTGGAAGGCGGTGCATGGAAGCCATCCTATCCCAGCCTGGCTGGAGCGTCCGGATCCTCACCAAGAACGCTGCCGTGGCCCGTGACTTTGATCTGATCGAAAAGCACCGCGATCGCATTCTCGTGGGCCTGAGCATTACGGCACCACCTGACAAAGAGGATGTCATCTCGATCATCGAGCCGAACGCCTCGACCATAAGCGAGCGCATGGCTGTGATGCGGGAAGCGCATGGCCGTGGCCTTCGCACCTACGCCATGCTCTGTCCCCTGTTGCCAGGTATCGCCGAATCATCGGATCAGATGGATGAGATGGTTCGCTTTGCAGTGGAGTGTGCGTGCGAGGAAATCTTCGCTGAGCCGGTCAACGCCCGCGCCACAGGACTCAAGGACACGCAAACAGCGATCGCAAAGACTGGCTTCGCGAAAGAAGCCGAGTCACTTGGCCGTATCCGGCGCAAGATGGAGTGGTCGCGATACGTTGCTGATCTGATTGCGAACATCCAGAGGAGCGTCCGAGCCCACCACGACATTAGGAAACTACGCGTATTGCTCTATCCATCCGGCCTGAGAACCGAAGATGCCGAACGCATCCGTCGGGACGACGCGGGCGTGGTGTGGCTCGGAAAGAAGTGAGACGCGAAGGTGTGCGAGCAACGAATCGTGGACGGCAGCGATGAGAGCGGGAGCCTCACGTACAGCGCGTGCGGAGAATGCACGACGAAGTGGTTCAGTCAGCATGCACTCCCCGCATGTCAGCGATGTGGGAGCAAAGAAGTTCTTCACACGCATGCCGTGCTGCCCTGGCGAGTTGGGCGTCGTGAGGAGAATTCGACGCCTTGTCAAGCTGACGACGTGAATAGGCCTGATCCGTTCGGCGAGCCGGCCTCTTCCCCGACCTCATCGAAGCACTCGGCGGCAACGAAGCCGGCATCATCTGGCTTGGCAGGGCATTCCTGGGTCATCGCCGAGCCCCATCAAGAATCAGGCAGCCGTCAGGGTGATGGCACCGGCGGTGATTGGCTATTCGGTATCGTGCATTGAAGAACGACAGTTGAACTTATCAGAACGAATCGAGCTGGAAGCGATCGCAATGTGAACGGGCTGTCCAGACCGATGATCGAGATTGGCCACGAAACTCTGATTCCTATCCGAGAGGTACCACGGCGTCTACCGCCACGGCCCAACGGCAAGCGTGTGCACGTCAGCGCGTGTTACCGCTGGATCCAGCGCGGTGTGCGCGGAGTCCGTTTGGAGGCTGTTCGAATCGGGGGCTCTACGTACACGTCGATTGAGGCGCTGCAACGGTTTGCCGACCAGCTCACCAATCCAGGCCGAGAGACGACGCTAACAATCACTTCGACAACAGCAACCCGCCAGCGGCAGATCGACGCTGCCGAACAAAGGGTTCACGAAGCGCTCGGCAGCGGTCCCGACCGGCGGCAGCAGTAAGGTCGATCGAGGACCGACAGCGAACGTCTTTACACGCACACTGCAGAGAAGCTCCTGCTGGATCCTGAGAGGCTGCGCCATGGGGAGTGGAGAAGCATGCAAGTTGGCGATGTCTAGGGCAGCGGTTTCTCCAAATGGATGCTTGCGCTAAGGAGCAATCCCTTGACAGAGGGACCGACCATCAGGAACGTCCGGCACTTACCGTTTTGGCTACCGTTTTGCGCCCCGAATACCGCTTCTGGATGCGAAAGAACGCGACACGATGCGACGCCTTGCGAACCGGGTTGGATGGCGATAAGATGCTAACCAAGAAAGGCTTCTGGGCTTTTCGGCGGCGATTGTAGCTTTGCCTTCCAAGCTGGACGTTGCGAGTTCGAGTCTCGTCGCCCGCTGTTCGCAAGGCTTCGCACCACCGCGCACAGCACCGCTTAACGTCGCACGATTCAAGGACTTCCGATCATCGACGCGCGTTGCTTGATCTTCCACCGGTCGCACTACGTCGCACGCTTTCGTACTGTTTCGCGCCCTGTCTGCTAGCGAAACTGCTAGCGTATCTGCTGCGCGCTGATCGGGGCTCACGTCCAGCGTCCCGGTTGCCCTCATCGGTTCACGGTCGGGCTTGTCTGCATCGCCGACGCTCGGCAAGGCATCGATTGCCCGCGATAGGTCATT
>JAFGIR010000345.1 GCA_016929515.1 Pirellulales bacterium | reverse complement strand
CGATTGCGGTCGCGGCAAGAGCGACAAGTAGCAACGGAATTGTGTAGCGGGCAGCACGAGACATGGGGGCCTCCTTTGGTCGGGGAAATGTTTCTGAGGGGAAGGTGTCTTGATGGTATATAGCACTCTCCGACCGATCAAGGCTTCCGAAAACGCGCAAGATCGGATGGAACCAACGTCTGGCAGGCGGAAACCGTACGGCTTGGGGCATAAACTGCCGAACCGCCCGATTCATGCCGTGGACCGCTCTGTCTGGAGGAAACGCTTGCTGGGTAGCGCGCGCCCCGCGCGACTCATCGAGAAGCGCGGCGCGCGACACGCAGCAGGGACCGACTCTGATTGATTGCCTGATCACGCTGGGCCATCAGTTCGGGCGTATTGGCCGCGCGACTCCGCGCGGTTTCCAACTGTTCCATGGCGACCGATTCGTCGAGCGCTTCGGCCGGAATTGCCCGGCTGGTCAGTACCGAAACAACGTTATTGAGGACCTCGACAAAACCGCCCTCGATGTAGTAGCAGACGGTTTCGTTCGCGTGGGTGATTCGCATCTCGCCGGCGCCCAGCCGCCCGATCATCGGCGCGTGGCCCGGGGCTATTCCAATCTCGCCGTCGAACAGCGTCAGGGCGACGAACTCGGCGGGCGTGTCCCGGAGCGTCTTTTCGGGCGTGACGACGATACACTGAAGTTGAGCCATGGATGGGGATTAGGGACTAGGGATTAGGGGTTAGGGGACGCCGCGACTACTACTTCTTCTTTCCTTCTTTTTCAATCTTCTCGGCTTGTTCCGCCGCCTGCTCGATGGCGCCGACATACATGAAGGCTTGCTCGGGCAGGTGGTCCCACTTGCCGTCGGCGATTTCCTCGAAGCTGCGAATGGTGTCTTCCAGCGGCGTGATCTCGCCCGGCTTTCCCGTAAAACCCTCGGCGACCAAAAACGGCTGGGAGAGAAAACGCTCCATGCGCCGCGCGCGATGCACGACCAGTTTGTCTTCTTCGCTCAGCTCGTCGACGCCCAGTATGGCGATAATGTCCTGCAACTCGCGGTATCGTTGGAGCGTCATTTGCACGCGCCGGGCGATCGCGTAATGCCGTGAGCCCACGTACTGCGGATCGAGCACGCGGCTCGACGAGGCCAGCGGGTCGACGGCCGGATAGATGCCTTTTTCCGAAATGGCCCGTTCGAGATAGATGAACGCATCGAGCTGGCTGAAGGCCGTGGCCGGGGCCGGGTCGGTCGGGTCGTCGGCCGGCACATAGACGGCCTGGACCGACGTAATGGCTCCCTTGTTGGTCGACGTGATTCGCTCTTGCAGGGCGCCCATTTCGGTGGCCAGGGTCGGCTGATAGCCGACGGCCGAAGGCATTCGGCCCAACAAAGCCGACACTTCGCTGCCGGCTTGCGAAAAACGGAAGATGTTGTCGACGAACAGCAACACGTCCGCGCCGGTCGTGTCGCGGAAATACTCGGCCATGGTCAGCGCCGACAGCGCGACCCGCAATCGGGCGCCCGGCGGCTCGTTCATTTGGCCGAAGACCATGCACGTCTGGTCGAGCACGCTCCGGTCGGTCTGGCCGATTTTCGTTTCCTGCATTTCGAGCCACAGGTCGTTTCCTTCGCGCGTGCGTTCGCCGACGCCGGCAAAGACGCTGTAGCCGCCGTGGGCGCTGGCGATTCGCGCGATCAGTTCGGTGAGGATGACCGTTTTGCCGAGCCCGGCACCGCCGAAAAGCCCCGCCTTGCCGCCGCGCACGAACGGCGTCAACAGATCGATGACCTTGATGCCCGTTTCGAAGACTTCGGTCTGGGTGGACAGGTCGGTGAGGTCGGGGGGGTCGCGGTGGATGGGCCAGTACTCGGCCGCGTCGACCGGCCCGCGGTTGTCGACTGGTTGGCCCGTCAGATTGAACACGCGTCCCAGCGTAGCCTCGCCGACCGGCACTTTGACGGGGGCGCCCGTGTCGACGCACTCCATGCCGCGGATCATGCCGTCGGTGCTCCCCAACGCGACGCACCGGACGCATCCGCCGCCCAGATGTTGTTCGACTTCACCGGTCAAATCGAGCTTGATGCCTTTATGCTCCGACTCAATCTTCACGGCGTTGTAGATGGCGGGCAGTTGGTTCTCGGAGAACTTGGCGTCAAACGTCGAGCCGATGATCTGAGTGACGTGCCCGATGTTCTTTTCGCTTCTGGCCGGTTTGGTCTTGGTGGTTCCGATGGTTGACATGGCTCTGCTATGCGTTCTTGTTTGCAGTGAATGATGATGGCACGTGCTATGGACATGCCCTTATCCGTCGAGCAGGCTCGACGGCTATCAGATTCTTCCTACTTCATGGTCTCTGACTACTGGTTCAACGCTTCGGCGCCGCTGATTACTTCGAGCAAGTCGGAGGTGATCTGGCCCTGGCGTGCCCGGTTATAGGCCATCGACAGGTGGCCGATCATCGTGTCGGCGTTTTCGGTGGCCGCTTTCATGGCGACCATTCGGGCGATTTGCTCGCTGACGGCCGCGTCGAGAAAACACTTGAACAGTCGCACTTTGAAACTCGTGGGCACGACTTCGTTCAGGATGCTCTCGGCCGACGGCAAAAACTCGTATGGTAGCTCGGCGGCCGGCTCCTCCTCTTCCTTCGTGCCGTCCAATTCGGTCAAGGGAAGCAGCGTTTCGACCACGGCTTCCTGGCGGGCATGCGACTCGAACTTGGTGTAGGCCACGTCCAGCCGGTCGAGGTTGCCCGCGCGGAAATCTTCGAGATACCGGTCGGCCAGCAGCTCAACTTCTCCGTAAGCGGGCCGGTCCTCGAAATGGGTATACGCCTCGTGGGGT
>JAFGIR010000344.1 GCA_016929515.1 Pirellulales bacterium | reverse complement strand
GTCCATGCCAGGTCCTCCATGTCAGACATCCATAGCTTCGCCAAACTCGCCGATTTACACAATATCAATCCTGCGCTGTAGTACTAGGCGGCCTGAGTTAGGGCAAAGAGTAGTAGTTCCCGTAAAGGTCGCGGTAGTTTTGTAAAGGTATCGCTTTGGCCGTGTGTTACAAAAGCCCATTCCACCCACAACCAGCGTCGAACCGCGCTGATGGCGTCGGAAAACGCCGCGTGGTCCTTGCCCGGCCAGCGGATGCTGAACGAGCATCGCCAACAGGTGGGCAGTTGGGCATACAGCAACGCCACCACCGAATACAGTCCGAACAGGCACGGGGCAACACGCAATACGGTGTTCTCCGTGCGGCCACGGGTTGTTTCCAAGCCAAGATGGGCACGCCTCTCCTGGAAGGTGGTCTCGATCGACCAGCGGCCGGTGTAGGTTTCGATGATCTGCTTGGGCGTCATGTTCAGGTTCGTAGTAAAGAAGTATTGGTCGCGGTGGGCACGGTCGTGCGGCAAAGGGAAATTGCACCAAGATCGCCAGCACCACCCATTTGTGCCCCCAACGGTATGCGATGTAGGAATGCGTCGAGCGAACGGCATCGCGATGACGCCCTTTCCCGTAGACCTTCTTGCCACGATGCTCGTCCACCGTATCGTCGCCGACCAGAGGCACCGGCCCTTGGGGAAGCCAGTGGTTGATAATGAACGCCGCCAACCCACAAGCCAACTTCCAACTGCACCAACGACGACGCGAGAACACGCGGTGATAGCTGGAAGGATGGCCAGGCACAGCGCGGCCCATGGTCCGCAGGACATTATTGACGGTATGCTGCCCCGTGGTAAGAATCGCGGCGAACAGCAAAAAGATGAAACGAATCCGTGTGGGACGGGTAAAAGTGGGGGCCACTTTCTCGACGACGGGTCGTGCTGCCTTTGGTATGGGAGCTTCCTTGCTCGGGCAATACGGATTGCTTTGTCACAACCCATGATACCCGCAAGGCCGCTCCCTTTCTGATAGCAAAACCGGTCATATACGCCCCTCAAAAGGGCCAAAGTCGAGCTCAGATTCTACGCAACAAGAGACCTCGGGGCGCCATTCCCCAAGAACTCTTGCTGGTCCGTGCCCAGTGAACATGGGGGATACGGCATTGACAACCAAGGGGTTCGCGATTAGTCTAGGAACATCTCTAGAACTGGTTTCGTAACTGGGCAGCCGGCTTGCTTGATCCGCCGGACGAGCCTTGTCGGTTCAGTTATGAAACCGCTTCTAGGTGGGTAGTACCAGGCCGGGAGGGGACGGCTCCTCCCATGTTCCTTGGTTGTTGCCGGCTCGGAATGTATCCCATCATGGGGCCGATGTTCCGAGGACCGGCGCCACCTCTTGAAGCGAGGAATCTTCTGCATGCCTCATGCAAGCGTGCCCGCTCCGGGCCCGGAAATTATGCCCTTGTTGGAAGATTGCGAGCGCCGAATCGGCGTCACCTTCTCCAACAAGACGCTCCTGCTGGCCGCACTGACTCACGCCTCGGGCGCACATCATCGCTTGGCTTCGAACGAACGATTAGAGTTTCTCGGCGACGCGATTCTCGGTGCCGTGGTTTGCGATCTTCTGTACCATAATTATCCCGACTACCTTGAAGGTGACCTGACCAAGATCAAGTCGATCGTCGTGAGCCGGCTGACTTGCTCGCGAATCAGTCGCTCGCTCGGCTTGGAGGATTGTCTGATTCTCGGCAAAGGCATGACCACCCATCCCCACGTGCCGACCTCGTTGTTGGCCGACGTCTTCGAATCGCTCATTGCGGCCGTCTATCTCGACGCGGGTCATGACGCGGCGCAGGAGTTTATCGAGCGGTTCATCGCGCCGGAGATCGAGCTGGCCGTCGATGGGACGCTTGGCAGCAATTACAAGTCGCTCCTGCAACAATTGGCCCAACGCGAATACAGCACGACACCGACCTACCAGTTGATGGACGAAAAAGGGCCCGACCATAGCAAGTGTTTCAAAATCGCCGCTCGAATCGGCTCCAATCAGTATCAGCCGGCATGGGGCCGAAACAAGAAGGAAGCGGAACAACGGGCGGCCCGAAACGCCCTGTGCCAAATCAAGAACGAACCTCCGCCCTATCCGTCAGACTGATCCAATCGTCTGCCGGTGCCCCACAACGCGACACACATCGGCCTGACGCCGAAGGCAGAACCCTAACTTCCATCCTCCTTCCGTCAACCTTTCGGTCAGTAATGCCTGGTGCCATAGCGCTTTTCTCCGGTGGGCTGGACAGCACTTTGGCTGTGCGCATCTTACAGCGGCAAGACATCCCAGTCGAAGGACTGAACGTGCGAACCCCGTTCGACTCTTCGGGCAAACCGGCCGCCCGGGCAGCGCGCGAGTTGGGCATCCCCCTGACCATACGCTCGGTGGGTGAAGACTATGTCGAGCTATTGCGAAACCCCCATTTCGGCTATGGAAAAGGGGCCAATCCGTGCCTCGATTGTCACATCTACATGACGCGGATGGCTCGCCAACTGATGGAAGAGCGCAACGCTTGGGTCGTCGTCAGTGGCGAGGTCCTTGGTCAGCGGCCCATGAGCCAGAAGCGTCAGGATTTGGATCTCGTCTGTCGTCGCTCCGGTCTGGAAGGACGCTTGCTGCGTCCCTTGTCGGCCCGATGGCTCGAACCAACCATTCCCGAACAGGAGGGTCTGATCAACCGCGAGCGTCTTTACAGCTTTACGGGCCGGAAACGCAACGGCTTGATCGCACTGGCCGCCGAACTCGGGATCAGTCACATTCCCGCGCCCTCGCCGGGATGCGCGTTGACGGAGACGACCTTTGCCCCACGACTTCGCGATCTGCTCCAGACGAACCCCAAGGCCACGCTATGGGACTGTGGATTATTGAGGATCGGACGTCACTATCGTGTCAGCCCTCTTCACAAGGTGGTCCTCGGACGAAATGCCGAAGAGAATGACCGAATCCGTTCGCTCTGGACACGCGAAACCGTCGTACAGAATGCGCTGATTGAGCCGGAGAGTTTCGTGGGGCCCCATGCGATTCTGTGTGGGCCGGCCACCGAAGAAGTGATTCGCTTGACTGGATCTCTAATGGTGAGCTACACGCGACAAGTTCCCCCTAACCGCCAAGAGGTCCTCGTTCGCGTTCATCACGGACAAATGCGGCAAGTGATACAGATCGACGCCTCGGATGCCGCACAAGTCCGCCAGATGTGCCACCTCATCAGGTGACTCCCGCTTTTGCTCCGTGAGACGCCAAACACGAATTGCGGCGGAGCATTGGCCAACAAGAACGTTCCGAGTGAAATAGACCGAGCACGCTTCCCTATCAAGATCGCAACTGCCTTCGTGTTATAGAGTTACAGCACGCCACGCGGCCAGATCGACAGCAAGAAAAAATAGAAACGCCTGGTCAGCCGTGCCAGGCGTTTCTTTCTCGTCGTATCATACCGAACCGAAGCCGATTTCCACGGCGTCGGTCGAGGTTCGTGGCAACAAAATGTGCCTACCTCTTCTTCTTGGCAACCTTCTTCTTCTTGGCAACCTTCTTCTTCTTGGCTACCTTCTTTTTCTTGGCTACCTTCTTTTTCTTGGCAACCTTCTTCTTGGTCGCCTTCTTCTTCGTCGCCTTCTTCTTGGTCGCCTTCTTGGCTACCTTCTTCTTGGCGACTTTCTTCTTCGCCTTCTTCTTGGCCACCTTGCGTCCTCCTAACAAATGTTCTGGGCGAAATCCTTGCCAACCGTCGGGCTGGGGCCGAAACTGGCTGGGCACATCGCCACCGAAACAAGAAAATCGAACAAACCACTCTTGGCTTCCAACAATCGTTGTCGCCGAAGATACCGCGTGGTTGCTCTCGTAATCTCCTGTCAAATCTTGCCAACGGCGAAACAAACCCAGTTACTCATACCCACGACACTACCGTAAGCTAACTAAGTTTCCAATATCGTACCCATTCTGCAATTCATTTCAAGTACAATTTCCGTTCTCAAACCAGTTTTTCTAAATCTTTCTTGAAGTAACACCGCGCACAATGTCGTGCCTGCAAGGCAACTCACTTCTTCAAACAACGGACCGGTGCGGTTCTTCATTCGCACAATCACACCAACGAGACGACGTCGTCCCGCTGCAAGTCACTTCGTCTTGAAGATGCCATGAACACGATCGCCGCATCTGCGTATTTGGAGAAAACAGCCCGGAAAAATGGGGGTTTTCGAATTTCTTCCTGCGTTCGGATTCAAGGTGATTGAGATCCTTTACGCGACGCTTTTCAACCCAACCCCAAACTCGGTTCGTTTCGAAGCACGCCGGTGAATGTCCTTTGCAACCGATGCGAGTACGATCCACAACCGCACGCAAACGGTTCAATGCAGGTACGCACGGCACAAAAAAATCTTTTCGCACGCCTTCTTCAAACTATGAACCTCGTCGGCTACGATCATTCGCTGAAACGTCGGACGTCGCCTCGCTCAACCGTGTTGATCATGATTCTCATCAACGGTAGTCATCCACCTCTGCATCCCTTCCACAGCTCTCCCACGTCCGGCAAACAACGACTCTCCAAGACCAAAGAAAGTCAAATTGGGAAGCGCAGGCAAACTACCAGCCGTTGTTCTGCGGTATTTCGGGAATCTGCGGCGTATTTTCTGCAAAATGTCTCCAAGAAAACACCACGGCGGCAACCAGGTCGGGATTGCCGCCGCGTGTTGAAGGTCGGAGCTTTGCCATGACGAAGTGCCTGGCGTCGCACTTTCGTCGTAACGATCAATCCACGTCGCGGATTTCGACAAGCGTGTGGATCACCATGGTGCCATTCTCGAAATAGGCTTTGCTCGTCACGCTCCGGAAGACCGAGAGCAATTCGATCGCCGTGCGCACCTGCGTCCTCGCCTTCTGCCCAACCGAGCCCGGACCCAATCTCGCCTCCAGAACCTTCTCGACTCCCAGCTCGATCCACGGCCGGCCGGCTCGCAACAGCCCGGCCCAGTCGAACACGACCGCCACGGCCATCGGCTGATCCGGGTCGCCAAGCACGCCGCCGACCGACAGCGGCGTCGTCTTCAATAGCCGCTCGGTATGGGCCTGCGACATCGAAAAAACACACACGCCATTGCCCAGGCCGACGTTCGGAGTGATCTGCGGATCCACCGGACACGCCTCGGGCGGAACGAAAACAAACAGTTCGCCGTCGGTCGCATCGATCACTTCCGGTTCGGGAAGGGCCGCTTCATCAACCTCCGAATTGATTTCCGCGGCCGCGCCGACTGTTTCGCGGATAATGTCCCAATACTGAACCAAGGCACCTCGCATCAGATCCGCGTCGCGGAGGCCCAACACGACGGCCGGCTCGGCCATGGGCATCGACTGGTCGGTGGCCGGCAGCGTCTTGAGAAACTGCTTGCTCGTGAGCTTGCCGTCAACCACCAGGCCGAACTGACCGTCCAGCGCCGGTAGGAGCTTCTCCCGGTTGGTCCGATCCAGGTGGGCCAGGATGGGTTCGGCCGATTTAGCGACCTTCTCGAACTCTTCGCGATCGCCTTCGTCGAGGTTCGGAACTCCGTACTCGCGGAAATAGCCATAACCCTTCTTGAGCCATTTGATCGCCAAATCATAGTCTTCCAATGAGATCTTGCTACGCGAAACGACCGCCAGAATCGGCGAACCGCCGACGTGCGTCAGCAGTCCCAACGCCTTGGTGCCATCGAGGCCGGGCTGCGTGCCCCAGTTGTAGTTGAAACTCTCGATGCCCCGATCCGAAAGGAAGCTGACGCCCGAGACGGCACCGACGACTGGCATTTTTTGCTTGATCGTTTTCGCCAGTTCCTTGGCGTCCTTCCGAATTTGGGTCGCCTCATCCTCGGTCAACTCAAGCTTCGGCAAAATCTGATCCACGAAATCCATCAAATCGTCGATCTGGCGCTCGCCGCCGTTGGCGGTCTCCATAAACTCCTTGCTGACGTAGTCGATCGAGGTCAAGCGCTCGTCGGCGAATCGGGCTAGTGGAGCCATTTCGGGCCGCGTGACTAGTCCGGGAGTCTTGCCCAGCTTAACCAAGGGCTCGGTCGACGAGCCGATCGAGACCACGAGATAATCGTCGCGCATCCCGACAGTGATCACCAGTTTCTCCTTCTTGAGCTTCTCGACCAGCTTGTCAACGATGCCCTCTTCAAGCTCCAATTCCTTGATGTCCTCAAGCGGGATCTGGTCCCAGGGAATCATGTCGCCCGTGAGCGTCAGGACGAGACAATTGTGGCCGTCGATGCTGGTGTGCTGGAGCGCCTCGGCCAGTTCGGGCCCCTGGTTCGCCAAGGCAAAACCGAGAAACAGGTCCAGCTTGCCGATATGCTCGATGGCACGGTTCGTATTCTTCACCTTGAACCCGAAGACGATGCCCGGCACCTTCACCCGATCCGCATTCTCGGCGAGCACGGCCATCAGGAGCATGGCCTTAACCTGGTTCTCGTCGAGACCTTTCATCTGGCCGCTGATTTGGAGCATGGGCGGGCCATAGCGCATCGCCGTGGCGATTTCCTGCATGAGTTCGAACGAATCGACCACGTCGGCGTCGCCGTAGACGAACACGTCGTTGGAGAACATGTCGGCCAACAAGCCCAGGGAGTATTGTGTTTGCGGATTCTCCAAATACATCTTCAGTTCGGCCGCCTTGCTGCCGGGCGTGGCAATTTGCCCCTCAACCATTTGCCGCAATGTCTGCATGACCGGCATTTCGAGAAACTTGGCCCAGGCCCGACTGCCGGCGATCACCTCGACTTGCTCATCGTTGCGGAGCATCGAGCTATAGAAGGCCACGTCTCCGGGAACCAGATTCAACGATGTGTCGAGCGCCTTGAGTTGATCCGTCGCGGGCGGAGTGGCAAGGGCCGGGGCAATCGCGACCGCCGCGACGCAAACGGTCGCCAAGAGCACGACGACGAGCGCCCGCCATCGTCCGCGCAAGGAATACTGAGAGTTCATGGATCGTCACTCCTGGGAATTAGGTGAAAAAGAGAGAGGGTTTGTCTCCTCATATGCCAACAATAGCTTAGCGACGGCCGTGGCTCCTGACCAGAATCAGCCCGCCACGAAGCAGCCCCGCCACCAGGGGGATTCTCCACCTGAGAGCAAGCCCCGCGCTGTTTCTGATTCGCCCTTCAGACTGATTGCTTGGCTCCAGAGCTACGCAATTGCCACGACACGTCTTGTGGACGAAAGACAGGTCGGTTCCCGCCCTGAGACTATTGATTTTTTACCCAAACGTGGTACACTGACCGACGTCTTGGGCCGACGGTCGCGGAACGCCGCCGGCCGTGCTTTTCACGCAATCCTTTTTCGAGAAGAGGACTTGTCATGCGCAAGAACTTGCGAGCAGTTGCAGCTGCGCTGATCCTTGCAACCATCGGCGCCGGCATCGGGTTGGCTCAAATGGGAGGGGGAGGGGACAATCCGTTCGAAGCTCCGCCATCGACCAAACGGCCGAAGCCGTCGCAACCCAAAGTACAGAAGATCCACGCCGCGATGGCCCGCTTCGACCGGAACATCTTTGAACAGCCTGCCACGGGAATCATCACACGCTCCGAGGCCGACGCGCGGATCCATCACGCCCTGGCCCAAAAAACCAAGATGCAGTTTATGGAAAACCCGCTAGGTGAAGTCGCCGACTACCTGAGCCATGCGCACGACATTCCCATACGTCTGGACAAGGGGGCGCTGGAAGAACTCGACCTCAGTTCGGACACGCTGATTACCTGCACTTTCGAGAACATCTCGCTGCGCAACGCGTTGGAGTTGATGCTTCGCGACCTCGAACTGGCCTACACCGTCCGCAACGACGTCTTGCTGATCACCACCGAAGAGGTCGCCGAAGCGAACCGCAAAGTCGGGGTCTACGACGTGGCCGACCTGGTCACCTATCGCAACGAGAAAGGCGAAATCTGGACCGACTACGAACCGTTGGCCGAGATGATTACCGCCACGATCGCTCCCGACACCTGGGCCGACTACGGCGGCGAAGCCACGATCGAATTCGGCAATTTCAACACGGCCAAGATTCTCATCGTGAAGCAAACCGACAACCTCCATCACGAAATCGCCCAGCTTCTCGACCAGATTCGCCGCGTGGCGGCCCAAACACCGGGCGACGGTTTGCCGCCACTGAAGCCTCATCCAACGCAACCAGTCTTCCGTGGAAATCCCGGTCCAATGGGCATGGGCGGCACGGGGTCCGGCGGTCTGGGCCTCGGCGGAACGCGCCCGGGCGTCGCACCAAGCGGCCCGACCGGCGGCGAGCCCGCTACGCAACCTCGGAAAATGGGCACGGGCGGCGGATCTATGTAAAGGCCCGTCCAGAAAATCCAATCCGGACCGGCACTTGGCCGCGCCCCAAACGCGCCTCGTGCGTGCATCAATCACTTGGGCTATCCAAGTGCCGGTTGATCCGCCGGACGAGCCAGTCTTTTTCTTCACGCGAAAAGAACGTCCCAAACTTGGCTGGCCGGCCGGTGGTCGTGACGCTCACGGCATGGACCGGCTGGTTATTCAGTCGAAAGGACTCGACGAGACTGGCCTTGCTGTTCTCGTCGAGCGTGTACTCTCGCATTTTCTCGCGGCCGAAAAGCTCGAATCGCTTCACCAGGCGATTTGCTTCGACCAGAACGTAGACCTTTCCATAGCGGCCGCGAAGCCAGCCATAGAGCATGCCCAGCCCGATGAGCCAGAACAGGCTCAGAATGGGAATGAGAAACCAAGGGCCTTCGCCTTGGAACATCTGGCCGGTGCCGATCCAGGCGGACGTGAAAACGACCATGAAACCCAACCAGAACACCGCAAAACAGCCCATCGACCGAGCCGACTTGCTCGTGCCGGGCGGAATGTAAATCACCAACTCTTGGTCGATCAACCGGCATTGCATTCGCCCACCGGGCGTGGTTTCTTCGACGCCCAACCGCTGCTGCTCGGCAAGCTGCCGCACCAGCTCGGGCGCGATCTGGCCCAGGTTCACGGCCCGATTGCAGTCGGGACAATCGAACTGCTCGCCGGCCATGAGCAGGTATTCTTCGGAAAGCGGGATGCCGCAGCGGGGACAGAAATACTTGGCCATCTTTGGTTACTCAGTTCCGCCGTGTCGCGCGTGGACGTGAACCAGTTCACGACTCTCGACAATAGTAGTGCAAGGAATGGCTCGCGAACGAGCCATCGCGCGGGTGCCGTGGCCACGCCGTTGCGAGCCGGGTCAGGCCGTTTCGCGTCTCAAGAGTTTATCGACAACCCCTTCGTTTTGCGTTTTCGTTGCGTCGACTGGGACTACGACAAGTCGTTCCTTGGTAATGGCTTGCGGTGCGTTCAATCGCCCTATCTTCGGTCCGAGTTCTCGAAAACCATCGAGAAAACCACTCGGTTGAGCGAGATGGAAACTCATTTTTTGCCCCCCGGCCTCTGAGTGTCGGAGGCACACGAGGTTTCTTGGACTTACTGGCGATCACCGAACACCCCCCCTGCAGCTTCGCTGCGCGAGACAACCGAGTTGTCTGATGGGCCACCCTGCCACCCTGCGCTTTTGGGATTTTGTCCCTACCCCCTCGACTTGGACAATAACTTGCGTCGATTGTGCCTTCTGTAAGATGCTGCTTTGCAGCATGTTGCATCACGTTGTGTCGTCGTAAAATCGAGTGACTCATTTTTCTATTGAGACGAAACTCCCCAGGGTAAGGGAGGCAACTGCGGCTTTTTCTCCTCCATTCGGCCGTCTCGCTTGACCACTGGGTGCCATGTCGCTGCTTGCCGTGGACATGCTCGAAACCTCGGTCAACATGCCCACGCTTGTCGTGAGGCCGTCCGGAAATTCGAGACCTTGCCCTGCACCGGGTGACACCGATGATTCCGCGGCGCAAAGCGTCCCACTTGGACAAACGGGCGTCGCGGAATCGTCGGT
>JAFGIR010000343.1 GCA_016929515.1 Pirellulales bacterium | reverse complement strand
GTCGTTCACGCTCATGGCGACCAGGTCGATTCCCACCGTGTCGTGGCGGCCGGTCATGCCGGCGATCTTCAGCTTCGTGCCCACGCCGTCTGTACAGGCAACCAATATTGGATCCTGGTAATTCCGCGCGAAAAGCTGATTGGCGAAGTCGAGCCGGCACAGTCCGGCAAAACCCCCATCAAGACGGAGAACCCGGGGTGTTTGCGTGCGGTTGATGAGCCTTGGCAGTCGAGCCATCGCCTCGCGGTAGGTGTCCAGATCGACGCCGGCATCTTTGTAGGTTACTTTGCTCATAGCCCCAATTTACCGTCTGACGTCGAACTCCTCAATGATGGGCTTGGCAGTCTCTCGCGAGAGTTTCCTCCGGATGCCGCCGGCGCGAGCGCCGGTGGCGCATGGGTCGGCCGGGTCGCGGCCCGGCTTCGGGCCTTCCGTCATGCCGAACGACCATCCTGTCGGAAACACCCTTCATGCCCTGGTAGTCGTGGGCAAACTTGACAAACAGGCTCCGTGCTGCAAGATTGGAAGACGTATCAGGCCACTCAAGACGTTTGCCATGGCAGGCGTAGCGGCCTGACACCCCCCGGGCACACTCCTTGCGGCCGAGAAGGACCGATGTGACGGGCCCAAAAGAACCTCGCCACAACCCCGTTCGTATTTGAAGCTGCAATGCGACACTCTGATTGGTTTGCCATGGTGCATTCACCCCCTTGAGAAGGAGTTTCTGATGAAGTCGATGAGCTGGATAATCTTGCTTGCGGTTGCGGTTCCGAGCGTTTTGGTCGACGGTGCGCGTGCCGCCGAAGCCCCGCCCAAGGCGCCGCCCACGTCGCAATTCGCGCCCGCCGAGGATCTGGCCACTCAGGTCGACTACTATTTGAAGCGGCTCGATCAGGCCGTTGCGACCGAGGAGGACTACAAGGATTTTGTGGAGCGGATCGGCAAGGATTCGAACACGCTCATCGTGATCGCGCTGACGCTGGGTCTGCACGACACCGACAACGCCTATAAGGCGGCCGCCCCGGCAATGATCGAGGCGTCGCGCCAATTGGCCGCCACGAAGGACTATGCCGCAGCGAAGGCGGGCGTCGAGGCCGTCAAGAAGGCCGTTGGCTCCAAGACGGGCGATTCGTCGACGCTCAAATGGGAGAAGAAGGCCGATTTGAAGCAGCTCATGCTGGCCGTGCCGGGAATCAACACGCAACTGAAGCGGAATGCGAAACTCCGGCGTCCCAAGCGGGATGGGCCGAAAGCGGCCGGCCGCGCCGCCGCCATCGGGGCCATCGGCCAGGCCTCCCTGTACCATAGTGCCGACACCACGAAGCCTGAATTGGCCGACCAGTGGTATAAGTACTGCGAGGAGATGCGTGACGCCGCCGCCGAAGTCAACGCCGCTGCTCACAAGGGCGACAAGAAGGCCGCGCGAGCCGCCATTCAGAAGTTGACCGAGAGTTGCGACCATTGCCACGACGTGTTTGCCCCGGAAGCAAAGGAAAAGGCGCAGGCCGAGAGTGACGACTAGGCCTGGTGGCGATCATGGCCCTGGATCACAAGGGCGGCTTGTCTGCCCTTGTTTTTTGCGCCGTTTCCACGATGGCAAGTCAAACCGCCGCCTACACCGGCGCCGCTTGCGGAAATTGCATGGGCAAGCTGTCTGGGACACCTCGGACCGCCACCCGGAAAAAAAGGTAGACTTCCCCGTCGTTTCGGTCGAGTTGCGCAAGGCGGGCTGAGATTGGCGCTGACAACGCCGTGGGCCGAAAATGTCGACTTCGGCGGCCAGCTTTCCGAAGACTAGTTCGAGGTGCCGGCGTTCTTTCGTCGGCCATAAAGTCTACGTATCCTGCGCATCTTGAAAACCACCTCGAACGACACATGTCCCTAGATTTGAACCACTGGTATCCCGGCGATGTCAGCTTTTTCGCTGGCCGCTCCGGGGAGTTGTCTCCCATGCTTGAGCGACCCCCTTCGCTGAAATTCAATCATCCGCTTCCCTATGGCGCGATTTGCCATGATGACGGCGTGCAGTTCATCGTTGTCAGCCGGTCGGCCACGGCGATGCGGGTGTTGATCTACGACAAGGTTACCGACCGCGAACCGGCCGAAATCGTCGACTTCGACCCCGCGTTGAACCGCTGGGGTGACATCTGGAGTGTTTTCGTGCCCGGCATGACGACCGGACAACTCTATCACTTCCAGGTCAATGGTCCCTACGATCCAGACCACGGTCAGCGTTTCGATCCGAAAGCCCGGCTGATCGATCCCTATGCCAAGGCGCTTGCCGGCCACTTTCTGCCGGCCGACGACGGAATCATTCGCCCACCGAAATGCGTCGTGATCGATGACGAGTTTGATTGGCAGAACGACCGGCACATTCGCCGCGAGTTGTCCGAGACGATCATCTACGAGACGCACGTTCGCGGATTTACCCAATCGAAAACGAGCGGCGTTCAGTACCCGGGCACCTACCTGGGCCTGATCGAGAAGATACCCTATCTGCAATCGCTGGGCGTGACGGCCGTCGAGTTGATGCCGGTTCACGAGTTTCCGATCCACGATTGCCTGGGCCAAAAACTCGAACGACCGAACTACTGGGGCTACGACCCGCTGGCCTTTTTCGCGCCCCATCGCGGCTACGCCGTCGGCGACGAGCCCGGCGCCCAGGTCAATCAGTTCAAGCAGATGGTTCTTGCCTTGCATCAAGCGGGCATCGAGGTGATTCTCGACGTCGTTTTCAACCACACGGCCGAAGGAAACCATGAAGGGCCCGTATTGAGTTTCAAGGGACTCGAAAACCGCGTCTACTACATGCTCGAAAACGGTGGGGCGACGTATAAGAACTACTCCGGCTGCGGGAACACGCTCAATGGAAATCATCCGATCGTTCGTGAATTGATCTTCCACTGCCTGCGTCACTGGGTCCACAACTATCACATCGACGGTTTCCGGTTCGATTTGGCTTCGATTCTGAGCCGCGACCGCGAGGGCCATCTGGTCCCCAATCCACCGGTCGTCGAGAACATCAGCGAGGATCCGCTGCTGGCCGACACGAAGATCATTGCCGAGGCTTGGGACGCGGCCGGCGCGTATCAGGTCGGCACGTTCGGTCAACTCCGCTGGGCCGAATGGAACGGTCGCTATCGTGACGACGTGCGGCGCTACTGGCGGGGCGATCCGAACATGAACGGCGCCATGGCCACCCGGCTGGCCGGATCAAGCGATCTCTATCAACCCGGCGGACGGCGACCCTATCACAGCATCAATTTCATCATTTCGCACGACGGATTCACGCTGAATGATCTGGTCAGCTACAATCATAAGCACAACGAAGCCAACGGCGAAGGCAACGCCGATGGCGAGAACAACAACTACAGTTGCAACTATGGCGTCGAAGGGCCCACGTTGCGTCGGTCGATCGACCGCGTGCGCGTTCGTCAAATCAAAAACATGTTTGCCACGCTACTTCTGAGCCAGGGGGCGCCGATGCTGGCCGCCGGCGACGAATGCCGACGCACGCAACGAGGCAACAACAACGCCTATTGCCAGGATAACGATATCTCGTGGTTCGACTGGCGACTGGCCCGAAAACAAGCCTCGCTACGGCGATTCGTCGAGACGCTCATCGCGTTTCGCTGCGCCGAGCCGACGGTTCGCCAGACCAATTTCCTCAGCGGCCAGCCCGTTCGCCCCGGAGGGCTTCCCGACGTCAGTTGGTACAATGCCCACGGAATGCCGGTCGACTGGGAGCAGAACGACGCGAGCTTGATTTGCCTCTTGGCGGCCGTTCCACGCAAGGATGCCACGGTGCCGCCAAACCATCATGTCTTACTTCTGTGCCACGCGGGCGATCAGCCTCGGGCATTCACGCTGCCGCCCATCACGAAGACGATCCGCTGGCAGACGCTTCTGAACACGGCGGCCAGGTCGCCGGAGGACATCTATCCGGAGCTCGACGGCCCGCCCCCGCCCGGTGATGGAATTGTCGAAATGGAATCGCGCTCAATGGTCTGTTTTGTCGCGTCCGATACGTGGTAGAAACGGGAGAACGGGCCCCATGAGTTTCCTTTGGGCTTTTCTCTTGGTCGTGGTCCTGTTGGCCGCCTGGATGCTTACGCTGCTGGGTGTGCCGGGCAACTGGCTGATCGTGGCGGCCGTAATCGTCTACGTCTTGTTCGTGCCCCCTGAGTCGCCGAGGGCGATCGACTGGACGTCCGTCTTCGTTCTGGTCGTGCTCGCGACGGTGGGCGAGTTGCTCGAATTCGTGGCCGGCGCTCTGGGTGTGACCAAGGCGGGCGGAAGCCACCGCGGGGCCATTCTGGCGCTGCTCGGCTCCCTGGCCGGCGGGATCATCGGCCTGTTTATCGGGCTGCCCATTCCGGTGGTCGGATCACTCCTCGGCGCCGTGCTATTGGCCGGTGTCGGCGCGTTCACCGGCGCCGTGCTGGGCGAGCAGTGGAAAGGTCGCGGCTTGGACGACAGTCTTCGAATTGGCCACGCCGCCTTCTGGGGACGACTCTTTGGAACCGTTGCGAAAACGGCCCTCGGGGCGGCGATGATCGCCACCACGATCGTCGCTCTGATTATTTGATCGCGACGCCCGGCGATGTGCGTCAATCGCGGCTACTTGCCACTGCCCGCATCCGGCTTATTGGCTTGCTTGGCGATCGTGTCGAAGACCTTGGCATAACGTTTTCCAAGGACAATGTAGGATGCGCGGTCGAAATGAACCATGTGCTGATCTGGCGACGAACAGCCGGTCGACTCGACGAATCCGGTATGGGTGACCTTGGCGGGCAGAGTGCGGAGGATTTTTCGAATTTGGTCGATGCGTTTCACGCGGTCCGGTTTCGCATGGTCCGGACCGGTGCCATAGAATTCGGCCAGATTGCCGACGACGAACGGCAATTGTCCATCGCCCAAATCTTGGCGAAGGTCGGCAACGAGTTGATGCAACTTCTTCTCGTACGCATCGGCCCTGGCAGGGGTGACCGTGTCCGACTCGCCCTGATGCCACAGCACGCCCTTGATCGTACCCTGTTTCGCGGCGAATCGCGCTTTGGCGATGGCATCGGCATAGATTGGCGTTCCCTTGCGCAATCGATCGATCGGAGCCCCGCCCCGCGCGACAGGAATGAGCCCAACAACCACCCCAGGCTTGTCTTTCAGGTACTCGACGGCAAATGGAAGGCCGAGGCCGAAGTAGCCAAACTCGCGCCGGTCATGAAGGGGATGGGCCGCGGGTTCCCATTGAAGCTTTCCTTTGATGGGCAACATCAAAACGCGAGGAACCGGTTTCCGATCCTCGGGCAACACGGTGCCGTGCCCGGCCATGTTTGATTGCCCCATCAACAGGAATACGTGAAAGTTCCCTTGTTCGGAGGGATTTTTCCAGGCATCGTCGCGATCTTGGGCTTTGAGAGCCGTGGCGGCTAGCAACACACATAGTGCGACACATGAGGTCCGCGATTGTCTCATCGTCTGTTCCTGGATCCGATTCGGTGAGTGAATTGTCCGGCCAAAATGGACCGCCCGCATCTCATCGAGCCCTGCATGGCCCCGGACAGGCGCCGGCCAACAGGAGTCCGGTTGGAGGTCTTTCGCCGAGACTTTCCAGTTTCGTCAACGGGCAGATGACAATCAGCCGAAAGACCAGAAGACCGAAAGAGACGGGCGAAAACGACGGATGTCATTTTCCCCCGTCGCCAGGCGTGTAGCAACCGACGGTTCGGCCAATTCCGCGTCGCTCAGGTGAATTGCAGAACGGCCTTTCAGTGGGGGCAGGCTGCCCCCATAGGGAGTGATTGACACATTTCGCGAGAAGCGTAAACTTCCCGCAATGCTTGGCATTAGGCATTTTTTGGTAACAATTACCATCTAGGCAGCCGTGGACCAAGATCGTGTTGATAACGGTTTGCGACGATTCGAGTCGCTTTGCCGCGAACGGGGGCTGCCGCTGACGGTTCAGCGTCGGGAGATTCTTAAGGCACTGCTGCAGCGCGACGACCACCCGACGGCCGACCAAGTTTACGGATGCGTGAAGGAGCGAATTACGGGGCTGTCGCGTACAACCGTTTATCGGGTACTGGAGACGCTGGTAAGACTGGGGGTGGTCCGGCGGTTGCACCATCCGGGCACAAGTGTCCGGTTTGACGGAAAGATTTCTCGGCATCACCATCTAGTCTGCAGAAAGTGCAATCGGGTCATCGATTTGGAGAATCGGAGTCTCGACCATCTGGAGTTGTCCTCGATGCGTCTACACGGTTTCCAGGTCGAGGATTATTCGGTTCATCTTGTCGGTGTGTGCGCCGATTGCGGCCGAAAGAGTCGGCCAACAAGTTAATCTGGAAATAGGCTCTATTGGAGGTAGGACTATGTTTCGCGCGAAGCTTTTCCGAACCAGCCGCCAGCCGGCTTTGATGGGCGCGGCGTTTCTGGCCGCAGTCGTGCTCGTTGCCGGAGCAGCCAAAGAGGCGGCCCAGGATATCCCACGAGACGAACTCGGGGCGGCGACGGTCAAGCACCAGATCGAGGTGCTCGACAAACTGATGCCCCAGAAGGATCTGGACCAGGTGCCGCCGGGGGTCGATCCGATCGCCTGGAAAGCCCTGATCCCCGAGGGCAATGCCATGACGCCCGAGCGAATCGCCTTGGGCAAGAAGCTCTTTTTCGACAAGCGGCTTTCGGCCGACGGCACGGTTTCGTGCGCGACGTGTCACGACATCACGCGGGGGCTGACCGACCAGTTGCCTACTTCGGAAGGAATCCGCAAACAGTTTGGCAAACGGAACGCTCCGACGACGTTCAACGTGGTGTTGTTGCACACGCTGTTTCTCGACGGGCGGTCGCCGAACCTCGATCACCAGGCGAGGCAGCCCATCCTGAATCCGGTCGAGATGGGAATGCCCGACGGAGAAACGGCCCTGAAAGCCATCAAGGACGACGCCGAGTATCAGAAGATGTTCAAGGAAGCGTATGGGCGGGAGATGAACTTCGAGGACGTTGGCCGGGCGATCGCCGCTTTCGAGCGGACATTGGTCTTTTTGGACTCGCCTTTCCGGCGGTTTCTCGACGGGGACGAAAACGCGATCTCGGCCGACGCGAAGGCGGGCTGGGACTTGTTCAACGGCAAGGCTCGCTGCGTTAGCTGTCACCACATGAATCCCTCGAATCCGCTGGGAACCGATAATCGGTTTCATAACGTGGGCGTTTCGGCCCGGCACCAGGACTTCGAGGGTCTGGCGAGTGAGGCGTTGAAGGCGATGAAAGAAGACGCCTCGGAACAGAAGCTCGACGAATTGGCCGTCGGCACGGACATGAGCGAGTTGGGCCGGTTCATGGTGACCCACAACCGCTCCGACATCGGCTCGTTCCGAACGTTGCAGTTGTTGAACATCGGAATCACGCAGCCTTACATGCACGACGGGTCGATGGCGACGCTCTGGGACGTGATGGATCATTACAACAAGGGGGGCGAAGCCAACCCGTTTCTCGACGGCGGCATGGAACCGCTCGACTTGACCGAGAAGGAAATCGATCAGGTCGTGGCCTTCCTTTTCTCAATGACCGACGATCGTTTCAAGGAAGAGAACCAGCGCCAGTTCGACGAGCAAAAGGCAAGGGCCCAAAAAGAACGCCCGTTCCGCGATAATGAAATGGCTGCCCGCCGCACGCTGGGTTTCGAGGATCGGGTCAAAGCCGAGTCAAGCATCGAAAAACAAGAAGGAGCGAAATAGCAATGGCTGGTTACAAGAGCGTCGAAACCAAATACATGGAGGAGCGCGAGAAGCTCTTCCGCGGACTCACGAATCTCGATCGCCGGTCCTTCTTGAAGGTGTCGGCGGCAGCCATGGGCGCGGCGGCCGGACTGGCCGCGCCCGCCTCGTTCACTCCGGTTACCGTGGCTCAGGAGCCGGGCGAGAAGGCTTCGGGCGGCGGAGAGGGTTTTCGATTCGCCTATGTTTCCGACTCGCACCTCTATGAAAAACACGTCAACGACCGCTTCGTGCGAGGATTGCTCCGTGGCGTGGACGACGTGAACAACCTCGACCCCCAACCCGACTTTGTCTTCTACGGCGGCGATCTGGCGCAGCTCGGCCAGCCGAAGGAATTGGAGCTGGGCGCCGAGATCCTCAAGAACCTGAAGGCACCGCTGAAGATCATGGTCGGCGAGCACGACTGGTATTTGGACATGGGCGAAAAGTGGCGCGAATTGTACGGCGACCCGACCTATTCGTTCGACCACAAGGGCGTCCATTTCGTCGTGCTCAACAGCGTTGTCGAGGCCGACTTCTGGACCAAACGCAAGATGACGCCCATGGAGCGGATGAAGACGGTCGCCGGGCTGGACAACGGTCTGCAAAGTTCGTTCACCGTCGGCGAAAAGCAGCGCGAGTGGCTCAAGAACGATCTGGCCGGGTTGCCGGACGACGCTCGAGTGATCGTCTTCTCGCACTCGCCGCTCTACAAGCTCTACAAGGCATGGAACTTCTGGACCGACGACGCCGACGAGGTCCAGGCGATTCTCCAGCGGTTCAACAAGGTGGTGGTCATCCACGGCCATACGCACCAACTTCTGCTCAACCGCATCGGCAATATCTATTTCTACGGAATGCTCGCGACGGCCTGGCCATGGCCCTATGCGCCGGAAGGCATGCCCGAGTTGACCATCGAGATGACGCGGCCCGACCCGTTCAATTCAACCGACGGCTGCGGCAACGGCGAGATTCCGGTGCATCCGGACGGCATGATCGACATGGTCTACAACCTTTGGAACCGTAATCCGATCACGGTGCGCCCGCCTTACATGACGAGTTGGGGCAAGACGGACGTGCCGCCGTTGCCGAACCGGCCGAGCTACTGATCGCGATTGATTCGTCGACAAGAACCTTAATCGCCATAAGTTCAAGCGAGGAGATAAACCATGAAACAAGCGTTGATTCGTTCCCATGCCAGCCGCGTTTGTGTCGGCGTCATTTGCCTGTCGCTGCTGGCGATTTCGTCGGCCTGCCAGCGGAAGACGGCGTCGAATGATGCGAAGGGCCCTTCCTCCGACTCGTGCTGTCCGACCGAAGAACTCCTTTCCTGTGACGGAAAGGCCACGATTACGATTTCCAAGTCGGTGACCGGTCAGGCCCGGGCCGACGCGCTGATGGAACAGTGGAAGCACAACCATCCGGACCGTAATTGGGTCGAGGAAGAGAAGGCGGCCCACGCCTTCGAGGAACCGGCCGACAATTCGGACATCCTCAAAGATGGTCAAGCCAAAGGACACGCCTACGGCGACTTTAGCGAGACGGATCTTCTCGTCTGGACTCGGGAAACCGAGAAATTCGTGGCCCAAGGCTCCCGGATTTTCCACAGCGGCGATTTGTTGGAGAGCACCGTGGGCGCTTCGTGCGACATGTGCCATCCGCACGCCGCCAACACCCACCCAGAAACGTATCCGAAGTTCCAGACCCAATTGGGCCGCGTCGTGCTGTTGCGCGACATGATCAACTGGTGCATCGAGAATCCGGTTCGCGGCAAGAAGCTCGCCCCCGACAGCGCTGAGATGCGAGCGTTGGAAGCCTACATCATGGCCCAGCGCAAGGGCGTTGAGATGAACTACGGAAAACACTAGAAAAGCGTGAAGTGGAAATCGCAAAGCCTCCGCAAGGATGGTTCCGGCTATCGTCCCACGGGACGCAGGGGGCTTGATTTCAGAACGAACTTCTTCCGTCCGGCTGCCGACGTGAAATCGACGGTGGCCTTTCGGCCGGCGCCCGACCCGCTCAGGGCAACGATGCGGCCCAATCCGTACTGCGGATGGCGGACGAGCATGTCCTGGCGAAACGCATCGGGCGAGAATGTTGCGGAAGTGTTTTCGCCGGCCAGTTCGGCGGCCGTGGTCAGTCCGAGGCCGTTGGGTGTCTTGGCCCGAGCCGAATGTCGGCGGTCCGACGTTTCCGACACGGCCGTCTCGAACGTCGCCGTTTGCTCAACGTCGCGCAGCTCCATCCGCTCTCGCGGCAACTCCATGAGAAACGAGCTGGGAATGGTTATCTTGCGCTGACCGCGGAAGTCGCGATATTGGGCCAGGCTGATCTGTAATTCCTCTTCGGCCCGGGTAATGCCGACGAACATCAAGCGGCGTTCTTCCTCGAGTTGATTCGCGTCGTCGCGGCTTCGCTCGTGTGGCAGCAACCCCTCCTCGGCGGCGACGAGGTAGACCACCGGGAATTCGAGTCCCTTCGAGGCGTGCAGCGTCATCAGCGTGACGCGTTCGGTTTCCGGTTCCCAATCGTCGGTTTCGTTCACAAGGCTGGTTTCTTCGAGAAATTCTTCAAGATGTCCCCCGCCTGGATGACGTTCGTCGAAATCGCGGGCGACCGAGAGGAGTTCCTCGATATTGGCCAACCGCTGCTGGTCTTCCTCGGCGTCGGATTGTTCCCACTGGGCGTGGTAGCCCGACTCGGTCAGCACGTGGCCCAACAGTTCCTCGATCGGCGCGGCGGCCAGCGGCGCGAG
>JAFGIR010000342.1 GCA_016929515.1 Pirellulales bacterium | reverse complement strand
GCCGCACGACACGAGCGATTCGCTCTACCAAGGCGCGGTGGCCGTGACCCAGGAAATTTGCGACCACTGCCGGGGGAACGCTCAGCGGGTGCATTTGGAGACGGGCCAGGAATCGCCCGAGGGACTTTTGCGGTTCCACGGCGACGTGGGGCGCGACAACCTGTTCGTGAACTTCGATCCGGCGAACATGATTCTCTACGGATCGGGCGAGCCGATCGACGCGCTTCGGAAGGTGGGCCATTTGGTCCGCAGCGTGCATTGCAAGGACGCGAAGTGGGCGGCCAATCCGGGCCAGGAGTGGGGCTGCGAGGTTCCGTTGGGCGAGGGCGACGTCGGCATGGAGACGTTCTTGCGGACGCTTGCCGAACTCGGCTACGACGGACCGTTGACCATCGAACGCGAGATTCCGCAAGAGCCCGACCGGCAGAAGGAAGAAATCGGTCGCGGCGTTCGATTATTGAACGAGTTGAAAGCGAAGATCTTGTAGAGGATGTTTCGACACCGTGACGAGCGCGGCGGTTTGAAACCGGCCTTTCAGTCAGGTGTTCCAGCGTTAAACCAGTGGGCAGCCTCCGGGAAGCCATGCCATGCCAAAACTCTCTTTTGCGGTTCCGCACGCGTTGGAACAAGAGGAAGTAGTTCAGCGTTTGAAACAGGAATCGGATGTGCTTCGGAGTTCGTTCGGCGATCGGATTCAGAACCTGGAGGAGACGTGGGAAGATCACTCGCTGACGTTTCGCTTCACGGCGCTGGGCATGTCGGTGGACGGTCGGATTGCGGTCGAACCAGGTCAGGTTCTCACGACGGCGAACGTACCGCTGGCGGCCATGATGTTCAAGAGTGCGATTGAAGAGAAGGTTCGCGGTCGTCTGGACGAGTTGTTGAATCCATCGGGGTAATCCGCGCGGCGACGTCCCGTGGCGCCGACCGATGGAAGCGGCATGCGGGATCGGTCACGGGATTGCGCTGTCGGCGGAGTCTGGAACGAGCGTTTCGAGCGTTTGGATCAGCGCCTCGTTGTTGAACGGTTTGACGAGAAAGTCGGTTGCGCCGATTCGAAACGCCTGCTTGAGGACATTCTTCTGGTCCAACGCGCTGACCACCACGACCTTGGCGTCGGGGTCCATGTCGAGGATGCCCTCCAGGGCGTGGAGTCCGTCGTACTCGGGCATGACGAGGTCGAGCGTGACTGCGTCGGGTTGGAGCAGTTGATACTGCTCGATGCCTTCCTGCCCGTTGGTGGCTTCGCCCGCGATCTCCCAACCGGTATCCTTGATCGCATCTTTGATTATTTCTCGAATAATCAGAGCGTCATCAATAATCAGCAGTCTTCTTGGCATGGTTACTTTCCTCTCGCTGGAATCACTTCGGACGGCGACCCAAAAAAGCATGATTGTCCGCGTCGGAAAAACGCGACTGCTTCGCGGGGTGGCAATTGCCGAGGTTCGTATCGCGCTCCTGTTAAGTGGATTACTGCTACAAGACCCGGGCAGGGTTGCCCGCCATTTCGATGGTTAGACTACCGGTTTGACAATCGAGGGAAACACGGCGTCCTTTGCTCCCGCCGACGTCCTGTGCCTTGACGGGAATCCCCACGTCCTTGAGGAGTTGGGTGACCGCTTCGATATTGGCGTCTCCGATTTGCAAGGGGCCGGATCGACCGAAGATGTTCGCACCGCCGGCCAGTCGCGCGACGATCTCTCCTCGCGGCACATTGGCGTTGTCCATCATGCGAAGCATTTCGGGAATGGCCGTATCGGCGAACTTGCCGGGCGGACTGTTGCGGCCGCTCGAATGGGCCAAGATAACATGGCCGAGAACGCCGATCTCCTGTTTGGCGCCGTGCAACGCGACCGCGACACACGAACCGAGGACCGCAGTGAGATGGGTGGGACCGCAGCCCAGAGCGATCTGTCCCATTCCGACATGCTTGTCGGTCTTCGTTTTGAGTACGGTTGAGAATACCATTGGGTGTGATCCTAGACAAAGTGGGTTCTGCGAGTCGCCCTAGCGGAGACCGCCCTCTCACGGTGCATTACTCCATAGTTCCCCATCGTTCTTGTCCTCGGGGACACGGTCTTTCTGTTGGGAGGAACCGGTCGTCGTCTTGAGATGTTTCAGTGAAGCGGAACTCAGTGCTTTTTCCATCGCGCCGCGCATCGGTTCGGTGGGGACGAAGAAGACCCTCCAATTGAGTTCTTCACCCTGCCGGTGGAATCCGGTTCGGCAAATCAACGCCTGATCGGACGTCATCGCCTGATTCATGAGGGCTTGCTGGAGCACGCTGGCACCGTAGTCCTGAATAAAATAAGGCGCCGAGGGGACCAACTCGACGTTGATCAATCGCGTCAAGGCGTTCATGTAGGCACACCCCAGGATGTTGCCCGTCTCGGTCAAGGCCGATTTTTCGAGGTCGCTCCACTCGGGCGAGGTGCCGGCGTCTTGTCCGAGCAGGGCGGCGGCCAATTGGCGGCCGTTGTGGTTGTCGAAGGTGAGGATCATCTCACCGCCAACCTCTCCTTCGAGGCAGAGCACGACCATGGTCAAGAGTTCGTCGCCGACGTCGACTTCGCAGCAGACGTCCTGCAGCGGAATCTCGCGGACTTCGTCCAGAGACAGGGTAATCAACCCATTCGTCCAACGGCACATGGCCGCCGAGGCGTCGTGGGTTGCGGAGGCAAATAGCTGGTGCAACATCTCCAATTGGTTGGAGGCGGTGCAAATTTCGTGCGTCATCAGTCGAATCTCCTTCGGTAAGGCGAAGGTTACGGAGGTTCATGTTGTCAGCAATCGGCCGTTCGTCGCGGAATGCCCTGAAAAGGGGCCTCCCACCGGTTGTTCTCTGTTTCCCATCACACGGGTGTCATTTGGGGGACCGTGGCCCCCGAGGCGGCGCGGGCCGACATGGCGATCACGGCGGCCAAGTCCAGGATTAACGACACTCGCCCGTCGCCCAGCACGCTCGCGCCGGCAATGCCAGGTACATGTTTGTAGTTGTCCGCCATCGACTTGATCACGACGTCTTCCTCGCCAATGACGCGATCGACGGCCAATCCGATTTCCTCGTCACCCTCGCCGACGATGACCAGCGTCAAATCATCGTTGGCGCGATCGGCCGGGCGCGAGTTGTTGGTGTTCCATTGGAACACCTCGTCGAAGTGAACGATGGAAATCACGCGACCACGCACTTGCGTGGCGCGCGTTCCGTGGACCGTGGCCACTTCATCCGACCGGACACTGACGATCTCGGCAACCGATTCCATCGGCATGGCGAAGACGTCTCCACCGACGTCCACCATCAAACTGGGGAGAATGGCCAGCGTCAACGGCAACTTGATCGTGATCGTTGTCCCTTGTTTCGGCGTGCTGTCCAATTCGACAGTCCCGTTGAGCGCCTCGACTCTCGACCGAACGATGTCCATGCCGACGCCCCGGCCGGAAAAGTCGGTGACTTTTTGTGCCGTGCTGAAGCCGGGTTTCCAAATCAATTGGTAAATCTGGCTGTTGGTCATCCGCTCCGCTTCGGCGCTGCTGATGAGGTCTTGTTCGAGTGCCTTCGCGAGAATGTGGTTGGGGTCCAGCCCTTTGCCGTCGTCCGTGATCTGGATGAGAATGTTGTTTCCGCGGTGGCAGGCGTCGAGCGTGATCGTGCCTTCGGCCGGCTTGCCGGCGCGGACGCGTTGGTCGGGCGTCTCGATCCCGTGGTCGGCCGAATTGCGAACCATGTGGATCAACGGATCGCCCAACTCGTCGATCATCCGTTTGTCCAATTCGGTCTTCTCGCCGTGAATCTCCAGCCGGATGGACTTGTTGCTGGCGCGAGTGATGTCGCGAATGACGCGATGAAACCGAGTGAACAGCGGGCCGATCGGAACCATGCGCGTGTCCATCACATTCTTCTGGATGTCATCGGCGACGCGTTCCAATTGATGGACGGCCTCCTCCAGCTCGTTGACCGAGGCGTGCATTTGATAAAATGCTTCCACTTCGCGCTGCATCGGTTCCAGTTGATTCTGAATTCGGCGCGCCTGGGCACAGATCGCCCCGAGTTCCGCTTCGAGTTTCTGGCCTCCGGCGACTTCGTCCTCGAAACTGGCGATGGAAGCAAGCGAGGCGAGGACGTTGTTCAGCGTGAGTACCGATCGCTTGTTGCCAAATATGGTCCGCAAACGATCGCTGATTTGGGTAAAACGGGCCTTGCTGACGACCAATTGACCGGCCAGATTCATCAACTGATCGAGCCGGTCGATGTCGACCCGCAAGGTCTCGGTCGGCTTGCTGGCCGCGCGGCCGGCAGGTCGACTGGCATCGGTCGGCTTGGCCGACGGGGGGCGCGGCGAGGCGTCGCGCGAGCAAGCGGGCGTCGACGCGGCCGGCGGCACGGCTTTCGAGGAAGCGGTACCCTGGCTTGCCGTTGAAGCGGCGGCCGGACCGCGGTCGGAACTGGTCCGGGCATCGTCGCCCGGCCCGTAGAACAGCGGCTCGAGAACCATGCCGATGACACCGGAGGTCTTCATCGTGCGAGTAATCTCTTGCTCCGGCCGTTCGGTGGCCAATCCGAATTGGACACACTGGAGTTTCTCGATCGTGTCGAATCGTTCCGGCGGCGGATCGAAGTAGGACACGTCGCCCAGATTGGACAGTTTTTCGTAAAGCAATTCGGCCTTCAAACTGACGAGCGGCAGGTCAGGCTGAAACGTGGCTACGCCGGCGTAGACGGGAAGGCCGATCGGCGCGGTGGCAATCACTTTCTCGCGAAGCTGCTCGGAGACGGGAATCAGCGAGACTTCTTTTGCCGGCGGGACGGCGGGCTGCGAAGTGGTTTCGGGACCCGCTGCCGCAGGTGGTTCCTCGAACATCGATCGCGCCGCGGGGTGGTCTTTCGGCGAGGCGGCGGGACGCGTGGCTTGCGCCTCGGACGAACCGGGGCCGGTGGCCCGAGTTCCTTGCCGAGCCTGCAGGAGTCCGGCGGCCAATTCACGGAAATGATCGGGCGGTATGGTTCCCTGCTTGAGCCCTTCCACGTATTGGCGTAGCTCGTCCACGCATTTGAGCATCGCATCGGTCACGTCGGCCGAGAGACGCTTGCCCACGTTGACCACGTCTTGCAGGAGGTCCTCCATCAGGTGGGACAGTCTGGCGGCGCGATTCAACCCAACCGCAGCGGCCGATCCCTTGATTCGATGCGAGATGACCAACAGGAGTTTGAGTTCGTCGTGGGCGCCGCCGGCCTCCAAGTTAAGCAAGTTCTCGGTCAATTGATCGAGCGCGAGCTCCGTTTCGTCAATGAAGATGGAGATGAAACGGGACGACATATCCGCTTCGTCGATCAGATCCGCGAAGCAGTCGTCGGCGCCGTCGTTTGCCGGCTGGGCAACGCCCGACGGCGCTTCCGTCGTGTCGCTGGTTGCGTCGTTCCCGGACCGCGCGATGACGGAGGGCTCCGCGCCGGGCGGGGTTCGACAGAGGTCACGGCCTTCGTCGGAGTCGGTGATTTTCGGGGATGAGGAAATGTCGGGTCGCGACGCGCTTGTGGGTGTATCGGGTGCGGGGGCCATCCTGTCCAGAACGTCGGCAACCTGGGACTCGATCCTATCCAGCGTGCGTTCGGTGTCCGCGTGGTCGCTTGGTGTCTGACGGACGCCGGCTGACTCAAGCCATTGGAGCATCCGTTCCGTGACGCTTGCATGTTCGACAGCCGGGACGTCGGAGTCCTTCAACGCGTCGATGAGATTGGCCAGACGGTCGATCGCCTCGAAAAGCAGTTCCACGGCGTTGCCGGTGAGGGTTGGCAGGTTCTTGCGGGCCGTCTCGAAGATCGCTTCAATCGGCTCGGCGAAGTGCTCGATTTCATCGAGTCCCAGCATGTTCGACAATCTCATGAGACTGTGGATCGAGTGGGACATCTCACTCAGAAGATTCTCCGCGCCAGACGGCTGGCGCTGGCCGCTCGGAGAGCGCACCCACTCGTCGAGCCGCAGAAGATGCTTGTTGAGCGCAACCAGCAACTGTTCCGACTCGCCGAGGAAGTCACCCAGGAGGCTCTGGTAGAAACTGTCGTAGCCAGCAGCATCCGAATTGCTCATGGAAAACTCCGATTATCCTCGATGAAAAAGCCAGGGCTCGAGACGTTGAAAACCGCTTATGATCCCCGACACGCCTTCCGCGGCGCCCGCAACCAGCAAACCTCCAGGCCGTACCAGGGGGCAGACACCGCTGAGGGCTTTTTGTTTCGATTCGTGATCGAAATAGATCAACACGTTCTTCAGAAAGACGATATCAAACGGCGATTCCTTCATGGGTTCCATCAAGTTGTGCTGGCGGAACTGGACCATGTTCCTCAAGATCGGCTTGGCCGACCAAGTCTCGGCGTCCTCCCCCTTGCGGAAGAAGCGACGGTGCGATTCGGGAACCAGCCGCATGGCTCGTTGACCGAAAACGGCCTGTTTGGCTCGTTCGATTTCACCGCTGGCGATGTCGGTGCCCAGTATGCGCACGTTCCAGGCTTGCAGATTGGGGAGAGTCGCCGCGACGCAGCATGCAATCGTGTAGACCTCGTCGCCCGTGCTGCACGCAGCCGACCAGATCCGAAGCGTTCGACTTTCCCGGCTTGTTCGCAGCGACGCGACATGCTGCGGAAGAAAGACCCGCGAAAACCAATCCCATTGGTTCTCGTCGCGAAACAAATAAGTCTCGTGGGTCGTGATTTCCTGAAAGAACGCGTCCCATTCCTCGTGGCTGGAATCGAGGCCTTGCAGATAGCGATAATAGGTGTCGAAGTCCTTGATGCCCGTCTTGCGCAGTCGTCGTCGCAAGCGATTCGACAACAACATCTTCTTCTGCGGCGAAACCCGGATGCCCGTCTTGCTATAGATCAGCCGGGCATACCGCGAGAGTTGAGCGTCGGTTACCTGCTCAAGCGGCGCGAGCGGGAAGATCGAGTTGGCCGTGTCGGCAAGCGTCGTCCCGTCGGGTTGCACGCGCTCGGCTGGTCCTTCAGCCATCACGAGGCGGGAGACCGCCGGTTCGCCCGGGTCTTGCGAGACGCTGCGGCGTGCCGGTTGTTCTCGGCGAATTCCATGGGATGACGCGGCCAATTGGGTGATCGCGCGCTGGATGCCGGCCGGCCTCGAGGTAGCCGAAGTGGAGAGGTGAACCAGTGGACCAGAAACGGCCGTCGCCGTGCCGCTTTGCGTCGAATGCGGCCGGTGGTGCAGCGGCCTCGCGCACCGAGTGAGGTGGTTCACTCGCTCGATCAGAGCCTCGCTTCGTCTCAGACAATCGAGATCGCCAAGCGTGGAGAGGGTCTCTGACGCGGTGGTTGGTGTTGGGCGTCTAGTCATGGCGGTTCGTTGGGCCGATCTCGGAAAAGCGTCCGGCAAAGCCTCGGGTTTTGTCACGAAGCGTACTGGTTCAATCTGAGCGAGCGTTTGCGATTCGGGGATTTCCGCAAGTGTGACGGCGGGTTTCAATACTTCGAGAATGACACGACTCCATTTTGGCGTTCAGCACTAGACCAGTACGTCCATCACGTCCAGATTGGTGGTTTCCTCTTCGGTAAGCAAGTGATCGATGTCCAAGAGGATAAGCAAGCGATGATCGAGTTGAACCAGCCCGGTCAGGTACTCTCGCCCCAAACCCACCACTGTCGGCGGTGGCGGCGAGATCTGATCCTTGCCAATACGCAGTACTTCACTTACGGCGTCGACGATAATTCCGATCGTCTTGCCGTGGACATTGACCACCATGATGCGCGTTTCGTCGGTCGGTGGCTCTTGGGGGAGACCGAAGCGCAAGCGGAGATCGACGATTGGGATGACCATGTTGCGCAAGTTGATCAACCCTTTGATGTAGTCGGGCGTTTGAGGGACGCGCGTGATGTCGCCCAGCAGAATGATCTCTTGAACCTTCGTGATCTCGATTCCGTATTCCTCCTGGCCGAGACAAAAGCTGACCAGTTGTACGGACTCGGCCGTTTCCCGTTGACGGCCCTCAGGAATGGAACCTCTTGTCTTCATGGCAGACACTGGATTCTCCCCTCGGTATTCATTCATGTTCGGACTATTCCTTGGATCGAAACGCTCGATCGGATTTCCTGCCGCGCAAGTCGACCTTTCCGTTTGTCGCCCGCGCGTTCGTGCCGTTCCGAGTTCGTTGAAAGCACGAAGAGCACGCGACGCGACCCATGTCGGGCACGCGACAACTCGCGTCTCCGCGCGCAACCACCGATGGTGGGCACAAAACGACCTTCCATTGCTTAGAACTATAGGTTACGAACGATGACAGCGTTCGGGTGGTTGCAGAAAGGAGCGATTATGCGGACAAGAACCGTCCTGATGCGGCCTGTGCGGATTCTCCGAGCAGTAGGGCCCGGCAGGCCGCCAGCCGAAAACCCCCGCGGTGGCACCCGTTTCAAAGCACGTTTTTGCTCCGCGTCCCCGCGGCGAGAAATCCGCACTAACGCCGCGCGGCACGAATTTCGACGGTCGAACCGCGTCGCCGGAACGTCAAGCCGGCCGGTTCGAGAATGGCGCGGAACAACTCGTCGATGGTCGCTTCGCCCTTGAGTTCGAGCGAGATCCGCCGGTCCAAGTCGATACCCGACCGGCGCAGCCCTTCGGCGTCGAAAACCAATTCGAGCTTCAATTGGGCGGCCACCTGGCGAATGGCGCTTTCAAGCCGCTGATCCTCGAATTTCGGTTGAACAATCCGCACGTCGTCGGGACTCGTGCCGGCGCGCTTCCGATCTCCGGTCGTCCGGCGACCGTTCGAGCGGCGCGATTGGGTGATGCGCTCGTGATCTTCGAGCCGGCCTTCGACGACGATCGAATCGCCGTCGATTCGGATTCGACTTTCCGGCGCCGTCTGGCTCCAGCGATGGACCACGTCTTGCGGGTGAACTCCGGCCGGATAACGCCGGACCAACGCGACCCGACCCGGTATCGGAATCAACCGGATTCGCGCGCCCTGCTCCTCGTATTCAAAGGTGAGCCCGAGTGACGCGAGCATCAGTGTCAGGCGGTCGACGAGCGTCATCGAGGGCAGAACGTTCGCAGGCCATAGATCGTGGACGACGTGATCCCGATCCGCGATTTCCAGATGACCTTCGGTGGTCAAGGTATCCAACAACTCGCCGGGCGTGGCCAGGTCTTCCCAGCGCATGGATCGTGCCGCATAGAGTCGCCTGGCGGTGGCCCGGGGCAGTTTGCGCGCCTCCTCGCGACGCAACTCGCCGAGTGTTCGCAACGGCTTGACCGCGTCTGGCGGACCAAAATAAACCACCGAATGAAACAGGACCATTTCAAGGCCCTGGTCATGCGCTATCCGATCCAGCACGTCCCGGAGCGGAAGTTCGTGGACCTTTAACGAAATGCGCCGTCCAGGATCGATGCGGCGATCGAGCCAAACGGCCACGTTCTGGCTTTCCGAGAGACCGTTCAATGCATCGCGAAGTGGAACCTCGGACCAGACAACGCCCAGCGGCCGGTCGAGCCGTTGATGGAAGTCGCGTCCGTTGAGCCGATTGTCCTCGGCACGAAGGTCGGCCACGGCTCCCCCTAGCAGCGTGAGCGACAGGAGTGCCGTGACCGTGAGGCACGCGTAATTACCCGGTCGACGTTTCATGGTTTTCGTGTTCGGAGGGAAGTGACATCCGCGAAGACCTTGTGCTCTAAACCTATTGTCGGCCCTAGGATCGGTTTTGGAAAGCCGAAAAGGCGACTTCCAATGCTGTTTTTCGTTGGTCCTCGGCACGGCTCTGATTACAATCAGGATTGAGACGCCGACCGTTGCCGTTCGGGCAGCGGCTCGTCTCGGACAGGAGCGACCGCGATGAGTGATTCTCGTCGAAACCCTTTACTCTGCCAGTTGTATCAGCGTTATCTCGACGACCAGGACTCGGCGGCCTTCATGAGCGGAGCGCTGAGCCGTTATGAGCAAGGGACGCTCCAGCGATTGGCCGAGAATCCCCGGGCCGAGATTCGCCGGGGCGCTATTCTCGCGCTCGGTTTTCTCGGCGATTACGACGTCAACCACACCATCGGCCGCGCGCTGCACGACCACGATCGCACCGTGCGCATTCTTGCCGAGAACGGTATCCGCAATGTTTGGGCACGCGCTGGAAGTGGAGAACAACGCCAGCGGCTGGCCGTCGTCGCGCGGCTAATCGCCGCCCAGCAATATCACGAAGCCATCGCCCGGGCAACTGAGTTGATCGAGCAGGCCGGTTGGTTCGGCGAAGCGTGGAACCAACGCGCCGTGGCCCATTTCCGGCTGGGTCGGTTTGTCGAGGCAATTCGCGACTGTCATGAAGCCCTCGAAGTAAATCCCTATCACTTTGACGCGGCCGCGAGCATGGGCCAGGCCTATCTGCAACTGCGGAACCAGGTCTCCGCGCTGGAATGTTTTCGACGAGCCCTGCGTCTGAATCCGAACCTCGAAGGCGTCCGCGTTCAGATCGACCGGCTCTCGCGATCGATCGAAGGCCGCTAGAAAAAGGTATCAGGGAACAGGACTCCCCGTCACACCAGGATTTTTGTGTTCCCGCCTCGTTCGAGCATGATATCCATGTTCGGCTTGTTGGTTTTCCAGGCGCCGACGGTGAAATCGGGAATATCGACCGAGTCCGAGCGATTCAGCACCGACTGCTGGCTCAACGGAACGATCGAACTCCAAGCCGCCGCATCATACACGTCCTGATCGAGCGGCAGCCCGTTGCGAAGACCGTCGATCAGATGCCAGTCCTCCAGCAGATCGGTCCCGCCGTGACCGGCTCCTATCTGGCTCGCCAATTCGCTCAGCTTCTTGACGATGTTCGGCGTGTATTTCTGCTTCAGTTTCTCGAACTTCGCGGGCGACACCCAGGCACCGTTTCCGAGCGAAATCCTGGGCGGTTGCGGATCGTAAAGCGCGGCTCCCTTGGTTCCATGGATCCCGTGAATCAGATTGTGGGGCGAGGGCGAGCTGGCGTCATGCTGGACCATGATCGTGCGCCCCCGCGAAGTCCGAATGGTGGTCACGCTCATCGAACCCCGGTAGGTTTCCTTGGCAAACGGCCTGAAGAACTCGTCCGTCGCGGCGAGTTCCCGTGCCCTGGCATTCATCATGAAATCGGCGCTTTCGACCGAGACGAGAAATTCGAATCGATCGCCCCGGTTGATATTCATGATGGTGCTCACCGGGCCCAGGCCGTGCGTCGGATAGATATTTCCTCGCCGCGCGGCGTACTGTCTGAGCCACCACATGTCCCAGTAGAGGTTCTTCGAGAAGTTGTTCCTCATCTTGCTCGTGTTATAGGCGCAATCGGCGTGAAACACCTCGCCGAAAACTCCCTGGCGCGCCATGTTGAGCGTCATGAGTTGGAACGGCAGGTAGCAGTAGTTCTCCATCATCATGCAGTGCCGCCGCGTTTGCTCGGCCGTCTCGACCAGCTGCCAGCACTCGTCAAGCGTTCCGGCCGCCGGCACCTCGGAAGCCACGTGCTTCCCGTGATTCATCGCGTAGACCGACATCATCGCGTGCATGTACCAGGGCGTCGTCACCACCACCAAATCGACGTCGTCCCGTTCACACACCTTCTTCCAGTCTTCCTCGCCCGTATACACGTCGGGCTCATGGGCCGAGCCGGCCAGTTTTGCCTTCGCTGCATGAGCCTTTTTGGGCCGGATGTCGCACAGAGCCTTGATCTGGACGCCCTCGATGTGCTTCATGTTGTAAATGTGTGCCGGCCCGCGCTGGCCCAACCCGATGATCGCGACGCGCACCCGCTCGAGTGGCGGTGCCGCGAACCCCGACATATTGAACCGCTGCGTGTGTTTCGTTTGTCCGGGCTGGTCTTGTCCGGCGGCGTCCTCTCGGCGGTGGAGATCGTCGGCCGAGAGAGAGCCATGGGCCAGGCTGCCTCCGGCGAGTCCAAGCCCCGCGAGGCCCGTCTTGACGACAAAATCCCTGCGGTTGATTCCCACGAGATCACACCTTCTTGATTTTGTTAATTTGAGACGCTTCCCTATGGTATGGTGCTACCCTAGAGTCTAGCCGCGGCACGGCTAGACAACAATCGGAAAAAGAAGATGAAAAGGCTGAAAGACGGGTCAGGGGTGCTCGGTAGAAAACCGTTTTGCACAGGACGTGTCTGGTAGCTCAGCGCGGCGAAGCCCCTGTTTTCAGCCATCCACGCGACTCGCGCTAGCTCCAGCGTCCACCTCTCCGGAAGCAGACGCCCAACCCGACGAGGCCGAGGATCATGGCCAGCGTGGCCGGTTCGGGAACGGCATCGACGAAGGCCTTGACGGCGAAATTCGCCGTACCGTCCCAACTCGCCAGATCCGTCCACGTGCTCCCGTCGAAGCTGTAGTAACTCTCGCCCAGACTCGCGGTGCAGGTGGAACTGTAGCCGTCGGCCGCAAAGTCAAACGCTTGATAGTAGGTGGTATCACCACTGACGAAACCGTTGTCGAGATACAGGCAAACGACGAACTCATCGTCGGCAATCAGTTCAACGATCGCGTCGAGATCGACGACGTGGAAACCCTCGTAATCGACGGTGCCTGACTTGGTGGTTAACAACCCCGATGGCGTTCCCCCGACCCAATTGTCGAAGATTCGGATCTCGTAGCCGACGTTGTCCGCTTCGGTGTAGAAGCCGACCGATTTGAGCATCTCCGCCTCGACGGTCTCAAAGACGCTACAGGAATAGGGTGTATTGACGGCAGCCACGTTCCCAAATTCATCGTGGTAATGGACGTCGGTGACGGTATCGACCGGATCGGTTTCGAACGAGATGCCATAGTCACAGGCCGCAACATCCTGGTACGAGATCCAGAAGTAGCCGTTGTTTCCCCAGCTCGGACTCCAACTGTTCTTGGCGAGCCAGGCGCCCGTGCCGCCGGCCGTCGATTTGCTGTCATCCCAACCGATCAGCGTCACCGCGTGACCGCCGTCGATGTCGCCGCCGGAATAGTAATAGGTGTAATCCGACGCGCGATAACTGGCGCTGGCCCAGAGCATCGACGTGTAAAGCCCGCCCGTTCCCATGATCGCGTTCTTCATTTCCGTGGCCGTGTCGTAGACATTGGCGTTTCGCAGAAACCGCTGTCGGGGACCGCCGGGCGATGGCCGATCGTCCCAATCGTGGTAGGGATCGTCCGCCTCGCTCACGGGCCCGTCCAACCGGCTGAGGTAGGCCATCGACATCCAAGCGTTGCCGCCGTCGCATGGGGTGTAGTCGAATCCGTGGTAGTTCTTCAAGTGATTCTCGGAATAGTCGGCATAGGGACCACCGGCGAGCAGCAGGTCGCTCTCCATGGCGCCATAGGTGGCAAACGCCCAACAACTGCCGCAGTTGCCTTGGTTTTTGACGCTCGTCACGTAGTTGACGCCGCCCACGTTTCGCAGATCGTAGGACGCCGGGGCGCCGGCGGCACCTCCGTCGCCGACAATCTCGTCGGCTTTCGTGTCGGGACTTCGCTTGATCTGTTGATCGCCAACGATTTCGGTAGCCTTGGTGTAGGGGCTCATCTGAATCACTTGCGCGGTCGCCACGCCCGAGAGTCCCAACAAGACTCCACCCACCAGAAGCATCGTAACCAAATTGAATACGGAGATTGACCGCGCGTTCTTCATGATTCGAGACTCCATGTTTTCAAAAACCAAAAGCTCAGTTTTGAAACTGCCAATACAGCGATGCCAATTCTCGCCGGTGCAACAACGCCCGACCGGATGCCGAAAGCCGATTCGGCAACGCCCGAGACAATTCACAGACCGTTAGGAGACCGCCCAACCTACCAGAGAGGTTTTTAATTGTCAATAAGGTGACATATCTTTTGGTGACTAGAAAACTCAGCAATCAACCGGGGACTTCATGAGCCTAATGGCCGCCCAGTACTATTGGGCTCGTGGATTACGTACAAACCTACTCATCAAGCCCAGCGACCATCGGCGGCGGGCTGTTTGCCATGGTGCGAGGGCGCCCGATGGTTTGCGGCCCTGTCGCCCCGAGCTGCCGACGGTTCCACCGAACGAGACCATCAATGGCGTCCCCCTCATTGGTTATTCCGGGGTGCCACCCCGGAGTTGCCCTGCGCAAATCCACTCCAAGGTGATCCTTTTAACGCAAAACGTTTGATACGCTATGGATCACGTCTATAATCCCGATTGTGGCATTGTGTGATGCCTTGGACGCGCGGGAAGTAAGGCATTTCTTTCTGGCAGTTTACTTTCGCGTTGCGTGGGATGCTCTGAAGGCGCGCACGACATGCCTCCGCATGCAGAGGCCGTGATGTTCCCGGGTTTAAGCGAGGTGGTGGAGCGCGCGGTCTTTTTGCGGGCTTTCCGCACCCAAGCCCGAGTTGTGATCTTTGTTGTCTTTGCACCGTCGGCGAGCCAGTCTATGGAGAATTTGGACGTCGGTTTTCACCATCCATCTTTTCGGAGGTACACGCAATGAGACTACCTGTTCTGAAGATCGTTTTTGTGCTGCTTGCGATTTTGATGTTTGCGGCGCACGCCCATGCCCAGACCGACTTCTACTGGACGGGCACAACCGGCTACGTCGATGTCCCGGAGAACTGGGGTTCGTCGTTTGCCATTCCCGGAAACGTGGCGGGCGACAACGCCACGATTAACAACGGTGGGACGGCCCAGGTCGATGGCTCTCATTTGTTCGGCGGCACACTCGGTTTCCTTAACGTGGGCGACACGACGGGTGCGGGCAATATTTCCCAGAACGGTGGCGCCGTCGCCACGACCAGTAGCGTTTTTATCGGCTCGTCGTCCGGCACCTCCTCTTACGAACTGCTGGACGGGACGTGCACCATGGGCGGATGGTCGGCCATCGGCAACGGCACCACGGGCAGCATGACCATCGGCCAGACCGGGAGTACTGCCACCCCCAGTCTCAATTCGCCCGTC
>JAFGIR010000341.1 GCA_016929515.1 Pirellulales bacterium | reverse complement strand
TCGATGAAATCCTCCGCGTTGAGCTTCACCAGCACCGGATAGTCGTCGCCGACCGACCGCCGGACCGCGTCGAGCGTTTCGAGCAAGAATCGGGCCCGGTTCTCCAGGCTGCCGCCGTAGCGGTCGGTCCGCCGGTTGAAATAGGGCGAAAGAAACTGCGAAAGCAAAAACCCATGGGCCGCGTGAAGTTGCACGCCGTCGAAGCCGGCCTGTTTGGCCCGGGCGGCCGCTGCGGCAAACGCGCCGGTGGTCCGCGCGATCTCGTCAAGGCTCATTTCACGCGCCCGACGGCCGCCGCGCCCGACCATCGGCGAGGGAGCCAACGCCTGCGTGCCGGTCAATGCCTCGGCCGCCTGGCCGCCGGCGTGGGCCAATTGGGCGACGCCCCGGCTGCCGGCGTGCTTCATGCTCTGGGCCATTCGGGCCAAGCCCGGCACGAGCCGGTCGTCGTAGATACCCAACTGCCAAGGCCCGGCCTGGCCCTCGCGGCTGACATAGGCGTGGCCCGAGATAATCATGCCCAACTCGCCGTCGCCCAGCTCGATCATCAACTCATCAAGCCGGTCGGTCATGGAACCGTCTTCGCCGGCCAGCCCTTCCCAGGTGGCCGAACGGACAAACCGGTTGGCCAGCGTCATCCGGCCGATCGATAGAGGCGTGAAAAGGGGAGAAGTGGTCATGCGTCCGAATCCTTGTCCTCATCTCCTTTGCGGCCAAGCCATCGCCGATACAGTCCGGCCTTGCCGAGGCTGATGGCCAGCGCCACGACGAAGAACACGCCGCCGAGGACGATCAGGTCAAGGCCCTTGACCGCAATGCGGAGTGGTTGGTAGGCCACCCAGCCAAACTTGGCGATCCACATTAGGAGATTTCCCGCCACGGCCCAGAGATACGTGAACGTGAGGTTGGCCGCCAGCCAGGCGTAGACCGTCGCCACCGCGGCCACGAAGATGGGGTACCACACCAAGAGCGTCGCCGGCGGATTGCCCAGCGATTCCGGCGGCGCAATGACCGCGACGAGGCTCATGCCGACTAGCGCCCAGAAGCCAAGGAACTGCAGGACTTCGGCGAACGAACCTTTGAACACGAGGCCGATCACGAGAACCGCGAGCAGTGCGAAGTGCATCGGAATGGCCCCCTCGTAGGCCATGAACCAGGTTTCGCGCAACTCAATCGACAGGCCGGCCAGCAGAAGCATCGAGGTCCAGAACCACGGCGCCGGACGGCGTTGCTCGATGGCCACGCCGAGGTGGAGCACGGCGGCCATCAGGAGCGGCCAGCCGGTGGGGTTCACAAAGGCGTCGAGCGCATTGGTCCGGCCAACGACGGTCAGACAGGCGAGCGCCATCGTAACGCCCCAGATCGCGCCGCGTGCCCCCCGCAGCGCGGCGTAACAGTAGAACACGGCCACGGCCACCAACATCAAATACTGCGGCGTGACCTGCAGCGTATCGACGAACAGCCGCTGGAAGCCAAGATCGTTCACCGGACTGTACGAATCGAGGAAGAGGAGCCACACGGTCGCTATCGGCATGAAGAGGGCGAAGACCTCCACGCCCTTTCGACGCCAGCGGACCCCGTTCTCCAGGAGGAGCAGGTTGATCGCCACCAAGAGCGGCGCCAGGAAATACGGCCGGAAGATCGTCGCGCCGCCGCCCACGAAATGGAACGATTGGCACAGGTAATAGCTTCGTCCCATGGCCGCGAGCCCGAGCGTGCCAAAAAGCGTCCAGGGATAAAGCGGCCAGCGCCACGGGCTGCCGTTGTCGCGGACGTATTGCGGCCCTCGCCATATGGCCGGCAACAGGGTGAGCGTCACCAGCGCCGTAGCCAGTGAAAAGCCGAACATGGCCCAGAGCAGCGCCGGATCCTTCGGGTCGCGGGTCAACGGGCTGATGGCCACCGGGTAGAGGAAGAACAGAGCGAACGCCAGATAGTACGGTCCGCGGAACAGCCACCCGAGTCGGAGCCGGATGACCCGCAGCGTGATCTCGGTCACCACGACGGCCAGCAGCAAACCGCCGAAGTAGTACCACTGGCCAACCGAGGTGTTGTTGGCCAGCGCCTCGTCGAACGTAACGGAAATGGTCAGGAGCATGAGCACGACCAGAAGCAGGACGGTTCGCACGTCGTTCCAGACCTGGCCCAGACGGATGATCACGCAGGCCGCGGCGGCCAGAAGCAGCGTGTAGCTGACCAGGCCGATCATCAGGGCGTCAGTCTCGAACGAGCGGCCCGTGGTTTCGAACGAAATCCGCAGCCCCCAGAAGATCAACGCTGTGCTGACGACGTAGAACGGATTGGCGCAGTAGAGGAATCTTGCAAGATCGCGAAGCGGCGCCGACGGGCTTGCGTCGGGCTGAGGGAGCGGAGTTCGGCGCGCGAGCGGAGTCGGGGGTGTGACCGGTTTCGGTTGCCCGGTGTCGTCGGTCGGCTCTTTGGGCTCTTCGGATTGGGGTGGTTCAGAAAACGGGCAGTCCGAGTCGCTGGTCATCACGTGCCCTCCACGACGAGATAAGGAGAAGTCCAAGAGCGTGTGGAGAGACAGTTTCGGCTTGCCGAACGGCAGGCGATCACGGTCAGCCGTCGAGCAGGCTCGACGTTCCCCCCGCGATGATCCTGCCCACGCCGTGAAGGCACGACGGCGAAACCGGATTCCCGCGCATGCTCTGCCCGCAGTCTACCCCAATCGTAGGGTTTATGCAAGCTTTGCGCTCGCGTTTTGCGAGGGCCACCGAACCCGGTCGAAGGCCGCGCTGTCCGTCACTTGTCATCCGAATCAGGATGGGGGACAATATGGGTTTCACTGGGTGCCACGGTTGGTTCGCCTAGCCGGGCGAGATACGGCTGGGCAATGCCAGCAGGGGCACCTAGCGAAGTCTGTCTGCTGCCAGCTGCCTTCGGCCTGCGGGATTTCGGTGGGCGATGCCCACCCTACGTGTAAAGGAACAATTTTCATGCCGCGTTGCGTACTTGCTTATTCGGGCGGATTGGATACCTCGGTGTTGTTGGCCTGGTTGCGTGACGAGGGTTACGAAGTCCATGCCGTTTACGTCGACTTGGGCCAGCCGTGCGAAGACCGCCAGGCCATCCTCGACAAGGCGACCCGGATGGGCGCCAAGTCGGCCCGCCTGGTCGACGCCCGCGAGGAGATGTGCCGGGAAATCGCCTTCCCGGTCATGCAGTTCCAGGCCAAGTACGAAGGCGTCTATCTGCTCGGCACGTCGGTCGCCCGGCCGTTGATCTCGAAGATTTGCCTTCAGGTCGCCCGGGAAGTCGGCGCCGACGCGTTTGTGCACGGCGCGACGGGCAAGGGCAACGACCAGTGCCGGTTCCAGTTGGCGGCCGAGGCGCTCGATCCGCGTGTCCGGGTAATCGCCCCGTGGCGAATCGAAGCATTTCGCAAGAAGTTCCCGGGCCGCAGCCAAATGATCGCCTATTGCCGCGAGAAAGACATCCCGGTCAAGGTGTCGGCCGAGAAACCCTACAGCTCCGACGAAAACTGCCTGCACATCAGCTACGAAGCGGGCCGCCTCGAAGATCTCGAAGTCAACGGCGTCGATCTGGTCGATTTCGGCATGGTCGTTCGGCCACAAGACGCCCCGGATCAGGTCGAAAACGTCACGATCGCGTTCACCTCGGGCGTGCCGGTGGCCGTCAACGGTGAACAACTCAGCCCGTTCGGCGTCGTCGACGCACTGAACAAGATCGGCGGCCGCAACGGCGTGGGGC
>JAFGIR010000340.1 GCA_016929515.1 Pirellulales bacterium | reverse complement strand
GCAGCGACATGTCGGGCCGGCGCGGCCGCGTGGTCGGCATGGATTCGGCCGGCGCCGACATGCAAACCATTACGGCGGAAGTGCCGCTTGCCGAAGTGACCACCTACGCCCGAAGCCTCTCCAGCATCACTGGTGGACAGGGTAGCTACTCGATCGAGTTCAGCCATTATGACGTCGTGCCGGGCAATGTTCAGAAGGACATCATCGACCGGGCCGCGATGAAAGAAGAGGAAGAAGACTAGGGCCCTGTCACATCGGTTTTTCTGGGTGGGGTGCCACTGGCGTCTCGCCAGTGCTGGAACCATTGCACGGGCACGATACCCGTGACGCCGCGAATTTCTATCGTGACAACGCAAACCGTCAAGCCAAGCATCTCGAAAACAAGCGCGTGGCCCCATCGTGTCGCCTGGGCGCTGCTGGTCGCCACGTTCGCGATGATTTCGATCGGCGGCCTCGTGACGACCTACACGGCCGGGATGGCCGTGCCCGACTGGCCGACCACTTTCGGCCACAATCCCCTGCTCTATCCGCTGCACGACTGGCTGAACGTTTGGGACGTCTTTCTCGAACATGGGCATCGTCTGTTCGGCTTGCTGGTTGGTACGCTGGCGTTCGTGTTGGCCGTTCTGTTGTGGAAAACGGATGAGCGGCCGTCCATGCGCCGGCTCGGCCTGATCGCGGTCGCCGTGTTGTGCACGCAAGAACTTTGGGGTGGATTGCGAGTTCTGGGAGACGACCTTCTGCTAGCCAAGATCCACGGCTGCACGGCTCCGCTGTTCCTTGCCGTCGTGGCAACAATCGTCACCTGTACGTCACCGGCCTGGCGACGCGCGACACCCGTCGGCTTTGGAACGTCCACCCGACGACTCCATTGGCTGACGTCGGCCACGCTGGTCGCCGCCTATATCCAGATTGCTCTGGGCGCCCAGATTCGTCATCTTCCGCCCACGGCAACAACCGGTTGGTTTGTGCTCTGGGTTTGGCTCCATCTGATTGCCGCCGGAACCCTGGTCGTCATGACCGTGGCAACGGTCGTGTTGATTCGGCGACAATCTGTCAAACAGCCCAGGCTACACCACCGGGCATGGTGGCTTGCGGCGTTGGTCCTCGTCCAATTGACGTTGGGAGCGAGCAGTTGGGTAACCAGTTTCGGCTGGCCCCTCTGGTTCACCGATCTGGTTGGACCGCTGAAATACACCGTGGTGGCCGAGGGACGTCTTCAGGTGCTCGCCACGACCACCCATGTGGTTATCGGCTCGCTGTGCCTGGTCGTCGCCTTGTCGCTGACGCTCTGGTCGCGCAGGCTGGCCGGCACGGACGATAGTCCTTCGACGCCAGGCAAGTCCGACCGGTAGACCACGAAATTCGATGCTCCCGTGTCGTGGCTCGCGCGGACTGCCGGCCTCGGTCGTCGAGGTCGCAGCCTCGGCGAGAGCGTCCTTTTCCTAAATCGCTCGACATCATATACTTATTGTTGTTTTCATCTGGTTCAAGAGATCCTGTCCTCGGCTAGGGTGCGGCCCGACGCAATGATGATACGAACGACTCGTCAACGCGGCGCTGGTGAGGGCGACATGACCACGACTCCGGTGAGACGTCCGTGGTCCACTGGTCGTTCGTGGTTCTGCTGTCTGCTGGCGGCGGTCGGTCTTTGTGTCGTTTGCGCCGGCAGCGTCTGCTTCGCGCAGTGGGGTTCCTTCGACTCCGACGACGAATTCGAATTATCCGAAACCGTTGGGCTCGACCGGGCCGACAGTCAAGTGGCTGCTGAACTGGAGCGTGTGAAGGCCTTTGTCGCCGACCGCCAATGGAACGAGGCCGTGGCGTCGCTTCGCCAGACGATGGAACAGTCGGGTAAGCGTCTTTGGGCCGTCACGCCGCGACGATTCATCACAATCCGTGACTACTGCCATCTGCAACTGGCCGCCTTGCCACCGCCGGCGTTGGACGTCTATCGGGCTCAGGTCGATCCGGCGGCACGACAATCCTACGAGCTTGGCGTGGCCAAGGGCGACGCGACGCGATTGCGCAAAGTAGTGTCCCAGGCGTTTGCCAGCCGCTGGGCGGACGACGCGCTGTTGGCCCTCGGTGAAATGGCATTGGATTCGGGCGATGCGGCGACGGCACGAACCTGGTGGGAACGAATCCTGCCCATCGACCCTCCCATCAACGCGCCGCACGCCTGGTTGGCTTTTCCCGACACCAATCTCGATCGGGCGGCCGTTCGGGCACGGCTCGTCTTGGCCTCGATTCTCGAAGGTTCACGATCGAGGGCTGCCGACGAACTGGCCCAGTTCGAGCGACTCCACCCAAACGCCCGAGGGCGGCTTGGCGGGCACGACGTGTACTATGCCGAGGCATTGCGAAAGTTGCTCGCCGCGAGCACCGGCTGGCCTGCCCGTCGCGTAAGCCGCGATTGGCCCACCTTCGCCGGCGCTTCGTCGCGGACCCACGTTGCTCCCACCGCAGTCGACCCGGGTGGAGTTGCCTGGCGAGTCGTCTTGCGCAAACCGTCCGCCGACGCCACCCCAAGTCCGTCCTCCGGGCCCGGCACGTCCCGCGTCGACGTCTGGTCGACCTCGGGACCCGCGTTTCATCCGATTCGGATCGGCCGGCTGGTGTTTGTCAACGACGCACGACACATTTTGGCGTTGAAGTTGTCGTCGGGCCAACCGGCTTGGGGCAACTCGGCCGTCGTGCTGGCCGAAGGATTGGGTACACCCGGTCGGTGGCCACCCTCGCTGGACGGAACGCTTGGCCGACCACAGTTCACGTTGACCGCGTTCGACGGGAAGCTCTATGCCCGGATGGGAAGTCACTGGACGGGCCGGCCGCAACGTCGCCCCCAAGGAGACACAGAGAGCTTCTTGGTCTGCATCGATCTGAAGAGCGAAGGACGCCTGCTTTGGAAGACCTATCCGGAGACGGGGGGGTGGGCGTTCGAAGGGTCACCTCTTTCCGACGGGCGCAACGTCTACGTGGCGTTGCGTCGTGGCGACATCCGCCCACAAGCCCACGTCGCCTGCTACGATGCTCGAACCGGCCGCCCGCGGTGGCGCCGTTTCATCTGCGCGGCCGAGACACCGGCCCAAAACGTTCATGGCGAGATCACGCACAACCTGTTGACGCTCGATCACGGGATGCTCTACTACAACACGAATCTCGGCGCGGTGGCCGCCTTGTCGACCGACGAAGGACAAGTGCAATGGATCAGCCTTTATCCGCGTCGGCGTGAAGGAAATCTGGTCAAACTTGCACCTCACTGGGGCCGCGTGCTCAACCCGTGCGTCTATCACCAAGGCCTGTTGCTCGTGGCGCCCAACGACAGCCAGCGGATTCTCGCCCTAGATGCGTCAACCGGTCAGATCCTCTGGCAAACCGGCACGCAAGTCGAGGACGTCGTCCATCTGTTGGGCGTGGCCGAGGGCCAGCTGATTGCCTCCGGAAAACGGCTCTACTGGATTGGCCTCCGTCGTGAGAATCAGGGGCGTATTGAACACGTTTGGCCGCCGGCCGAGACGATGCATCCCCAGGGACGCGGAGTCCTGGCCAATCGCCACGTCTTTTTTCCAGCGGACGATCGAATCTACGTCTTCGACCAGCGATCCGCCCGATTGGAAAAAATCATCGAACTGCGACCCAAGGGCGTTGCCGGAGGCAACTTGCTGGTGGCCGACGATCAGTTGCTGATCGCCACGCCGCATGAACTGGTCGCGATCGGGCCCGGCGCCACGCGACGGCAAACCCGGCGCGATTCCCTAACGTCCTCGGGCTTCCGTCCAAAGCAATCGACCACAACTCCTTATCCCTGAGTCTCTAATCCCCAATAATCCCATGCTTCACGAAGACGATGTTCAGGCGGTGCAAGAACTGAACGAGGCCTACCGGCTCATCACCGAACAACTGGCCCGGGTCATCGTCGGCCAACAACAGGTGATCGAAGAACTGCTGGTGACCATGTTCGCCCGGGGCCACTGCCTTCTGGTAGGCGTGCCCGGGCTGGCCAAAACCTTGATGATCCGCACGCTGGCCGACACCTTGTCACTGGCGTTCAGCCGGATTCAGTTCACGCCCGATTTGATGCCGTCGGACATCACGGGCACGGAAGTGATCCAGGAGAACCGGACCTCCGGCCAGCGCGAACTGGCGTTTCTGCCGGGCCCGGTCTTCGCCAACGTGATCCTGGCCGACGAAATCAACCGCACGCCACCGAAGACCCAGGCCGCTTTGTTGGAGGCGATGCAGGAGCACCAACTGACAATCGGAGGTCGTCGTCACGTGCTCGACGAACCGTTTTTCGTGCTGGCCACGCAAAACCCGATCGAGCAGGAAGGCACCTATCCGCTGCCTGAGGCGCAACTTGACCGCTTCATGTTCAACACGTTTGTCGACTATCCCGAGGAAGACGAGGAATTGGCCATCGTGCGGCGTACGACGGTCGACCTGGAAGAACAGGTCGCGCCGACGCTCAACGCCGAGCGTATTCTTGCACTGCAACGGACGGTGCGCCGGGTACCGGTCGCCGAGCACGTGGCCCGCTACGCCCTGCAACTCGCCCGGCGCAGCCGGCCTCACAAAGGTAATCCGCCCGACTTCATTCGCGACTACGTCAACTGGGGAGCCGGGCCCCGGGCAAGCCAATACTTGGTCTTGGGCGCCAAGGCCCG
>JAFGIR010000339.1 GCA_016929515.1 Pirellulales bacterium | reverse complement strand
GATGGGTCGTGAATTTCTTCAGCAAGCCAGCAAAGCCAAACCGGATGGCCAGATAGATGAACGCCCCGAAAAGGACCGTTGTTTCGGTGGGCAGTTTGAATCGGGCAAGCCGCTCCAGCAGCATCATCGGCACGATCGCCGCGGCAAACGCCATGCTCTCGCGCAGCGGGCGGCCCGAGTCGCTATCGATGTCGGGCAGCATGCCCGAGACGGCACACAAACCGCCGGCCAGCGCGCACGTCGGTATCGGAACGCCATAGAGCCAATGGGCCACGCCGCCGTAGCCGATGCCCGCGAGACTGCTGATCGTGACGTGAGTTTTGAATCCGGCCATGGCAGTGTGGCGTGATTTTCGTCGAGTGGTGGATTGGCGCCGGCGGGAGCAAACGTCGCGCCCCTGCCCTCGCCGAGGGACGCGAAAAAGCCAGGCGATTCTTTTAACCAAGGTGCTGGCCCAGGCCAAGAGCAGTTTGTGGGGCCAGGCTTTCCGAGACCGCCTGTCTTGCCTATTTCGCAGCTTGTCGCTGCGTCGTTTGTTCGGCCCGGCTCGATTGGCCGCACGGGGCTGGCGACTGCTCTTCGCGGCCGGTTTGCCTGGGGCTATACTCAGCCGGGTGATTGGCGACGTTCGCCGCCGGTCGAAAGCCGGCCGGGCGTTGATTGCCTGCAAACCAAGAACAACGAACAATCACGAGAACAGACCGGCCGATCAGCCATGCAACCATACGACATACTCATGCTAGTGGTTTTGGTGGGCGCCACGCTTTTTGGATTCTGGAAAGGCATGGCCTGGCAGATCGCTTCGCTGGCCTCGTTGGTGCTCAGCGCCCTGGCGGCGATTCACTTCAGCGGCCGGTTGGCTCCGGTTTTCGGCGAGCAATCGCCCTGGAATCGTTATATCGCCATGCTTGTGATCTACATGGTTACGGCACTGGCCATCTGGCTCGTCTTTCGGCTGGTGGCCAACATCATCGATCGCGTGCGGCTGAAGGAATTCGATCGCCAGATCGGCGCGATCTTTGGAATGGCCAAGGGCGTTCTGTTGTGTATTGTCATTACGTTCTTCGTCGTGACGCTCTCGGAATCGGCCCGGCAGATTGTGCTCGGCACCCAATCCGGTCGCTACATTGCCTTGTTAATCAAAAATGCCACGCCCGTTTTGCCCGAGGAAATCACGAATCACTTGGGCGAGTACATTCAGAAACTGGACGACAAACTCGACCCGGACACGCCGGCCGATTTGCCTCCGAATGAAACGTTGTCTGGGCTGAGCGACGCGGATTTGAACAACGTGGGCAAAAGCATGATCGACGACTTGAAGGCCGGTCTGAAACGCGAGGGCACGCGGCTGCGCGACGATCTCGACAAGAAGCTTGACGAGAAACTCGACTGATAGGCCAAGGGTCGCATTCCCCTCCATGAGCGGGGTGGTTGGCGTGCCGGCCAGCGGTCGGCAAGTCCGAGCGGGGCAGGGGGGTGAGATTGATTTTGATCGTCCGCCGCACGGTGGCCAACGGTGTTCGAAACGTGCGTCGTTGGGCATGGCGCGTGTTGCCGGCCGGCGTTGGTTTTCGCAGCGTCCGCAACGAGCCCGCCGCGACGATGGCCCGGCGATCCGACGGCCCAGCGCGGCAGCTCGGCGGCGGGCGCGTGGCACGCGCTTCGACGTAGCGGGGCTGAGCGTAGGCCGTTCAGACGTCCAGGGCAGTTTTGCCTTCTAGACCGAACATAAGGGACATTATCGGACGTTGCGCCTGGGCCCGATTTTCAAGGGTTTACCGTATTCCGTCGTTGAAATTCGGAGTATCCAGCGGGAACGCGCTACGATTTCACGGCGTCGCGCGCTCGGCTTTGCTGGTTGCGCGGGGCAACATCTTCGCCGGCCGCACAATGATCGTCTTGGGGTGGTCCCTCCAAGAACTGGCCGAGCCGGCGAAATCGCTGGTAGCGCGCTTCCAAGAGTTCCTTCACGGGCGTGTTGACCAAAGCCCGCAATTGGCCGCGAAGGTAGAGTTTCAGCCGGCTTGCCATCAGGTTCGGATTGCGGTGCGCTCCGCCCAGCGGCTCGGAGACCACGTCTTCGACCACGCCCAGCGCCGGCAACTCCTTCGACGTCAGCTTCAACGCCTCGGCCGCCTTGTTCTTGAACGCCGCGTTTCGCCAGAGGATGCCCGCGCACCCCTCCGGGCTGATGACGGAGTAGTAAGCGTGTTCGAGCATTGCAACGCGATCGCCGACGCCGATTCCCAACGCGCCGCCCGAACCGCCTTCGCCGATCACGACGCAGACGATCGGGGTGGGCAGCCGCGACATTTCAAACATCGATTGGGCGATGACCTGGGCTTGTCCGCGTTCCTCGGCTCCGATGCCCGGATAGGCGCCCGGCGTATCAATGAAACAGACGATGGGCAGACCGAACTTGGCGGCCAGCTTCATCTTCGCCATGGCCTTGCGGTATCCTTCGGGATGGGCGCAGCCGAAGTAGCAGGCGTTGCGTTCCTTGAAGTTTCTTCCCTTTTGATGGCCGACGACCATGACCTTGAAGCTGTCGAGCTTCGCCCAACCGGTGCGAATGGCTCGGTCGTCGCCGAACGTCTTGTCGCCGTGGAGTTCGACGAATTCGTCGAAGACCAGTTCGAGATAGTCGGTCGTCATGGGCCGTTGGGGATGGCGCGAGACCTCGACCGTCTGGCTGGCACTCAGGTTGCCATAGAGTTCCTTCTTTCTCGAAGTCAACTCGCGACGGAGACGGCTCAGTTCCGTCTTCGTCTCCGGCGTTTGCGGCGAAAGTCGCGTAAGTTTGTCGATTCGCGCTTCCAGCTCAAAGATGGGCTGCTCGAACGACAGTCGATGTTCGGTGTTGGCCATATTCCTTGCCCAAAATGTCGACTTGGTGATTGCGTTCCGAAGTCCTGAAGATGCCTCCAGACATCAGAATAAGTAGAACCCCTGTATCCGATTTCAACAATACACCCCGCGTTATCTTCTAAAATAGTCGGCGTTTGAGGGTCTCTGACACTAGGTTGTTGTCCATGGCGCCGGGGACCTAGGCTCCCGGTGGTTCCGTGTTTTGGTCTGGACCTTCGGGTGGTTTGGGGGCACTTCGAAAGATGCGCACCATGCGCATTTCAGTGAGGAAGTCGGCCACCGATTTGGGGCGTCCGGCGGGGGTCTTCGCCAGGCACCGTCTCACCAGATCGCCGAACTCAAGCGTGACGTTTCGATTGGAACTCTCGATTGTGGGGGGCGATGATCGTAAGTGCTTCATCAGCAACTCGTTAGCACTCGTGCCCGTAAACGGGGCCTTGCCGGTCAGCATCTCGTAGATTGTGCATCCCAGACTGTATAAATCGGACCGGCCGTCCAAGGCCAGACCGCGGATTTGCTCGGGCGACATATAGCTTCTGGTGCCCTGGACCTTGCTTCTGGACCCCAGAAACCGGGAAACGCCCCCTTTGATCCGCTGGGCCAAGGCGAAGTCGATCAGTTTCATCTCCCCGGTGTCGGAAACCAGGAAGTTGTCCGGCTTGACGTCTCGGTGAATCCAGCCTTCGCCGTGCAGAGCCACGAGTGCTTCGCACATCTGCTCGATGAACTTCGGAAACTGATACTCGAATCGTTCGTAGTCGTATCGCAATCGATGCTTCAGATTGGGTGCCGAGAACCACTCCATGGCAAGGTAAGGCTCGCCCTTGCTGAACGCGTAGTCGTACATCCGTATGATTCGAGGATGTTTGAGGCTTTCTCCCACGAGCCATTCGTGCTTCAAGTAGTTCAAGTGCTCGCGGTTTCGCCGGAATTCCTCGAGCAGGACCTTGATTCCGCACAGTTTCTGATCAATGTCGTGATACGCTTGCCAGATGCGGCTCGTCTGCCCCGTATTGACTACGTTCAGGAGGCGGTAGGGACCAAGATGACCGGGAGTTGCACTAGCCAAAAGATTGGTCTCGCGGAACTAGCATGGCTTGCCCGGACTTCCAGAACCGTCTGGAGTGGCTAATCGCTAGGGCAAACGGAAGCCCAAAACAGGCCGTCGTGGTCCGAGGATCCTAACAGGTATGGCAAACACTCTAGTGTAGCGAAACTGAGCCATTTCGGCAATCTCGCGCCCCCGGTGGACAGGAACGGCCCGCCTGACAGGACCCCCCTGAAGGACCATTTTTTGTGTTTCAGGGCTGGGAAACCAGTAGTTGTCATTCTGGCTGCCGGACTGGCCAAGTTACCAGTAGTTGTCGTCCCACCAGTTGCTGTCATCCTGAGCGAAGCGAAGGATCTCTTCCACCGCGGACGCCGAGATCCTTCGCTTCGCTCAGGATGACAATCCTTGTTGCTTTGGATGACAATCCTTGTTGCTTTGGATGACAATCCTTGTTGGTTTGGATGACAGTCTTGAAATGTCCTCTAACCGCTGGCCCGACCAATGTCCTCTAACCGCTGGCCCGACCGAGGAGGCGTTCGTAGTGCTGCCTGATTTGGCGTGTCATCCGGTCGTGGCGGAACTGTTCGGTGAAGCGCCGGCGGCCCTCGGCTCCGAATCGATCGCGGAGCGGCCCGTCGGCGGCGAGCCGGACCAGGGCGTCGGTCATCGGGCCGATCGATTGCGGGGGGAGCAGAAAGCCCGTCTCGTCCGAAATCACCACCTCCCCTGCCCCGTCGATGTCGTAACTCACCACCGGTTTGCCGGCCAACAGCGCCTGGGGAAGCACGCGAGCGAGCCCTTCGCGAAGGCTCGCGTGGACCACGATGTCCATGGCCGCCAGTAGCCCGGGAATCTGCTCGCGCTGGGCCAGACCAAAGAACTGGAAGTAGTCGCTCAGGCCGGCCGCGGCAATCTGTTGTTCGAGCCGGCCGCGGAGCACGCCGCTGCCGACGAACAGAAATCGCACCTTCGGATTCTGCTCGATCACCGCGCCGGCCGCGCGGATGACGTATTCCTGGCCCTTGAGATAGAACAGCCGGGCGATCTTGCCGACCACAACGTGTTCGTTGTCGTAGCCCAACTCGGCCCGCACGCGCTGGCGATGCCGGGCCGAATCGAGAAACGGCTCGACCTCCATGCCGCTGTAGATCGTCGTGAAGAATTCGGCCGGCGCGACTCGGGCGTCGACCATCAGCCGGGTCATCGCGTCGGCCACGCAGAACATGGCGTGGCAACGCCGGGCGGCCCAACGTTCGCACGCGACAAAAAACCGTCGCGCCGCCCTGCCCTGGTACGGATGGAACGGCGCGCCGTGCACCGTGTGAACCACGACCGGCACGCCGAGCGACCAAGCCGCTTCGCGGCCCAGCAGTCCGGCCTTGGCACTGTGGGTATGCACGACGTCGGGACGAAACCGCCGGAGGATTCGCTTGATCGCCCGATAGGACGACAAGTCGCGCCACGGATGAATCGGCCGGCGCAACTGGGGCAGCAATTTCAATGGAATCCCCCCTGCCCTGGCCCGGGGCAACAGATCGCCTTCGAGACCCATCGGCGGACCGGTAATCAAAAGCACGTCGTCGCCGTGCTCGCGCATCAGATCCTCGCAACACAGGACCGTGTTTTCCTGGGCTCCGCCGAGCATCAGTCGAGTAATAACATGGGCAACGCGCATAGTGCTATTCTAAGTCGAACGGCGCTTTGCCGGAAGAAGGAAACAGGCATTCTCGCGCAGAGTCGCGGAGACGCGGAGAAAAAACAGTAGACTCAATTGGACAGGATGGACAAGATTGACAGGATGGTATTATGACATCTTGTTAATCTTGGTCATCCTGTCGAATGAATGACATTGTGACATCTTGAACGTCTTGGTCATCCTGTCGAATGCCCTCGTTGCGATCTGAAGTCACTCCGTCAATAATCGACTTGCATCAGGAAAAGTCCCTCGGGCGGGGCCGTGGGTCCGGCGCGGCGGCGGTCGGTCGCTTCGAGCACCTGGCCGACCCAGTGCTCGGGTTCCGCGCCGCGGCCCACCTCGACGAGCGTGCCGACGATCGTGCGGACCATGTTGTAGAGGAACCCGTCGGCCTCGACGTCGATAAGGAGGAAGTGTTCGTCGACCGAAGAGTCGTCGCCCGAAGGGGACAGTCCCGTTTTTCGGTCGGCGCGGTTCTGGCTGGTCGCGTCGGTTGGCCGAAAAACGGGACAGTCCCCCGCGCGGCCGACCGAGATATGGCTTACGGTGCGCACGCTCGACACGCGCGGCGCGCCGCTTGTCTCGAAGCTGCTGAAGTCGTGCGTGCCCGAGAGCACTTGCGCCGCGCGGTGCATCGCTTCGTCGTCGAGTCGCCGGCGGCAGTGCCACGCATAGGCTCGGCCGAAGACGTCGCGGACCGGGCCGTCGTGGATCACGTAGCGGTAGCGTTTTCGGACGGCGTCGCGGATGGCGTGGAATCCTTCGGCCGCCTCGGCCACGTCGAGCACGGCCACGTCGGGCGGCAACACCGCGTTGAGCGCTTTTTGCAAGACGTCCGGGGCCAGCTCCGAGCCGGTCTGGAAGCCGACGACCTGCCCCCGGGCATGCACCCCGGCGTCGGTTCGCCCACTGGCCAGCACGCGGACGAAATGGCCGGTGACCTTGCTCAACGCGGCTTCGAGCGTGCCCTGGACAGTCGTCTTGCCCGGTTGCACTTGCCAGCCGGCGTAGGCTGTCCCATCGTAGGCGAGCGTAAGCTTGAGCGTTCGCATGGTTGGTTCTTTGATTGGACGGACCAACTGGGTCGGCGCAGCGCTATGCCCCAGCCACCCGGAAATACGTGCGACAGAGCCCCGGTCCGGTTAGGAAAGCCTGATTCTATCGCCGAAACGCGGCGTTGGCCAGAGACAGCGACCCGCTTGCCACGGGTCTAGGCGTTCGATTCGACCGGTTCAGACAAGAAGGGCGCGATCAGCGCGAGGAGTTCTTCCATGCTGCCGGGCTTGGCGATGTATTCATCGCAGCCGGCTTCCAGACATTTGTCGCGTTCGCCGGTCAGCGCGTGGGCCGTTTGGGCGACGATCGGGCCGCGCCAGCCATGCTCACGGAGTTGCCGAGTGACTTCGTGGCCGTCCATCTTCGGCATTCGAATATCCATCAAGATCAGGTCATAAGGCTCTTGTCGCGCCTCCGATTCGACGGCCATTTCGTACGCGACTTCGCCGTCGGCGGCCATGTCGACGCTGAGCCCGGCCGATTCGAGGTATCGGCGAAGCAAGTACTGAAGGCTCTCTTCGTCCTCGGCGACCAGAACGGTCCCCTGCAGTTTTTTGATCGGCTTCGGCGCGCGGTCCATTTTTTCGGCGGCCGCGGTCGGGTCAAGCGCTTTGAGCATGGGCACGTCGTCGAGCGGGCCCGCGTCGATGGTGAGCGTGAAGACGCTGCCTTGGCCCGGTTGGCTTTCCACGTCGATTTGGCCGCCGAGCCGTTTGGCCAGCTCTTGAGAAATGGTCAGTCCCAATCCGACGCCGCCGTAGTGCTGGTCCATCGATTCATTGCCTTGGGCGAAGGGCTGAAAGAGCCGCGAGCGCTCCTCGTCCGAAATACCGATGCCCGTATCGGCCACCTCGATCCGTAGCCGGGGCCGCTTCTTCTTGTGCTCGACACAAGCCACCTTGATCGTGATGCTGCCGGCATTGGTGAACTTGATCGCATTTCCGACAAGGTTAATGAGGATTTGCCGGAGCCGGCCCGGGTCGGTCTGAATCGCCTCCGGCAGCGGAAAGACGTAGTCGACGTCCAACGTCAATTGCTTCTCATCGGCTTGCGATTGCAGCAGCGTGCGAACGTCCTCGACGATCTGCGTCGGGAAACACGCTTTCGTTTCGAGCTTGAGTTTCCGCGCGTCGATTTGGGTAAGATCGAGAATGTCGTTGAGGATCGTGAGCAGATGATCGGCATTCGTTTGGATCGTGTTGAGGTAGTGCCGATGTTCGGCGCGGGGCGTGTCGAACGATTGCAGCAGATCGACGTAGCCCATGATGGCGGTCATGGGCGTGCGTATTTCGTGACTCATATTGGCAAGGAACCGGCTTTTGGCGTGGTTGGCTGCCTCGGCGGCCAGCTTCGCGATCTTGAGTTCCTCTTCCGCCCTCTTGCGATTGGTGATGTCCATCGCGTACAGATTGACGGAACGAGCGTTCTTCATGGGAGCGAACGTGATGGCATAGACCTTGGCTCCGCACGCGACTTCGCCGATTTGAAGCATGCCGGTGGCGAGCGTGTCGGAAACGACGTGCCGCCACTCCTCCGGCAGGGGTCCTCCTGGGCGACATGCCCACGACTTCAACAAATCGGTGCTGGCCTCATTGGCGTAGAGGATGATGCCCTCCTCGGTCACGCGGAGTACCGGATTTGGGTTCTGCCTGGGAAATTCGGCAAGCCTGTCGATTTCGGCGGCCGCCTGCTTGCGTTCCGTGATATCTTGGATGGTCCCAAACACTCGGGTGCATTTATCTCGATCCCGGATTGCCCGGCCAAGAACGCGGCACCATCGCACATTGCCCTTGGCGGTTCGCACCAAGGCCTCGAAGGCGAGGGGTTTGTTTTCCTCGATCAGGGCGCGCATGGCCTCGGTCACCAGCGGCCGATATTCGGGAAGGTAGCAGTCGACGTGTTCGTCCGGACCGGGGATCGGTTGGCCCGGTTCGATTTCGATCAGATCGTAGACGCCTTGCGTCCATTTGGCGGTGCGGGCAATCAGGTCCATCTCCCAGCCGCCGATCTTCGCGAGTCGGCCGACCTCGTTCAACAGCGATTCTCTTTCGTGCAATGCCTCCTCGACCTGCCTCCGCGCGCTGATGTCGTTGGCCACGGAGCGGATCTTCACCGATCCGTTTCTGTCTTCCACCGCGTGGCATTTCAGTTCGACCCAGAAGAACCCACCCCCGCTCTGCCGGAGCCGCAACTCGCACGTGTGTTCCCGGCGCGTTTCGAGGAGTTCGCGAAGGTGGTGATAGTAGACGTCTTGGTTGTCGTCGAGAATGAAGGCCGACAGCGGTTGGTTGGCTAGACGCGCTCGCTTGATCCCCAGCATTTTCGCGAACGTCAGGTTCGCCTCGACGACAAGTCCCTTGTCGTTGAGCGTCAAGTATCCGACGGGAGCGAAATCGTACAGCTCGGAAAGCCGGTCGCGCGACGCGATGAGTTCATCCTGAGCGCGCCGAAGCTCCTCGTTCTGCATCTCCAGTTCGATCTGGTGCGTATGCAGCTCGTGGACCAGTCGGGCAACTTCCTCGGGCGACATGTCGGGCAGCGAGTCCGTCTGATTTTTCAAACGGACTTCCGCCTGCTCGCGTAGGCGAGAAGACGGCACGGACCGAGATTCTCTGTTGCCCATCATTGGCCGCGCCCTCTTCAGAGTCTTTAACATGCAGTCGCGACGGCCCCGTATTGTCAGTCGCCCGAGACACTTGAGCGTGCAGCCGCCAACCCACTATAGAATACTAGCACGGCTAGCCGTTGGAGCACTAGCCAATCACACTATCCCCGGAGAAATCGGGGTTCCGCCTATGAATACCCAACGTGGTCGAGACGTAGGCAAGAATATCAGATGCGTCGAGCGAGGCCACTGTTTTGAGTGGTCAAAAAAGTGCTTTCCGCGTGGCCGTTGGCGTTACCAGCCAGGCATCCGGCCTTTCAGGTACTCGGTCACGTTGCGTTCGGTGGTGGCAATCAACGCAGGATTGCCCTCCGTGCCGGAAAGCAGCGTCACGGTGAGCCAGATGTCGAGCGTTCGACCGTCTTTCGTGAGACGCTGCGTTTCGCAAGACCGGACCAGTTCTCCCCGGAAGACTTTCTCCACGAGACGCAACTCCTCGTCTTTCCTCGATTCGGGCACGATGTCCGTGACGTTCATTTCCAGCGCCTCGGCCTCGGTGTAGCCATACATGCACTCGGCGCCGCGGTTCCAGGCGACGATTTGGCCCGCCCGATCCATCAACGTGATCGCATCGTTCGAATCGCGAACCACGATGGCCAACCGCTCGGCCTCTTCCGCTCGCTTGATGGTGGTGATGTCCTGGAAGGTCATCACCACGCCGTCGATCACATTGGTGGTGGTGCGATAAGGCCGAACTCGCATGATGTAGTGACGTCCGTCGCGGCAGGTTACCTCCTGTTCCCGCAGCGCCAGGTCTTCGAGAACCTGTCGGCCGTGCTCGGCGAAATCGACGCCGATGAGTTTCGAGGCCAGGTGATCGATGGGCCGCCCGACGTCGGACGCCGTCAACGGGACGAGGTCGGTTGCCCGAGGCGTGAACCGTCGGACTCGCAAATCCACGTCGAGAAAGACCGTGGCGACCTCCGTGGCGTCGAGCAGATTCCTGATGTCGTCGGTGGTTCTCGCCAACTCCTCGTTTCGCGACTGCAACTCGGCGTTGACGGTGACCGCCTCTTCGTTCAACGACTGAAGCTCCTCTTTCGACGTCTCGAGTTCCTCGTTCGTGCTCTGCAATTCCTCGTTCGCCGATTGCAGCTCTTCGTTGGTCGACTTGAGTTCCTCGTTCGAAGTCTCCAACTCCTCGATCATGGTTTGCAGGCTCTCCTTCGTGTATTGGAGATCCTGTTGGAGCTGCTCCACCGATTTGGCGTGACGTTGGGCGGCGGCCTGCCCCGCCTTGGGGACCTTGGGCTTCGCGGGGGCCGCCGTTTCCTCGAACATGACCACCATCAGGTCGCGCATGGCGGATTGCTCTGGAACGGGCTTGACCGTCATCTTCACGGAGAACGTACCGCCGCGGTCCTGCACTTGCAGATCCTTGACGACGATCTCTTGCTTCTCGTCAGCCACCCGGCGAAGGGCGGCGGCCAGCTCGGCCTTGAGTTCCGGGCGAGCCATTTCGACGACGTTCACGCTGACCTTGCCCTCGGCCGGTTCGAGAAACTGGCCCACGCGGCCGTGAACATAGACCACGTCGCAACGGTTGTTGATAATCGCGCAGGGCGGGGTCTTGGTCTGCCGAAGGACCGTCTCGACCAATTGCAGCGAGCTCAGCTCCTCCACCTCCCGCACGATCTCTGGAATTTCCGAGTCGCGCAGTTCAGAGGCCGCCTGCACGGGAGGGAAATCGATCGCGAGGCGCGCGGCTGGCCCCAACGGCTTGCGCCGGAACAGTCTCCACTTTCGGTTCGCGACGCTGAAAAGGTCCGTCATCCGCCCGATCGTTTCCGAAGAGCCGAGAAAGAGGATTCCGTCGCGTTTCAGGCCATAGTGGAACAGGGGCAGGAGCTTTTGCTGCAATTCCAGCCGCAGGTAGATTAGCAGGTTGCGGCAACAGATTAGATCGAGCTTCGTGAAGGGCGGATCCTTGATCACGTCTTGAGACGCGAAAACCAGCATCTCGCGAATCGACTTCTTCACGCGGTAATGCCCTTCATCCTCCTTCGTGAAATAACGCCGAATTCGCTCGTGTCCCACGTCGTCCAGAATGCTCTCGGGATAAAGGCCCGCTCGCGCCACGTCGACGGCGTCCTTGTCGATATCGGTTGCGAAGACTTGCGCGTGGAACTGTCGCTGGATTGATTCCAAGCACTCGTGCAGGACGATGGCCACGGAATAGGCTTCCTCGCCGCTGGCGCAACCGATGACCCAGACGCGAACCGTGTAGCCGTCCGGCTTGTCGGCCAGAAGTTTTGGCAAAACGTCCGTTTTGAGGACTTCGAACGCCTCCGGGTCCCTGAAGAAGTTGGTCACGCCGATCAGCAATTCCTTGAACAGAATGTCCGCCTCGTGTTCACTTTGCTGAACGTAACGCACGTAGTCCGAGATGTCATCGATCTGGTGGACGTTCATCCGCCGCTCGATCCGGCGGCAGAGGGTGTTCTTCTTATAGAGCGAGAAATCGTGGCCGGTCCGACTTCGGAGGATGACGAAGATCTTCTGCAACGCGCCGGGGACCATCGCTTCGCCGTCCATGAGCCGGGCCGTCCCCTTGTGCATGGCATGCGACGTGTATTGGATCAGTTGCGAGGGCATTTTCGCTGGTGGCAGCACGTAGTCGGCAAGCCCCGTGGAGATGGCGCTGTGGGGCATTCCCGCGTACTTGGCCGATTCCTCGTCCTGGACCATCACCATGCCCATCTCGCCCTTGATCGCCTGGACGCCCAGCGTGCCGTCGCAACCGGTGCCCGAAAGGACTATGCAAACGGCATTCTGCTGTTGGTCCTGGGCCAGCGCGCGGAAGAACAAATCGATCGGCAAATTGGCGCCCCGAGGCCGCGACAATTCCATAAGTTGCAGCGTGCCGTGCAGGATGGCCAGTTCCTGGTTCGGCGGGATCACGTAGACGTGGTTCGGCTCGACCCGCACCCCGTCCTTGGCCTGGCAGACGGGCATCGTCGTGTACTTTTGCAGGATCTCCGGCAGAATGCTGACGTGCTTCGGGTCGAGATGCACGACCAGCACGAAGCCGATTCCCGCGTCGGGAGGCATCGCTCGAAAGAACGCTTCCAGGGCTTCCAAGCCACCGGCCGATGCGCCGATGCCGACGATTGGGAACCCGGGCGACCGCTCGACCACCGGAACCGACTCGGGGGCCGATTCCACGGGCGCCGGGGATTCGGTCGACTTGCTTGCCTGCTTGGCCGCCGTCTTCTTCACGGGCATCTTCTTGGCTGAAACCTTCGGGGGCTTGCCCTTGCTCGTCCTTGTGGCAGCCGCCTTCTTTGTGCCTTGTGCGGCTTTCGTCTTCTTGGCCATTTTGCGATCTCCCCTTTTTCCCGAGGTTGCATCGGATTACCGTTTGTCGCAAGCCCTGGCGTCATCTGAGAAGGAAATAGGCCTCAAACCAACGAAGACGCTCTCAGCAGTGGCATGATGCGAGGCCCGGCTAAGAGCCTATCCGAGAACCCGGCAGAACATGTCATCCTGAGCGCAGCGAAGGATCTCAAGTCGTTCTACGCAAACGAGATCCTTCGCTGCGCTCAGGATGACAGTGAGCGGCTCGCGAGGTTCCCGGATATAGGCTCTAAGTCGATTCCCAAGCGTCACCAGCGTCCGAAAGGACATCACTCCTGAGCAGTCTACCCCATGACGAGAAATGAGGAAACACCAAGGCGGATATTCCAGGGGGGGTAGCCGCAGGCCGGATTGGAACCCGGCGGAATGGAACCGCGTTTGCCAGCCCATCAACCGGGTTACGCCCCGGCCGACGAGCCTTGCGTCTGCAGCAACTCGGCGATTTGTACCGCGTTGGTGGCCGCGCCTTTGCGCAGGTTGTCGCTCACGCACCAAAACGCCAGGCCGTTGGGCGAGCTGAGGTCTTCGCGAATCCGGCCGATGAAGACCTCGTCGCGACGGTCGCAATTGATCGGCATCGGGTAGACGTTCGTGTCCAGGTCGTCCATCACCGCGATGCCCGGCGTTGCGGCGAAGAGATCTCGCGCCTCGTCGACCGTGATTTTCCGCTCGGTCTCGACCAGGATGCTCTCGCTGTGGCAGTTGGCCACCGGCACGCGGACGCAGGTGGGACAGATCCGGATGGAATCGTCGTCGAAGATTTTCTGGGTCTCGTGGACCATTTTCATTTCTTCCGACGTGTAACCCTGGTGTTTCGACGAGCCGATTTGCGGGATGCAGTTGAAGGCGATCGGGTAGGCGAACGCTTCGTAGGCGTGCGACTCGCCGGCCAGATGGGCTCGGGTGCCCTGCTCCAGGTCGCGGCTGCCCGGCAACCCCGCCCCGCTGGTCGCTTGATACGTGCTGACCACCACGCGGCGGATGCGGCCGGCGTCGTGCAGCGGTTTCATGGCCAGGACCATTTGCGTGGTCGAGCAGTTGGGGCTGGCGATGATGCCCTGGTGATGGGCAATCGCCTCGGGATTCACCTCGGGGATGACCAGCGGCACGTTCGGGTCCATGCGCCAATAGCCGCTTTCGTCGACCACGACGCACCCACGGCGGACGGCCTCGGGCACGAACTCGGCGGCCACTTCGTCGGGCGTGCTGCTGATGGCCAGATCGACGCCGTCGAACGCCTCGGGCCGGAGTTGCTCGACCGTGTAGTCACGGCCGGCAAAGGTCAGCGTCTTGCCCGCCGAACGGCTCGAAGCCAAAAACGTGAATCGCTTGGCCGCGAATCGGCGGTTTTCGAGCAGTTGGCGAATGATGGTTCCCACGGCGCCGGTGGCGCCGACGACGGCAATCGAGTCGAACACGAGTCTCTCCTGAAGGCTCTGGTTTCTTGCGACGCATTATATGCAAGCAAGGCAGTGCGAGCAACCGGCGGAGCGTCGGCGCCGCGTTGGCTGTCCGGGCAGCAATCGAATGGACGTGGCTTGGCCGGACGACAAAAACCCCCGCGTCAAACGAGTTCGACGCGGGGGTCGTGTATGGTTCGCGCGGAGCGCCGCGCCCGATGGGCGAAACACTCGGCGAGATATTCGCGACGGACCTATTGGGCCGCGACTTGGTTGATCGGCTCGCGATTGAAACCAAACGCAAGTCCCTCGCTGGCGCCGGCCGTCAGATAGATGGTCTTGGTTTCCTCGGCAACGTGACCGTTGCGGACGATCTCGGCGCGGACTTCGTACTTGTAGGTGAGTCCGGGCTGCAGGCCGTACGAGACGTAGCGTCGGTGGCTGCCCTGGGTCGTGGTTTCCTTGCCGTTGATGAAGACCTTGGCGTGGCCCGGCACCCAAATCGTCAGCAAACCGCTGTTCTGGCGTGTCGGAAGGCCAGTGGTCGGCAACGTGGTGTCGGCCGGCGTCGTCGTGTCCATCATCGGCGCCGCGTCGACGGGCGTCTTATCTTGAGGAGGCGCCACGGTGGGGTTCTGGTCGGCTGCCGGCTCGTCGGTCACCGCGCCGCAACACGAGCTGACACACGGGTCGCAGCATGTGCCGCAACACGAAGTCCAACAGCAGGCGTCATAGCAGCATCCGCCCGCGTAGTACCAGCGATAGGGACCGAGCAGCGCCCGGCGGATCGGTCCAGGCCGGCAACCCAAGTACCAGCTTCCGCAACACGGATCACACGACGCATAGCACGACGTGTAGCAAGGGGTATAGCACGAGGTGTAGCAAGGCGCGCACCACGAGGTGTAACAAGGGGTGTAATACGAGACGGGTTGGTAACACCCGTATCCCCAACATGCTTCAGCCTGAGCGGTCGCGACCAAACACACCGCCGCCATGACGGCACCGACAACCACAAATTTCCTACTGGATCGTAACATCAGTCTCTCTCTCCCTTATTCTGAAGACCCTGGAGAACGCCCTCTACTCCGAAGCGCTCTCGTAGCATACCAACCTTAGCACACAATTCAAGCAGTTCACGCAAACGAGTCAAGAGTCGTAAATGGTTCGGGCTGAACGTTTTTTCGGGATTCTGTGGATTAGGCGGTTCGGCGAAGACAAAACGTGGACGATGACCGAAACGGCCGACCAAAACGAACACCGGTCTCCCCCATTATGAGTACCGCTTGGCCCTTCGATGAGTATTTCGGGCGACTATGCCCGGTCGGGGGTTGAGCTATACTGACGGCCAAGCAGCACGATAGTTGTCGTTAGGGGGTAGCCGGGTTTTTCAAGAAAGGGGGGTGCCCCCTGCCGGTGCTTCCCACGGTCGATCGAGGCGGACGACGTGACTTTTTCCGTTTGGCGAAAACACCTCTGTTTCTCGATTCTCATTCCGGCCGTCTTGTTGGTTGGGCTTGGATGGTTGGGGATCGCCCGATATGGCGTGATCGCGGGGTTGAGCCACGGTCTGCTGCACCGGCAAATCGCCTGGTCGTTGCTTGGCGTGATCGCGATGCTGGCGGCAACGTTGCCCAACTATCGCGTGTTCGCCCGTTGGAGCTACGGTCTGTTCGCGCTGGCTCTCTTGTTGCTGGTGGCCGTTTATTTCTTTCCCCAGATCAACCGCGCGCGGCGGTGGATTCGCGTGGGCCCCATCGGTCTTCAGCCGTCGGAGTTTGCCAAGGTGGCCTACGTGATGGCGCTGGCTTGCTGGTTGATGTACCGCGAGAATCAGCGGCGTTTGCATGGCTTGTTGGTGCCCTTGTTGCTCACGTTGGTGCCCGTCCTTTTGATTCTGCGCGAGCCCGACTTGGGCACGGCCTTGGTCTTCCTGCCGGTTTTCTTTGCCGTGGTCTTCACGGCGGGCGCGCGTTGGCGTGATTTGCTGATTCTGGCGATGCTCGGCGCGCTGACCGTGCCGCTGATGTGGAGCCAGATGAGCGGCGAACAGCGTTCTCGCGTGCGGGCCTGGTTCCATCAGACCACGCCCGAACAGACGCCCAACGACGACACCCGCCACTTGCACCAGGCCAAGCAAATGCTGGCATTGGGTGGGGTTTGGGGAAGCTGGATCGGCGGCCAGACGGTCGAGGACCCGGCCGCCTATCGCTTGCCCGAGGCTCGAAGCGATTTCATCTTCTGCGTGCTGGGCGAGCGCTACGGCTGGCCGGGCATCGCCGCGACGCTTGGTTTGTTCGGGTTTCTCGTGTGGCGCGGCCTGGTGATTGCCGCACGGACGCGCGAACCGTATGGCCGTCTGCTGGTCGCCGGCGTGATGGCCCTGTTCGCGGTCGAGGTGTTGATCAACACGGGCATGACCGTCGGCGTGTTGCCGATCACGGGCCTGTCGTTGCCGCTGGTGAGCTACGGCGGCTCGGGCCTGATGGCCCATCTGGTCATGCTTGGCCTGGTGATGAACGTCGCGATGCGGCCGGGCTACGAGATGGGCAAGGAGCCGTTCCGATTCGTCGAGAAGAGATAGGGGTTGGAGATCGGGCGTTGGCCGTCAAGACGGCTCGATGCGGACTCGCCGAGCTTGTTATCGACATCCTCGAGGCTTGCCCCCGAATACTATACAAGCGTACCTCG
>JAFGIR010000338.1 GCA_016929515.1 Pirellulales bacterium | reverse complement strand
CGCCTTTCGCTCCGCGAAAGTAGCGTGAATTGACCGCTACTTTCGCGGAGCGAAAGGCGACAAAGGGCTTTCCGCAACAGAAACTAATGAAACCGGCGACGAGGAGCCCAACCGTCGGCACGAGCGTCATAACCGGGCAGAATAGTCGGGGGTTTGGTCGTCTGGAAGATCGAGCCGGCAAGCGCAAAGCAAAGGGCAAGAATCGGCTCCGCCGCCCCGGTTGACGAGGCGGCGGAGCCATTCTTGCCCTTGCGGGAAAATCGGTTATCGTTGGGTGCCGCTGCCGGGCGATCCCGGCCGTGACACGCCTCGTTCCGAATTCACTGGGTCCGTTAGGTCGACGGCGTCACGTTGCGATTGCCGCCACAGCACCAGTTGGTCGAGATGCCTCGGGCACCCAGAGCGATCATCACGGTGGCCCAACCGCTGAACAGAATGTTCACGCCGACCAACATTCCGATTACCCAAAGGGCGTCGCCGGGCCAATTCATCCAGATGATGGCCGAGAGCACCAAGGCCAGGACGCCGCTGAAGAAAATCCAGCCCCAGTTCTGCATGGGCCGCACTTGGAACGCCATGAAGATCTTGACCAGCCCTTCGAAAAGGAAGAAGGCGGCCAAGAGCAGGGTCAACATGAACACGGCTTGAACCGGATTGGCCAACAAGATCAAGCCCACGGTCAGATAGACAAAGGCCATCACTCCCTGCATGAAAAAGCCACTCCAGTTGCGAACATAGAACGCATGGACGGCATGGAAGATACCGCCGATGACCAGCAACCAACCCAGAATGAGCGTAACACTCATTGTGGCCAGGCCCGGCAAGATGATCGCCATGGCTCCAACGCAGATCAAGCCGATGCCCAACGCAAGGAACCAACCCCAATTCTCTTGAAGGTTGTTCTGTCCGGCGTCTTGCGGACTCGAGACATTCGTTTGCGATTCGCTACTCATTTTCCACCTCTTCTCGATTTGAACGGAAAGGGCAACTTACCATTGTGCTGCGGAACTCTAGGATACGGCACGGGTCGGGTCAAACCGGCAGCCCTCCCTCGAACCCGTATCGTGGAAATCTCCCGAACGCCACGCCCAAGCGGCAGAATCGATACGGCCGGACCTGGCCCGGATCTCTCACCACGGAGACACAGAGGCACTGAGACGATCAAATACGAAGTGTTCGTGGAAAGCATCCCCCAACACACCCTGTCACGGAATGGGAGACCTGAAACACTTGTCTCAAGCTTCTTCTCCGCGTCTCAGTGTGGTGAATTGTCTCGTGAGAAATGCGAGCTAAAGCAGAGGGCTCAGCAGCTTGGTGATGTTTTCCATCACGCGAGTCAGCCCGGCACGCTGGTCCCACTCTTCCTGCGTGAGTTGCCGGGAGCGAGCCAGGTAGCCGTTTTGCCGGTCGCGCAGATATTGGGTGACATCCGACCCATAGAAAAGAAGGCTGATCTCGAAATTCAGCTCGAACGAACGGATATCGAAGTTGCTCGAACCGACCAGCGCCACGGAATCGTCGACGCTCATGGTCTTCGCGTGCAGCAGTCCGTCGTCGTACAGATGCAGTTTCACGCCCAGCCGGAGCAAATCGTCGTAGTACGCCCGGGACGCCGCGCCGACAAGCACCTGGTCGCAGCGCCGCGGCAGAATGATTTCGACGTTGACGCCGCGGAGCACGGCGACTTCGAGCGCCTGCAAAAACGCCTCGTCGGGCACGAAGTAGGGCGACGTGATGATCACGTGGCGCCGCGCGGCGAACAGCGCGGCGACCACCATGCGCTGGTAGTTCTCGGTCGGGTAGTCCGGCCCGCTCGGCAGCGTCTGCACGGCAATCGGGCCACTCCGCGGTGGATCGGGAAACATCTCTTCGCTGACCAGGATTTCGTCGGTCTCGAAATACCAGTCGCCGACAAACACCGCCTGGAGTTCCAGCACGGCGGGCCCGGTCAGACGGACCGACATGTCGTGCCACGCCAGGTCCTTGTGGCCGTAGTCCGCATTGACGATGTTCTGCGAGCCCGTGTAGCCCACCAAACCGTCGATCACCGTCAGCTTGCGGTGGTTGCGCAAATCGAGCCGGGAAAAACGGCGGCGGAACAAATTGACCGGCAGCGCCGGCCGCAGGTCGATTCCCTGCTCGACCATCGGGCGAGCAAGCCTCTTGAGCATGGGTCGCGATCCGACCGCGTCGACCAACACGCGACATTTCACGCCGCGCGCAACCGCGCGGCCCAAGGCGTCGGCAATCTTGCGCCCGGTCTCGTCGTCAGCGAAAATATAGTAGAGCAAATGAACATGCTTCCGGGCGGCGTCGATGTCGGCTACCAACCGGTCGATCACTTCCTCCGTCTCGGTCATGAACAACGCCTCGTTGCCGCCAAGAATGGGCATGTACCCAAGCCGCTCGGCCAGGGTCACGAACGACATCTGCTCGGCCGGCAATTCGGGATGGACGACCGCCGGGTGGCCCTCCAGGCGGCGACCGATCGCGCTGAGTTCGTCCAGCAGCCGCGCGTGACGCCCGGCACGTCGACGGGGCAAGCGGTTTTCGCCGATCAACAGATAGAGGATGAGCCCCGGCACGGGAAGAAAGAAAATGACCAGAAGCCAAGCCATTGGCGAACCGCGGCGCCGGTTGGTCACAATGACCAGCATGACGATACGGATTACCCATTCCACCAGGTAATTGATCAGGGACCAGCTAAGCCAATCGTGCATGGCATTCGGTCATGTTCTTGGCTCGTGTTTTGAAAACACGTTCTTAGGTTGGGAAGACGCTTTCCGATTGCCCGGCGAACGCGATTGGGGGCCATGAACTCTTATCGCTCGAAACGCCGGGCCGTTTGAACCAACTCTACGATATTTTCAAGCGGGGTCTCCGGGGGCAAGTCGCAGCCGGTGGAAATAAGGAAATTGTCGTAACCCCGCATGGCTTCCATCAACTCGGTGGTGGCGCGCCGCACCTTTTCCCGGTTGCCCTGCAGCATGACCGAGACCGGATCGACGTTGCCCATGATCACGACGTCGCTCGGCACGCGCGGGGCGACGGCCGGCAGGTCGACCAGCGAATCGAAGCTCAACGCATGAGTCCCCGTCTCGCACATTTTCTCGACCAGATGCGTCGTGTTGCCGCAAACGTGCAGAATGGTTCGGGTGTCGAGATGGCGAAATACGTTCTGCTCGCTTTTTCCGGCGAACTCCCAGAACATCGTGGGAGAGAGCATCATCGCGGTCGGATCGAGAACGCAGATCATATCGGCTCCGGCCCTCTGGAGCGACTTGGCGTATTCGATGACGACGTGCTCGCAGAAATTCACCGCCGCGTGGACCACCTCGGGAACGTCGAGCACGGCCAGCGCGACGTCGTTGGCCCCCATCATCAACCCGGCCAGCGTGAACGGTCCGCTGACGTAGACCCCGATGGGCATGTCGATGAGTTGCTTCAACAGCCGGACCGTCTCGCGGAATACCCACACGCGGCCGTCGTACATCGGATCGACGACCTTGTATTGGTCCAGGTCGGCGACCGTTTCCACCGGGTGCATTTCGACGGTGGCCGATTCGTCCAGCGGAAAACGCACCGGCAAACCCAACGCGCCGGCCTCGACCGAAAGGTCCATCATGACAAACGCCGCGTCGGGCCGAACGCGCTCCATGAGCTTGTAGATCGACCGTGCCTGGAGCTCGGCGTTGAACATATTTTGCTTGACCGAGGACTCGGTGAGCTGCATGCCGGGAAAACCGGCCAGCGGCACGACGCGCGGTCGCGGACTCTCGGTTACCCAATCAATCAATCGTAACGACATGAATCAACCTCGGTATCGCGCGTACCGCTGCTCGCCTCGCTTCGCAAACACTCTTCGCCGACGGCCGTTCGAGACTCGGAAGGAAAACGGGAAATGGCCGGTCCTCGAAAAACGCCGTCCCTCGATGCCCGGCGGTCCGGACCCGATCGGAACACCCGTAGTATAGCATTGCGGCCGGTCGCCGAGGAGCCGGTTCGGCGGCGCGAAACACCTGGCGCGTCCGGCCGATTCGCTTTCCAGACCATTGCCGTTTTCAATCGACGCCAAAGCGGCTAGACTAGAGACGTTTGAAGACCACTGGAAAAATGTCTGGGGCATAACGCGGCGCCGGTCTCGAGGAGCACGAGTTGGGCCTTCGCTTCGCTCATTCCCAGACACCCGGCAGCGACACCCCAACCGAAACCCTCGGTGCGGCATGATCCTCATTGTCGACAATTACGACTCGTTTACGTACAACCTGGTGCAACGCCTGGGCGAGATCGATCCGCGGCTCGATATCCAGGTCCACCGGAACGACAAGATCACGGTGGACGAAATCCGGCGGTTGAATCCGTCGCACGTGATCATTTCGCCCGGCCCCTGCACCCCCAACGAGGCCGGCATCTCGATCGAGTGCGCCAAGCGGCTCGCCGGCGTGGTTCCCATCCTGGGCGTCTGCCTGGGCCACCAATCGATCGCCCAAGCGTTCGGGGCCAAGATTGTCCGCGCCGATCGATTGATGCACGGCAAGACCGACATGATGCACCACGACGGCCAGGCGTTGTTCGAAGGGCTCGACAGCCCGTTCGAGGCGACCCGCTACCACAGCCTCCTCATCCAGCCCGACACCTTGCCCGACGTATTCGTCGTCAACGCCTGGTCCGACGCGCCGAACGGCGAGCGCGAGATCATGGGCATTCGCCATCGCGAGCATCCGCTGTTCGGCCTCCAGTTTCATCCCGAGAGCTTTCTGACGCCCGGCGGATTCAAAATATTGAGGCATTTTCTGACTGTTCCGGGAAAGACATAGCCCTGTGGGCCGGGTCACGACCTTGTCTTTACCCACCGTTTCGTCCTGGAGGGACACTTGATAATAGCCCAGCAGTTCACTGCTGGGAAAATGGGACAAATCCCTGGCATCCAAGTCCCGTAGGGACGACCGAACGGATCACTCGCCGACCATTTTCGATCGTCCCTCCAGGACGAAACCACTTCGCGGTAGCTCTCTCCTTCCCAGCGATAAATCGCTGGGCTATTGTCAAACGACCCTCCGGGTCGGAAACCGGCCTTTTCCGTAATGTCGCACAAGAAATGTGGGTAAGGACAAAATCACGACCCTGCAAAGCATCATAGTCATTCCGCCAGTACGATTCACCCTCGCCGGGTCATCACCCGGCCTACGGTGCCATGCCTGACCAGTTGCACAAGATTTACCAATCGACGTTCGCCCTGGCCCTCGCCGGGGCCGTGCTTCTTTGGGCCGCGTTGCCGCCGCTGGATTGGTGGCCGCTGGCGTGGATCGCGCCGGTTCCGTGGATCATGCTCGCTCGGCGCGGCGCGTTGGCCGGGCGGCATCCCTATCGCGCGCTCTGGGCCGTCGGTTTCCTTTTCTGGCTGGCTACCTACCATTTCATCCGATTGCCTCATCCGGCCACGAGCATCGGTTGGATCGCGCTGAGCGCCTACCTGGGACTCTATCTGCCGCTGTTCGTCGCCCTGGTTCGCGTGGCCGTCCATCGCCTGCGCGTGCCCGTCATTCTCGCGGCGCCCGTCGCATGGACCGGTCTGGAATTGGCTCGGGCACACCTCCTCACCGGCATTACGATGGGCGCCCTGGGCCACACGCAATACCGATGGATCGGGTTGATTCAGGTGAGCGACCTGGCCGGTGCGTACGCGGTTTGTTTCGTGGTGATGTTCATCGCGGCGTGTTTGGCGCGAATGCTGCCTTGCGACGGTCGACCTTGGTCCCCACGGCCGGTGCCGGCGGCCGCGGCACTGCTTGCGGCCGTGCTGGTCTACGGCCACGTTCGGCTCGCCGCGCCGTCCGGTTCCCCGCCGACGCTCCGGGTTGCCCTGGTCCAGGGCTCGATCGACGCCGAGTTCAAGACCGACGCGGCGAAGGCGGAGGAAGTCCAGCGGCACTACGAAGCACTCTCGCGCGAGGCCGTCCGGCGCTGGGCCCACCTCGACTTGATCGTCTGGCCCGAGACGATGGTCCGCGCGCCGTTGATCGACGGCAGTCCTTCCGACGCCAAGCCGCCGCCCTGGTGGAAGGACTCGCCCGAGGCGTTTCACGCCAGGTTGCCCGGCGCCATCACCGAAAGCCGAGCCTATCTGGTCGATCTGGCCCGACGAATGGACACGCCCATGCTCCTGGGCGTCGAAGCGAAATACTACGGCAACCGCGGCGAGCAGTACTTCAATTCGGCCGTGATCGCCGCGCCCGACGGAAGACTCTCGGAACGATACGACAAGATGCATCGGGTGCTGTTTGGCGAGTACGTTCCGCTGGCCGATTGGTTTCCGTGGCTTCAGGGATTGACGCCGCTGCCGGTGAGTCTCACGGCGGGAGCCGCTCCAGTGGCTTTCGACGTCGGCGGCGTTCGCCTGGCGCCGAGCATCTGCTACGAAACCGTTTTGCCGCACGTCATCCGGCGACAGGTCCTCGGTCTGCGCGCCGAGGGTCGCGAGCCCGACGTGCTGGTCAACCTGACCAACGACGGCTGGTTTCGCGGTTCGAGCGAGTTGGACATGCACCTGGTGTGCGGCGTGTTCAGGGCGGTCGAGACTCGCAAGCCGATCTTGATCGCGGCCAACACGGGCTTTTCGGCCTGGGTCGACGCCAACGGACGCATTCTTAAAAAAGGAAAGCGGCGCGACACCGATCTGTTGCTGGCCACGGTCGGCCCCAACCGGCGCGCCAGTCCGTATCTGGGCCATGGGGACCTCCCGGCGGGCGTTTGCCTGTTGGCGTGCATCGTCGTGGGCGTGCTCGGCCTGTTCGGACGTCGGTCCCAAAGCGGCTCGGAACCCTTGGCCCGGTTGTAACGGCCGTGTCGACGACAGGCCCTGGGCCATCTCGCGCGTTGGTCCCCTTCTCGGATACGGCCAAGGCTTTTCAAATCACTGCAATAAGTTGTTTCGTTGCAAGGACTAAGCACCGTCGACTGGCTCGTTTTGGTTCTGTTGGACCGTGCCAGTGGCCGGCAGGAAACTCCCCCGAAACACCCCAAAGCCCCGGGTTCTTGGTATTCTGATTGACATGCGAAATTGAGCGAAGTTATACTGATAGGACAGTCTTCGCCGGCTATAAGTCGGTATTGGTGATGGTCTTCGGCAACCCCGGCCAAACGCACCTCCGAGAAGTTGGAAGGGCGAGGTCTGCGGTTTGATTCCAAGGAACCGCTGGATTCGTCCCTCTGTCGAGTGGAAACAGGAGAGGCTCCCTCATGAATTTCGTCGGCAAAATTCTCACCGTTCTGATTTGCGTGATGAGTCTCGTCTTCATGACGATGGCCATCATGCTCTATGCGACGCACACCAATTGGAGTGACGTCGTCATGAATCCCAAGACGGGACTCAAGCAGGAAGTCGCTACTCTGATCGGCGAGAAGGAGGACCTTCAGGACAAATTCGACAAGGCGAAGAAGGCCCTCGATACCGAACTGAAAACCAAGCAAGGCCAATTGACCGAGCTGGAAAATACGATCACCACGCTCCGCAGCCGGTGCGCCAATCTCGAAAAGCAGATTCAAGGACTGAAGACGAGCGAGGGCGAGGCGATTGCCACGATGAACATGACCCAAGAGACCCTGAGAAAGCTCCGCGACGAGGTCGTCACGCTTCGCCAAGAGACTCGCCAGGCCCAGCAGGAACGCAACGACAGCTTCGCCGAATCCGTGAGACTGGCCGATATCGTCCAGCAAAAAGAAATCGAAGTAAAGCGGCTGCGGGGTGACAATGCCGACCTGGGAATCGACGTCGCTCGGATGCGAGACCTGCTTCGAAAGTACGAAGTCAATCCGGACGAGGATCCGGCCGGTGTGTTGCAGCGCGTGGGCGGGCAAGTTCTGGCCGTGGTCGGCGGCGGATCAGTCGAGCTTTCGATCGGCGCGGACGACGGCTTGAAGAAGGGCCATCAGTTGGAGGTCTTTCGTACCGGCGCCGGACAAAACCGCTACATCGGCCGGATCGAAGTCATGGAGACCGCCCCGGACAAGGCCGTGGCCCGAGTCATTCCCGAGTATCGCAAAGGCGCGATCCACGAAGGCGACAAGATCACCTCGAAATTTGATTGACGGGCCCATGACCGGACCTTATCGCAAACCCCAGGCGGATATCTACACGGTGCTGCTGGCCCTCGCGCTGGCGGCGGTCATCGTGGCGACCATCTTTGCCTATCTTGAAACGGCCGACTATAAGGACAACAAGTACCGAGGGGCACCCAACGTGGTCTATGTCGATCGGAGCAACCTCGCTCCCTGTCCGGTCGTCTTCGACCAAGCGTTTTTGGCCGGGCAACCGACCCGAGTAACCTGACGGTTGCGGAAGCGACCTCCGGCCAGCGGCTTCACGGAAAGAAACCATTTCATGCTGTTGAACGCCTCGACGGCATCTACTCCTTTTTGATCCGGCACGGATGCGTAATCGATTCTTCGGCTATCTCCGCTCCGAAATGGCGGTCGATCTGGGGACCGCCAACACGTTGATCGGCCGCCTCGGCGAGGGGCTCGTGCTCGACGAGCCGTCCGTGGTGGCCGTCGGACGCGACTCGGGCCGCATCCTCTCCGGCGGCTGTGCCGTCGGTCATCTCGCGCGGCAGATGCTCGGACGCACGCCCGATTCGATCTCCGTTGTCCGGCCGTTGCGCGACGGCGTCATCACCGACTTCGGCCAGTGCGAGGCCATGCTCCGTTATTTCTTCCGCAAGGCCCAACCCCACGGACCGCGGCGAAAACCTCGCGTTCTGATCACCGTGCCCGGCTGCATCACCCCGGTCGAGCGACGCGCCGTTTTCAACAGTGCCCATCGCGCGGGCGCCCGAGAGGTCTTCCTGCTGCCGGAAAGCAAGGCGGCGGCCATCGGCGTCGGTTTGCCGGTTGCCGAGCCGGTTGCCAGCATGGTCTGCGACGTCGGCGGCGGAACGACCGAGGCGGCCGTCTTCAGCCTGGGCGACATGGTCTCGGGCCGTTCGATTCGGGCGGGCGGCGACCGGATGGACCAGGCCATTGTCGACTACCTTTACCGGCGTCACAGTCTGCAAATCGGGCCGGCCGCAGCCGAACAGTTGCGCATCGACATCGGCAGCGCGATCCCGCTGCCGCGCGAAACGGCCCAGGAAGTGCGGGGGTCGGACGTCGTCGGCTCGCTCCCGCGAAGCGCCACGGTCACCAGCGAAGAAGTCCGCCATGCCCTGGCCGAACCGCTCGAAGAAATCCTCGGCGCGGTCAAGGCGACGCTCGACGGGTGCAGCCCCGAGTTGGCCGCCGACCTGGTCGACCGGGGAATCGTCGTTTGCGGCGGCGGGGCTCGGTTGCGCGGCTTCGATCGCTATCTGGCCGAGCACACCGGTTTGCCGGTCCGTCTGGCCGCCGAACCACAAACGGCCGTGCTCACCGGGGCACTCGTCTGCCTGGAAGACTTCGCCCGGTGGAAAACCTCGTTGCAGTCGAGCGACGACGACCTCGGCTGATCGGCCCACATGCCATCCCGAGCCGTGTCATCCCAAGCCGTGTTCTTGTCATCCTGAGCGCAGCGAAGGATCTCGTCTGCGGAAAGCGATTCGAGCTCCTTCGCTGCGTAGATCCTTCGCTGCGCTCAGGATGACCGGG
>JAFGIR010000337.1 GCA_016929515.1 Pirellulales bacterium | reverse complement strand
GCAGGGAACCGCGATGCCGTAGCGAACCACGTCCTCCGGCGGGACTTCCTCAAGCGCCACGACCGCGTCGGCGCCGGTTCGCTCGAACTCGTCGATCATGATGCGAACCACCGGGCTCTGGGCGTGCAGCCCGATGATCGAATCGCCCAGGGCCACGACGAACGGTTCATTGCCGACGACCGCCTTGGCGCAAAGCACGGCGTGGCCCAGCCCGAGTTGCCGGCGTTGGCGGGTGTAGAAATACTCGAGGTCTTCGCGCTCGAACGCCAATTCGGCCAGCAGCTCTTCCCGGCCCGTTTCGCGGAGATGGGCAATCAACTCGCCATCGATGTCGAAATGATTCTCGATGGCCGTTTTACCCGGCCCGGTCACGAAAAGCAGCCGGCCGAGACCGCATCGGGCCAGCTCCTCGACGACGTATTGCACGACCGGTTTGCGACCGACCGGAAGCATTTCCTTCGGTTGACTCTTGGCGACGGGCAGGAGCCGGGTTCCGCGGCCCGCCACCGGCACTACGGCCATGTTGATAGCCATCGTTTTCTGTCCTTTATCCTTGTTCGATAGGAGAGATCGAATCCGATTGGGGGCGGTACGGCCGTTGGACGTGATTTCCAGCCAAGCCGTAGCATACCACCCGTGGACCCCCTCATTCTAACGGCATTTTCGGCCCGGGGCCAAGCCGAGCTCACGATAATAGAATAACCTTTCCGAAGAAAGGCGAACTGGCTACTATTGGTGTCTGCCTGGTGTCCGACCGGCGTACGAATTGCTTCTTCCCCTTCTATAGAACTAGTTGCGGACTGTTTCCGATGTCCGATCGTCCCCAGCCCGACCGACCGAAGAACACCGAGGATGTTCCCTCGACGTGTCCGCAGTGCGGCGCACCGGTGCCGGGCTTGCCCGTGGCTGGCGCCGAATGGCTGCGGCGGTGTCTGGACGATTCTCAGTTGCGTCGGCTCGGGGTGTACACCTTGCCCGAGGGCTTTCGGCTTTCGGTGATCGTGCCCGTCTATAATGAGAAAGAGACGGTGCGGGAGCAGGTGCGTCGGGTCCGCGAGGTGGCGATGCCGCTTGAGATCATTCTGATCGACGACGGCAGCACCGACGGAACCCGGGAGATCCTGGCGGAGATGGAGGCGGACGACGATCTGGAGGTCTACTACCACGAGCGCAATCGCGGCAAGGGCGCGGCGTTGCGGACCGGATTCGCGCACGCGACAGGCCAGGTGATCGTGGTTCAGGACGCGGATCTTGAATATGATTCGAGCCAGTTTCCCTACCTGGTACAACCGATCGTCGAGGGCGTGGCCGACGTGGTCTATGGGTCGCGATTTCTGGCCGGGGGTCCGCATCGCGTGCTCTACTTCTGGCACTACGTGGCCAATCGTCTCTTGACGACCTTGTCGAACATGTTCACCGATTTGAACCTGACCGACATGGAAACTGGCTACAAAGTGTTTCGCCGCGAGGTGATCGAGACGATCTTGCCGACGCTCCGGCAGAACCGTTTCGGCATTGAACCCGAGTTGACGGCCAAGGTGGCCCGGCGCGGCTATCGCGTCTATGAGATGGGGATCAGTTACCGCGGGCGGACTTACGAGGCGGGCAAGAAGATCGGTCTGCGCGACGCCTTTCACGCCGTATGGTGCATTTTGCGATACTGGAGATGGGACTAGGTGAATGCTTCGGTGGTTCAAGCCTGATCTACGACTCGCGTGTGTCGAGCAACTCGACATCGGGTTGCTGCGCCATTTGGAAATCGATGCTTTATTGCTCGACGTCGACTGCACGCTGACGCAATACGGCAGCGAGACCGTTCCCGAGGCGATCGTCGCCTGGGTCGACTCGCTTCGCGGCGAAGGGGTCGGGTTGTGCCTCGTTTCGAACGGCCGGGGCCCGCGCATCGAAACCGTGGCCGGGCGGCTCGGCGTGCCGTTCGTGGCTCCCGCCCTGAAACCGTTACCGCGAGGCTGTCGCGCGGCCTTGGTCCAAACGGGTTTCGACCGGCGGCGCACCGCCATGGTCGGCGATCAGGTCTTCGCCGACGTCATGGCCGGCCGGCTGGCCGGACTGTTTACCGTGTTGGTCGATCCAATCCATCCTGAACTGGAACCTTGGTATACTCGACTGAAGCGGCCATTGGAAAAGCTGCTCGTTCGCCGCGTCGCCCATGGGCAATCGCCTTGCTTGGATCCATCCGCGTGAAAGACCTACTCGAGAACGAGAGCCCGTCGGATGCCGTCATGCTCAGCGCAGCGAAGCATTCTGCGTTGTGCCGACGACGAGATCCTTCGCTGCGCTCAGGATGACCAACCCAAGCCCTAGGGCTTGCAGTGAGTTCTCTGACCGGAAGTGTGGAAACGGAGGCATGTCGATGCAGACCCTACTTGTCACCGGCGGAGCCGGATTCATCGGCAGTTGTTTCGTCCGGCAGGAGCTTGCCCGCGGAGAGTGCCGCGTTGTCAACCTCGACAAGCTGACCTACGCGGGCAATCTCGACTCGCTGGCCGACGTGCTCCACCACCCGGCACACGTTTTCGTCGAAGGTGATATTGCCGACGCGGCGTTGCTGGCCAAGTTGTTCGCGGAGCACTCGCCGTGGGCGGTGGTCAATTTCGCGGCCGAGACCCACGTCGACCGTTCAATCGACTCGCCCGAACCGTTCGTGACGACCAACGTTCTCGGCACGTTCCGTTTGTTGGAAGCGGCGCGCCGCTGGTGGGTAACGTTGCCGTCGGACCGTCGCGACGCGTTTCGCTTGTTGCACGTCTCGACCGACGAAGTCTACGGTACGATCGGCCATGAGGGAACGCAATTCAACGAGACGAGCCCGTACGCGCCGAATTCGCCCTATTCGGCCTCGAAAGCGGCGGCCGATCATTTCGCCCGGGCTTACTGCCGCACCTATAGCCTGCCCGTCTTGGTCACGAACTCATCGAACAACTATGGTCCCTATCAGTTTCCCGAGAAGCTGATCCCCTTGGCGATTCTCTCGGCGGTCGAAGGCCGGCCCTTGCCCGTCTACGGCGACGGCCAGCAGATTCGCGACTGGCTCTTCGTCGAGGATCACACCCGGGCCATCCGGACGGTGCTCGAAGCGGGACGTTTGGGCGAGGTATACGCCGTCGGGGCCGACTGCCAGCGATCGAACCTGGACGTGGTCAAGGCGATTTGCCGCTGTGTCGACGAGCTTCGGCCCGACCTGGCCCATCGACCTTGTGAGTCACTCATCCAATTCGTCGCCGATCGGCCGGGCCACGATGCCCACTATGCGATCGATGCCGCGAAGCTTCGACGCGAGTTGGGTTGGGCACCGCGCGAGGATTTCGACTCGGGACTGCGAAAAACAGTCCAGTGGTATCTCGATCATCCCGACTGGGTCGGCCGCGTGACCGACGGCAGCTATCGCGGCGAGCGCCTTGGGTTGGGAAGGCCGTCATGAAAGTCGCGATTACCGGCGCCGGGGGGCAGTTGGGGAGCCAACTCGTCGAGCGGTTTGGCCCCGACGCGATCGCGCTGGACCTGCCCGAATTCGATATGACCGATCGGGCGGCGTTCGACCGGCTCGCGCGGCTTGGCCCCGACGTAGTGATCAACACGGCCGGTCATACGGCGGTCGATCGGGCCGAGTCGGAGCCCGAGTTGGCCTACGCGGTCAATGTCGAGGGCGTGGCCGCGCTGGTCGACGTTTGCCGCCAGCTTGGCGCGGCGCTTGTGCAAATTAGCACTGACTACATCTTTGGCGGTGACGTGGGCCGGACGACGCCCTATCGCGAGACGGACCGGCCGGCGCCGCTCGGTGTCTATGGCCAAACGAAGCTCGAAGCCGAGCGGCTCGTGGCCGCCTGCCCGCGGCATTTGATCGTTCGGACTAGTGGGCTTTTTGGCCCGGCCGCGCCACGTGGCCGTGGCAACTTCGTCGCGACGATGCTCCGGCTGGCTGCCGGCGAAGAACCGATTCGCGTGGTCGACGACCAGCGAAGCACACCCAGCTATACGCCGCACGTTGCCCGAGCCATTGAGTTCCTGGTGCGTTCGGGTTGCGACGGAATCTATCACGTCGTCAATCGCGGGGCGAGCAGTTGGTACGAGTTGGCCGCCGAGCTGTTTCGGTTAATCGGCAATCCGGTCGAGTTGGTGCCGATCGGCTTGGATCAATACGCGGCGGCCGCGCGGCGGCCCGGCTACAGCGTGTTGGACACAAGCCGTTACGACGCATTGCCCGGCCGCTGGCCGTTGCCCGACTGGCACGACGCCTTGGTCGAGCACATACGTCGCGAGGGACTTGTCATCGCAACCGAGCCCACCACAACCGAGCCGCGCCCGTGAGGAAGCGGTCTGTTCGCGATTTCTCGTTTTCTGTCGTGCCGGTGTGGTTCCATCGGGGGGCTGTTTATAAGTGGCTCACGGAGAATATGGTTGACTTTTTTCGGGGCTCACGGTCGAATAGAAGTAGGGTATGCTTGGCGAGGTTCGAGCGCCAAAGCGTCCCCCCACCAAGGGCGAAGCAGGGGAAACCGGTTGAGGAGCTTTTTCTGCGCTCTCTCCCCCGCTGGCAGCGCTATGTTTTGTGTCGGTTGGGCCAGCCAATTACCAGACGCTCGTGCATGGTGCTCGCCGTGTGTCGCCAGACAAGGAGAACACGCGTGAAGAGGATTTGTCTTTATCATTCAGCCGCCGGCCGCCGGGCCTACACACTCGTCGAGATGTTGTTGTCGGTCTTGCTGACGCTCATCATGATGGCTTTCGTGGTGCAGATTTTTGGCTTGGTCGGCAACAGCGTGAACGATTCGCGAGCCGTGCTGGAGATCAACGACCAACTCCGCTCGGCCACCGCCCGGCTACGGATGGACCTGCAGAGCACAACGGCCGACATGACGCCGCCGCTCTCAACCGAGGCGGGCAAGGGCTTCTTCCAGATCACCGAGGGCTCCATCGGGCCGGTCTATCCACTGAACGCCATCACGGGCACCACGGACCTCACGGATCTTGCCATTGACTCGGAGAAGCCGGACGGTACGTATGAGAGCGGCTACGAGCCCGACAGCACGGTCATCGATAACGACGACGTTCTCATGTTCACCGTTCGCAGCCCGGGCGAGCCGTTCGTGGGTCGGGTGTTTGTGATCAACTCGGCCGGGACAATGACCGAGCAGCAAAGTGTCGAATCGCAGCTTGCCGAGGTCTGCTGGTTTGTCCGCGGGACCACGCTCTATCGGCGAGTTCTCCTGATCAAGCCCGAGTTCGATTGGAAGCTTTCCACCCCCGCAAGGGAAGAGCTAACCTTCAACGATTTGTATGCCACCGGGACGGGTCTTTTTGATTTGGCGGGCAAAGCCCCCGCTGATCGTGGTTTCTACAACAACTTCGACCTGTCGGTGCATCTTGAGGGATACGATCCGAGCAACCCCGGCAACACGGCGGCTTGGCGTTGGGTGCCCAACACGCTGGCCAATCTAACCAAGCTTGAAAATCGTTTCGTCCATCAGCCGGGAATAAGCGGTACGGCGCCGGCAAACCTGGCCGAGTATGCTCAGAAGGCTTTTCCCTTCCATCCGCAGGTGGAGCTATCGAGTGGTGTCTTGCAGACGTCGGGCTGGCGATATCTGCGTTTGCCCACGTTGCGCGAATGTTCGTGGTGCGCCGACCCGACCAACGTCGAGGGCGCTTGGTGGCCCGGCGCGCCGCTGCCCGTCGTCCAATTATCGCTTCCCGCGTCGCCCCCCAGCCCGTTCACGGCGCCAGAGCAATTTGACGCCTGGAACAATCCACTACCGTTCGAATCAGCCAACGTGAAAATGGTGAGCGCCGTAGTCCCCTCCTCCCTCGATCCCGACACGGGCACGATCGAGGCGCTGAACGGTCCCCGCGTGGCCGAGGACGTAATTCTCAACAACGTGATCGGTTTCGACGTCAAGGTGTGGGATCCGGCGGCACCGCTGGTCGAAGTCGCGGGAGTCTGTCTGGCACCGGGTGACCCAGGCTATGCGGCCGCTTATCAGAAGGTACTCAATGGTCAACCGGGTGCCGTTCTTGCTGGCTCGGGTGCTTATGTCGACTTGGGGTATGGTCCGATCAACAATGTGCCTACGAACACCTCCTGGTTCAGCGGACCAGGTACGTCGCCGATGCTGCGTAATGTCTACGACACCTGGTCGACCCATTACGAGAAGGACGGCATCAATCAGGATTCTGCCGCCGACACGCTGATTGACGAAGGGACCGACGGGTTCGACAACGACAACGACGGCTTGGTCGACGAGACCGATGAGCGGGAAGCTCCGCCGCCCTACGAGCGGCCGCTGCGGGGTATCCAAATCAAGATCCGCGTCTTCGAGCTCGACAGCCGGCAAATCCGCGAAGTGACCATCGTTGAAGACTTCCTGCCCGAGTAGCTTCGCACCGCGACGATTCACCACGATGATTCACCACGGAGGACGCGGAGGGACGCGGAGGAGAAGGCATGATGAATCGCATGGGCAACTCCTCCTAACGTCCTCCGCGCAACCCCATGTCCTCCGTGGTGAATCATCCGGCAAATCCCCAATCCCCAACCCCCATTTCTGGCTTGGACGACTACGAACTTCTCGATTTCGGCGGCGGCCGGCGGCTGGAGCGGTTTGGCTCTTGCGTTGTCGATCGTCCTTGTCCGGCGGCCGATCCGTTCAGACCAACGTCGCCGCGGCGATGGCGTCGGGCCGTCGCGCGGTTCGAGCGAACCTCGGGCGACTCGGGCCGGTGGACGCTTGCGGGCGAGTTGCCCGAGCCGTGGATCATCGACATGGGCCGGTTCCGCACGGCGCTGAAGCTCAGCCCTTTTGGCCACCTGGGTATCTTTGCCGAGCAAGTGGCCAACTGGGCGTGGATTGCCGAGCAAATCGCCCGAATCGAACGGCCGTTGAAACTACTTAATCTGTTTGCCTACACCGGCGCGAGCACGCTGGCCGCGGCCGCTGCCGGCGCGGCCGAAGTGGTCCACGTCGACGCCGCTCGGAACACGATCGCTTGGGCCCGGCGCAACGCCGAGCTGTCGGGGTTGAGCGACGCGCCGATTCGCTGGGTCGTCGAAGACGTACGAAAATTCGTCCGCCGCGAGTTGAAGCGATCCGACGGCTACGACGCCGTGATTCTCGATCCGCCCAGCTATGGCCACGGTCGTCGGGGCGAGGTCTGGCGGTTATCGAAACACCTGGACCCGTTGCTGGCTGCGTGCGTCGAGTTGACGGCTGGGCGGCGCGGATTCGTGCTTCTGACCGCGCACACGCCCGAGTTCGACGCCGAAAGACTTCGGCGGATGCTCGGCGAGGCGCTGGGCCACGAAGCGGATTTGGGCCGAATCGACGCTTCGGCGATGGCCTTGCACACGGCCGACGGCCGCGCGCTGCCAAGCGGGCAAGTCGTGCGATGGAGCCAGATGTAAACTCGAAGACTACTTGTCGTCACCGCTTCGCTAAGCCACCCCTTTCGAACGTTTTTTACATAGTTTCTGTTGCGGAAGACGTTCTGTCGCCTTTCGCTCCGCGAAAGTAGCGTGGATTGACCGCAACTTTCGCGGAGCGAAAGGCG
>JAFGIR010000041.1 GCA_016929515.1 Pirellulales bacterium | reverse complement strand
GCGCTCGCGGCGCCCTGGGAACTGCTCGACAGAACGATGGACCGAATGACCCGATACACGCCGTAGGCTATCAGAGCCAGAACCGCCAAGGGAAACCACAACTGGGCCGTTATCAGCAACCCAAGCACGCTGACGATAGCCACGGCAACCTGCCCGCCCGAGTTCAGGCCATAAAACCAATCGCTGAAACTCGCCCGGAATTCCCGCAGCCCACGAAGAATGGGTTCCTCGTCGACCACGTGGGCAACAACCACGGCGGCCGGCTGGGGCGACGGCGTTTCGGCATTCGCCGAGCCGTTGGCGCCGGGGGTGGGAGTGGCTTGGGTGACGCGAGCGTGCGGAAGCAACCCGGCACCGACTCCGACCGGCCGATCGACCGGCAATTGCGCCACCATTTCCTCAACCGAGGCGAACCGCGCTTCGGGGTCCTTTTCTAGCGCCTTGGCAATCACGTGCCGGTAGGGCTCCTCGATCATCGACACGTCGGGCTTGGCCGTGAGATGTTTCATCAGAATTTCGCCGACGCTTTCGCCCTCGAAAGGCAAACGGCCGGTGAGCATTTCATATAGGATGATGCCCAGGGCGTAGATGTCGATTTCCTTGCCGTAGCGGCCGTTGGCCACTTCGGGCGCCATGTAGTGAACCGTGCCGACGCTTTCCGTGTGCCCGCTCCGCCGACTGCACGAGATGAACTTCGAAAGGCCGTAATCGCCGACCGAAACCCGGCCTTCTTCCGAGAAAATATTGCCGGGTTTCAGGTCGCGGTGCACGATACCGTGGTCGTGAAGATAGCCGACGCCCGCGGCGATGCCCGAGAGCCAGGCCATGGCTTCGTGGGGGGGCATTCCGTCGGGATTTCGGGCGATCACTTCGTCGAGGCACTCGCCGCCGACGTACTCCATGACCACCCAGTGGTCACCTCGCTGGTCTTCCTTGAGGTCGAACACACCCAGCAAATTGGGATGCTTGAGATTCAAGCATTGTTTGATTCCTCGGAGTTCGACGTCGAGGCTGCGGCGGATCAGTTTCAGGGCGACTTCTTTGCCCGCGTCGCTCGTGGCGTAGTAGACCTCGCCGAACCCGCCGTGGCCGACCCCTCGCTTGATCGTAAAACCATCCAAGGGCGTCGATCCGCTGGGGTGCGTAAACCGTTTGGCTTCCGCGGCCGTTTGCCCGGGCTTGCTCGCGTGCGTGGGGAGATGGTTCATTGTTTTCTTGCCCTGCTGGTGAAGGGAGTCACCAAATTCAGACGGAGCTACACCCCGGCGAAAAACGGCCCGGACTTATCGTTTCAAACTTCCATTCTACCATCACCGAATTACATCTGCTCTAGACAGAAAGAGAATTGCTCGCCCGAGACCCGCGAATTCCGGGTAATCGGGCCTTTTTTCTGGTGTTGTTGGCCGTCGATGTCGAGCAGTCCGGGTCCCCGGCAAAACAACTTGTTCTCGTGCCGGTACAAGACCAACTCCTCGGTCCATCGTCGGCAAACGACGTGGCTGTTGGGCTTTGGGCCCAGGATGCACGTGTTGGCCATCAGGAGAATCGCGTCGGCCGAGGGCTGGGTGCGATGATGGCTCACGAAATCGAGCCGCGCCGTCGCGCTCAGCACGTGGGGCCGCCGAAACGCCAATTTGACCTTCGGTCCGAGTTGGAGCAGGTTGCCGTCGTGCAACGGCACGACGTCCGTTGTCCGACGACCGTTGATCCAGACGTCGCGAATGGGTTCGATCAGGTACCCCTCGCCGTCGCGTCGAATGCGAGCGTGCCGGTTCGACAGATCGCCCAGAATGGGAACATCGACCTGGCCGGGTCCGACGGGTTGGCCGAGAACGATCTCGTCGCCCAGACAAACCCAGTACCCGCCTACCGCATCGACCCAAAGCAAAAATCGGTCGAGATTGCGCATCGAAAACCCGTCTTTCAAGGTTGCGCTTGGTTCACGTCTTGAAGGGCCGAGACGATCGGTGCAAGACCATCGTGAACCGAGGCCCTCCGGCGGCGACGGCCCCTCGTGGCCCGACGACCATGCCGAATCTGGAAAACTGTTTGTCCCTCGAATCATTTTGGCACATGCAGGTAATCGAAACCAGGGCTTGAACGTAAAACGTCGCGGTGGCTGAGCCACGGCGAAGCGCTGCCCCCGATGGGCAAACATCGAGCCTTCGTCGCGCTCATCCCAAGTTGCCCAATACGGCCCATGGGTTCCGGGATGGACTCTTGTTTTCTACTGACGCACAAGGCTTGCGGCCTCGGGCTTGTCCGGGCCGAAATACTCGGTCACCTGATCGATGATGTCGTCGGAAGCGGCTTCATCGAGGGGGATTTCACCGGGGAAATCGACCTCGGCGTCGACCAATTTTCGCTCCGTATCGAGCCGGATTTGCAGGTCGCTGATCAACTCCTTGACGCGCCCCAGCGAGCTGTCGTCAAAATGGTAGTCGGCCGTCGTCTTGGCGGCGTCGACCATCTGACGCTGGGCTTCCAGGTTCTCGACCTCGACCAACAGCTGGCGCTTGGCGGCGATCATGCCTTCGAGTCTCGTCCGAGCAGCGTCCAGGCCGCGATTCCGCGCCTCGTAGACTCGTTCGAGACTTCGCAGCGTTGCTTCGCCCGTCTTGAATCGCTTGAAGCGATTCGTCAGATCCACCTTGACCTGCTCCTTCGAATAGCTTCGACCCGCATAGATGAAGGGGCTGCCATTGCTCAGGTCGGCTTTCAACGCCAGGATCTGCTCCTTGCTCTTTTCCGCGCGCGAGCGGGCCGCGTCGATTTGCTTCTCGAGCCGCTCGACTTCCGCCTCTTCCTTGGCAATAACGTGCATGTTCCGACGGACCTGGGGCTCCAGATCCGCAATCATTTGCCGCGCGCGATCGATTTGGAACTCGATGGGCACGGCGTTCTTGACCGACTCGGACATGTAGTTTGCCGAAGTCCGAAGATAGCTGATCGCGGTGCCGCCACAGCAAACCGCCATCACCACAATCGCCCCGCCACCAATCAACAGTACTCGTTTGACCATGACTCCAACTCCTCTTGTCGGGTTTGACCCCAAAAAACCATGAAATAACACCGGTATGGCTACCGGCCAGGGACCGGACCGGGAGCGGTCAATCGAAACGACGAGATAAAAGACGACCCAACACGCTGGACTCCTTCACGACGGTTCGATTGGCGACACCGATCCGGCACGCACGGCGGGCGGTTGCTCGAATTAACCCGAGGAACCACTCTACGGGTTCATTCGCCCGGCGTTCCTCGATCTTGACGATTTTCAGATTTATTTTTTCCAGGCAGCGCGGCCAGCGGCACCCCACCGCAGAATGGGGAAAATCCGGACGTTCTTCCTCCTCGGCTAGGCCGAAGTTGGCGGAACATGGCTTGGCCGAGGGGCATTGGGCCGCTAAACTGACGACTATTCGTTGACTTCAATGATGGTACCGTTCGCCATGTTGACATCCTTTCAGGAACTCGTCGCACAGATCCACCACTCCGCCGGCCGCATTGTGTTCTCGCTCAGCGGAGGGGGGTCCAGGGCCATTTCCGCGCTGACCGAAGTGCCTGGCGCTTCACGGACCTTGCTCGAAGCCGTGGTGCCCTATTCGCGCGCGTCGCTCGTCCAGTGGCTCGGCGGCTATCCCGACCAATTCTGCTCGGCCGAGACGGCACGGCGAATGGCGATGGTCGGGTTTCTCCGCGCCCTCGATCTCGATCAGTCCGACGTACCCCTGGCCGGCATCGCCTGCACGGCAAGCCTTGCCACCGATCGACCCAAAAAGGGAGCCCACCGCGTTCACGTGGCCATCCAAACCGCGTCGTTTACCGCGGTCCGCTCCGTCTGGCTCGAAAAAGAACGTCGGACTCGCGCGGAAGAAGAGGACCTGGTTGCCCGGATGGTGCTCAATGCCACGTCCGAGGTGTGTGGCCTCGAGCCGGCGCTCGATCTGCCCTTGATCGAACAAGAGCAACTCGAACGGTCCCAGACCGTGGCTCCACCCGCGTGGCAAGAGTTGTTGCTCGGCAAGACCCAAATTGTCCAGGTCGGTCCTCCCGTCGCCGAAACCCAACCCGAAGGCCACGTCATCTTCTCGGGCGCCTTCCATCCGTTGCACGAGGGCCATCGCGGCATGATCAAGGTAGCCGAGGAGTTGCTCGGCAAGCCAGTCGAGTTCGAAATCACGATCCTCAACCCCGACAAGCCGCCCATCGACTATGAGGAGATGAAACGCCGCGTCGACCAGTTTGGTCCCGAGTCGACCGTCTGGCTCACCCGCGCGCCGACGTTCGTCGAAAAAGCCAAACTCCTCCCCGGCACGACCTTCATCGTCGGCACCGACACCCTTCGCCGAATAGCCGATCTGCGCTACTACGGCAACGATCCGGCCGCGTGTCGCGCGGCCATGCTCCGAATCGCGGCCCGGGGTTGCCGGTTTCTCGTCTTCGGCCGCAACATGGGCCTGGGATTCATCGGCGTGAACCAACTCGACTTGCCCGACCCGCTCCGGTCGCTCTGCCAGCCCATCACCGAGGACGCCTTCCGCCGGGACGTCTCCTCCACCGAGATCCGGCGCAAGCAATTGGCCGAAGAGAACGAAAACTCGTAACAACCTGCTTCCCACGAGAGCGTGCCTGGGCCCGGGCACCCCTTCAAGACGCGTTCTTGCCAAGAGGAGTCATTCCCATGAAACCATCGCGAGCCGTTCAAACACGACATTGCCTCCGCGCGCTGCTTGGCGCGGTGTTGCTGTCGAGTTGCGTCGCGACCGTCGAAGCCGCGATGCCGGCGGACAAACCTTGGACGTCGGGCCACTTTCGCATGATGCTCGGGCCCGTCGAAATCACGGCCTTGTCCGATGGCGTGCTCGATCTGAACAAGAACATCTTTCGCGGCGCGTCCGAAGCCCAAATCGACGATCTGCTCGCCCGAGGGCTCGTCGCCGGGCCGAAAATGCCCACCTCGGTCAACGCCTTTCTGATCAAACTGGGTACGCGCCTGGTGCTGGTCGACGCGGGGGCGGGCCGGTCGTTCGGACCGACGCTCGGACGGCTCGGGCAAAATCTCAAAGCGGCCGGCTACGAGCCGGCCCAGGTCGACGCCGTGCTCGTGACCCATCTGCACGGCGATCACATGGGCGGCCTGATCGATCCCGACGGCAAGCCCGTTTTTCCCAACGCCACGGTTCACGTGCCCAAGGCCGATCATGATCTTTGGGTGTCCGGCTCGACGGCAAAGAAGCCCGCTAACAAACGCCCTTCGCCCAGTCAGGCTAGCCAAATTGCAGCGCCCTACCTGGCCGCCGGAAAATGGAAAACGTTCGATCATGGTGACCAGCCCGTGCCAGGCATCCGCGCGACGGCCGCCGTTGGGCACACGCCTGGCCATACGGCATTCGAGGTCCGCGCCGGCCGCCGATCGCTTCTGATCTGGGGTGACATCATTCACGGCATGGCCGTTCAGCTTCCAAGACCGGACGTCGCCGTGAGGTACGACGCAAATCAACGGCAGGCCGTCGCCTCGCGGCAAGCGCTGTTGAGGAAGCTGGCCGCCGACCAGACGCTGGTGGCCGGTGCCCACATGCCGTTTCCCGGCATCGGCACGATTCGGGCCGAGAAGGACCACGCCTACACCTGGGTGCCCGTCGAGCCTCGTTCGGAGCCGTAATCCGCCCAACGCAAGCGGTTCTCTCACAGAAACCCGGGCCTGTGGCTCAAGCGTAAGCCGATCGCCCAGATCGTTGGTCGCTGCGGAAAAAAGCTGCAACGCGGTCTGGCCCGACGCCGTAGGCACCGCGGCCCAAGGAGTCTTGTGCTCTCGGGAATTTATCGACATCCCCTTCGTTTTGCGTTTTAGTTGCGTCGATTTGAACATCGGCAAGTCGTTCGGTGGTAATGGTTTGCATCGTGTT
>JAFGIR010000336.1 GCA_016929515.1 Pirellulales bacterium | reverse complement strand
CGACGCGTTGAACAATGCGCATCTACTCACGCAACTCGGTTCGACCCCCCTGGAGAAACGCGCGGCCCATTACGTCTGCCACATGACACTCTCCGACCCGGCCGGACAGATCGCGGCCGAGAGCGAAGCCCAATGCCACGGTCGGATCCTCTTCGAGCCGCGCGGCACGCACGGTTTCGGCTACGACCCGCTCTTCGAGATCGTCGAGTACCATCGCACGTTCGGCCAACTCGGGCCGGTTACGAAAGCGTGCCTTAGCCATCGTGCCCGGGCAGCCCGACAGTTGATTCCCCCACTCGCACGCTTGCTCGGGTCGGGCCGATGGCAATAAGCCGCCCGATCGACCGCTTTTTTCGGGCCGTCCGGAAATCGCGGACGGTGGTCCCCCGTTTGGGCGACTTGGGACGGCCGTCGCCCGGCTTACCCCCGTCGCTCAAGCGGAAATCACCACGGAGTGATCTTCACACGGTTCCGGCGGGCAACTAGAATAGAGGCTTAGCAGTTGCGATCCTGTGCTGCTTTCATGGTAGTATTGTCGGCCGTTTTCTTCGGCTTTGGATTGCCAGGATCGCATGAGACGGACTTCTCGTAATAGGCCAATCACGCGTTTCTCGTGCTCGCGGTACCCGACCCGCGTTGTGGTTCGTTGCGCGCCGGCGCGAGAGCGATGCTTACAGGTACCGTAGCGTTCGTTAACGCTACACGGGGCCAGAAGTTCACTTCGGTCTATCGCCGATAGGGACGACTGGCCCCACTTTTTTTGATTCGCACAAGCCGCGACATGGGCGACTTCGCACAACAGCGTCATCGGTCACCGACACCACTGGCGCGGCCGCGCGAGCTGATCGTCGCCTGCCCTCCCATGCGCAGCAACGTCAATCTGTCGCGTCTGGCGAGAGCCGCCGGGTGCTTCGGCGTGCGGCGAATGATCTGTTGCGGGACGGCCCGATTGGTCTCGAAAATCGCCCGCGACGCCTCGGAGTCGCTCTCAATCGAGATTCACCGGACCTTGCCTGCCGTCGTCGAGCGCCTTCGAGGCGAGGGCTACACGCTGGTCGGCCTGGAACAAACGAACGACTCGCAGTCGCTCTACGAATTCGCCTTCCCGCGAAAAACGGTCCTGGTAATCGGCAACGAGCGTTTCGGCATCCAGCCCGACGTTTTGCGGCTTCTGGATCATACGGTCGAGATTCCGGTCTACGGGACGCCGGACAGCCACAATGCGGCCACGGCGGCCGCCATGGCAATCTACGAGTATTGCCGCCAGTTTCCCAACGGTTAGCAACCACCTCGCACCCCTCTTCCGCTCCACTGCCAACACACCTTCTTCGGTGGTAATCGCTTGACCGATCGGGCACCGTCCCTATACACTGGTGTGTTTGGCCGTATTTCACGCCCACGTTCGGGGCGATTACCGACAGCTTTTGAGTGAGGATTCGCACGGTGCCGGTTACTTCTGTCATCGGGTTGCAGTGGGGCGACGAAGCCAAGGGTAAGATCGTCGATCTTCTGACCGGGCAACATGAAATCGTCGTCCGTTACCAGGGCGGGTCGAACGCGGGCCACACCGTGGTCGTCGGCGGAGAGAGCTTCAAGCTCTCGTTGATCCCCAGCGGTATTTTCCGACCCAGCGTCCAGTGCGTCATTGCGGGCGGGGTCGTCCTCAACCCGAAGAGCCTGCTTGCCGAAATCGACGACTTGACCGGCCGCGGTGTCCAAGTGGCCGAGAACTTGATGATCAGCGATCGCGCGCACGTCGTCTTGCCGTGGCACTTCGACGAAGACCGCCTGCTCGACCGGCTCTGCGGCGCCGGCGAAGCGATTGGCACGACGATGCGAGGCATTGGACCGTGCTATCGCGACAAGGTGGGTCGCTCGCTCGCCGTGCGGCTCGGCGACATGTATCGCGACGATTTCCCCCAGCGAATCGAACAAATCGTCGAAGCCAAGAAGAAGATTCTCGCCGGTCTCGGCGCGACGCCCGACGAAATCACGCTCGACGGGACCAAGATCGCCGAAGAATATGGCGGCTATGCCGCGCGGCTCGCGCCGCACGTGGCCGATACGACCGCTTATCTCCTGGACGCCGTCGAAGCGGGAAAGAAAATCCTCTTCGAAGGAGCTCAAGGCGCGTTGCTTGATATCGACCACGGCACGTTCCCCTTTGTAACCAGCAGCAACAGTTCGGGCGTGGGCGTGCCGAGCGGCTCCGGCGTGCCGGGTCGCCACGTCACGCGGGTCGTCGGCATCCTCAAGGCCTACACGACCCGGGTCGGCGGCGGCCCTTTCCCCACCGAACAAGACAACGCGACCGGCCAGCACATTCGCGATCGGGGGAACGAGTACGGCACGGTCACGCGACGCCCTCGCCGTTGCGGCTGGTTCGACGCCGTGGCCGCGCGATACACGACCCGGCTCAGCGGGGTCGACGAGTTGGCGGTGATGCTCTTGGACGTTTTGGACGAACTGCCCGAACTGAAGATCTGCACGGCGTATGAATTGAACGGAAAGCAAATCACGGATTTCCCCAGCCACGTGGAAGATCTTCGCCGAGTCCAGCCGGTCTATGAAACGTTGCCTGGTTGGCAACAGGATACGACTTCCTTGCGGCGAGCGGGCGACTTGCCCGAGAATGCAACCAAGTATCTGGCCCGGCTCAGCCAATTGCTCGACCGGCCCATCGGCATCGTCTCGGTGGGCCCGGATCGGGAACAAACGATTCTGATGGAGAAGTAACGACTTCGGTGGAGAAGCAGGGAGCAGGGTGGGCACCGCCCACCAACACTATTGAATTGGTCTTTCTTCCCAGTGTCCTCCGGCCTTTCGCGGTTTAGATGGAAACGGTCATCCTGAACGCAAACGGTTATCCCGAACGCAAACGGTTATCCCGAACGCAAACGGTCATCCTGAGCGAGAAGGGTTATCCCGAACGCAGACGGTCATCCTGAGCGCAGCGAAGGATCTCGGATCGTTTCCGCGTGGACGAGATCCTTCGCTGCGCTCAGGATGACCGTCAGTAGGCGATGCCCATCCGATGGTTCATCGTGGTTTCAAAAAATGTCTCCCATGGAAAACTCGTCCGCCCGCACCGCGAGTGAAAAGTTCGAGGTCCCGCCCGAGAAGCGGCCTCGCCACATCGCCGTCATCATGGACGGCAACGGGCGCTGGGCCCAGCGCAAGGGTCTGCCTCGGATCGAGGGCCACCGGCACGGCGTGGCCTCGGTGCGGCGCGTCGTCGAGGAATGCGGCCGGCTGGGCATCGAGCAGTTGACCCTCTATTGCCTGTCGAGCGAAAACTGGAAACGGCCCGAGCTGGAAATCGAGTCGCTCATGCACCTGTTGGAACAGTGCATGGTCGAGGAGCGGGCCGGGCTGCTGGAACAGAACATCCGCATCAGCGTGATCGGCCGCCGCGAAGAGCTGCCCGAGCGAACGCTCAAGCAAATCGAAAAGACGATCGAGATGACGCGGCAGAGTACGGGCCCGACGCTCTGCCTGGCGATCAACTACGGCTCCCGGGCCGAAATCGTCGACGCGGCACGGTCGATTGCCGAGGAGGTTCGCGCCGGCCGGCTCAATCCGGAGGACATCACCGAAGCAACTCTGGACGACCACCTGTATACGGCCGGAATGCCCGAGCCCGACCTCCTGATCCGAACGGCCGGCGAGATGCGTCTGAGCAATTTCCTGCTATGGCAGCTGAGCTATGCGGAGATTTGGGTCACGGAGAAGATGTGGCCCGAATTCGACGAGGCGCTGCTGCACCAGGCGATCCGCGACTACGCCAACCGCAAACGGCGGTTCGGCGGATTGGAAGAATGAGACAACGAGAGACCTCCGCGGCGCCGTGCCTCTGCGCGAGAATGGATCTCACGCGGAGACGCATGAACGCGGAGGAAAAGAGGTAACCCAACATGCTTCGCTGGCGACTTCCACTCGGTGCCGCGCTGATTGCCGTGCTTGTCGGGTTGTGTTGGCTCGATCACATGGCGTCCATGCCCGGCGCGTGGCTGATGGGCGTGGCCGTCGTCGTGGCCCTGCTGGCCGCTCAGGAAATGCTCGGCCTTCTGAAGGCCGTCGGCCTGGCGCCGGTCGGCTGGAGCGTCTACGTCGGCACGCTGTTGGTGGTTCTCGCCTCCTGGTTGCCCGACGTGCCGTGCGTCTGGCGCGAATCGACCACAGGCACCGCGTTCGTGTTGCTTTCGTGGCCCGTCCTGGCGCTGGCCACCGGCGTGTTGCTGGTGTTTCTCGCCGAGATGCGCCGTTTCGAGCAGCCGGGCCGCGCGACGGCCAATCTGGCGGCGGCCATTCTCTCGATGGTTTACGTCGGCGTGATGCTGAGCTTCGTCGTTCGGCTGCGATTGGGCTGGGGCATCGGCGCGCTGGCTTCGCTGATCATTGTCGTGAAGATGGGCGACACGGGCGCGTACACGGTCGGACGACTCATCGGACGACACAAGCTGGCCCCGCGACTCAGCCCCGGCAAGACGATCGAAGGGGCCCTCGGGGCGGTCGCTTTCGCCACGCTCGGCTCCTGGATCACGTTTGCGTGGCTCGTGCCGTGGATGGGCCCGGACACGACAGCCGCTTCAGGCCAAGGGCTCGGGTGGGGATGGCTCGTGTTCGGGCCACTGGTCGGCCTGGCCGGACTGCTGGGCGACCTGGCCGAATCCCTGCTCAAACGGGATGCCGGCCAGAAGGATTCGAGCACCTGGATGCCAGGCTTTGGGGGAGTGCTCGATATTCTCGACTCGATCCTGCTGGCCGCGCCGGTGGCCTATGGCTGCTGGGCGGCGAATCTGGTCGGACCCGCTCTGTAACGAACCCTGAGCCGCGCCGGGTTTGCCTGCGGAAACGGCCCGTTTCGGGTAAAAAAACTTGACGTTCTCGCTAATCTCGGTAAAAATAGCAGCTTGTGGGCCGGGCGACGGACAAGAGCGTGTCGGCAGCAGGCCGACGACTCACATTCTTTTCCTAAGGGGGATGCCCACCATGACCAAACACTCGGGGATCTTGCGTGCCATCGGTCTCGTCTTCGCACTCATTCTTTTTCTACCCCATGCGGCATCGGCCATCACGTTCTTCGAATGGAGCGTGAACCACGGCTACGGCCTGGGCGACGCCTTGCCGGCCACGGTCGACGCTTCGTTCGAGTCGGTCCACAGTCTGGCCGGGATGAGCAGCTTCGATTGGACAACCACGCCCACCACGGAATTGAATCTGGTCGGCAACCAGATTACGACCATCGCGCCGGGCACCTTCAATTGGTTGGACTATCTGATCCACCTGAATCTGGCCGAGAATCAAATCATCAATATTCCATCCGGCGCTTTCAGCGGCCTGGAATACTTGATGACCGACCTGAATCTGGACCTCAACCAGGTGACCAGTCTTGAGTCGGGCGACTTCACGGGCCTCGACAATCTGACGCACCTTTCGCTGTACGGCAACCAGATCGGTTACATCGAGCCGGACACTTTCAGCGGTCTGAATTGCCTGACGGACCTGACTCTCGATGCGAACCACCTCGGGGAGATCCCGATGGATATGTTCAACGGGCTGCAGAATCTCAGAAGACTGCGCCTGCGTGACAACGACATCCCCTGGGTCGCGCACGAAACGTTCGCCGGTCTGTACTCGCTGAAAGAACTGTGCCTGGAGGGAAACCACATCGACACGATCGACCCGAACTCTTTCGGCCAAATGTACTACCTAGAGAATCTGTCTCTCGCCGGCAATGCTTTGTACTTCATTTCACACGACACCTTTTCGGGTTTGTGCCATCTGACGGACTTGGATCTGGCGGCAAACGAGATCAGTTACATCGACCCAGGTGCGTTCGGCGAATTGAACCGCCTCACGACTTTGTCCTTGTCCGACAACCAACTCGCCGATGTCGAAGCGGATACCTTCGATGGGCTCGACAACCTGACGAGTCTGTCGCTTTCACACAACCAAATCGCCTATCTTGATTGGGGCCTTTTCGAGCACTTGAGCCATTTGGAAAGACTGTCGCTGGATGGCAACACGTCCTTGACCGAGCTGTCCTTCGAGGGAGTCGATTTTTCCAGCTTGCGTTATCTCGATGTCTGCGATACGAGTATCGTCAGGGTTTCGCTTAGGGGCACGACGTTGAACCAAACCACGCTGAATGCTCTGTTCACGGGTGGTAGCGTGGATGACGTCGGGCTGGGCCAGCTTCCCGGCATTACGGAACTGGACCTCTCCGCTGTCGACTTTGCGGAAATCTACGACCTCTCACCGCTCGCGGACATGGAAGACTTGAGCGATCTCTGGTTGGTCGACGTCCAGAATCTGGACCCGAACGAACTGGATCTATTGCTCGACGAACTCGAAACGATGCAAAATCCCGCAATCGAAGGCACGGTCTACATGACTCCGGCCGACTACGCCGCGATCAATGCGGCCAGCGGCGGACTGTTGGCAACGTGGAACGCCGAAACGGGCCATCATGTCCAACTCGTTGGAATTACCATACCGGGCGACGCCGACTGCAACGGCATGGTCGATGAAACGGATGCCAGAACGCTGGCGACGAACTGGGGCAAAACGAGCGCCAGTTGGGCCATGGGCGATTTCGACGGCAACGGCAACGTCGGCCCGGCCGACGCCGCGATCCTGGCGGCTAACTGGGGCTACTGCTACGACGCGCAAGAAGCGACGACCGTGCCCGAGCCGGCGACGCTCGCGCTGTTGGCTATCGCCGCGGCATGTTTGCTGCTGCGCCGGGCCACATGAAGCGAAACGGCCACCTTTCGTGGCATGCGATTTGGTCATCTCGCAGATTGAATTCTCGTCTGCCCTCGCGATGCGCCAGTCGTCTCGGCGTGCCGAGACGAGGTTTTTACAGGAGTTTTACACAGCACCAACGGGCCGATGATCGCAGTGCGTTATCGGCTTGACGCCCCTCGGAACGTTCCCGCGGTTTGCCCAAGAATCGCCCAAGAAAGTCTGCTTCTGTAGGTCCATTTCCTGGGCCGTTCTCGCGACGTTTTCCGCGTTGAATCCATTTAACTCGACTTGGCGGTTCGAGCAGACTATGACGATCAGCAACCCCTTGGTTGCTGGCGAGGAATGTTCGGCCAACCGGTCGACCCCACTTGCCCACATGAACCCTACGGTCCTGGAAAAAGGGGGCCATGTCACATGTGGCGGTTTCGGGCTACTGGACCGGCGCGTCGTTTTCTGGTATGGTGACGCTTGTCGATGTTGGCATGATCAACGATCGGTCGATCGTCGTCGAATGTCCTGAAGTCCGTTGGGCATTGACCATCTTCCGTTCCTTGGAAATGCAATCGCCGACAAGACGCTGTTGTGGCTGCGGGGGTAGGATTCCGGGCCTGAGGCCGTCTCGTGGAATCTGCCCTTGCGTGCATCTCACCCGATGACCGTGAGGATTGAACCGACGGGAGAGTGTCCATGCTGGGCTATGACCAGAAAATGCTCGCCAAGGAAGCGGTGCTTCGCTCCTTCAAGCTCAAGGGTCGCGCGATCGATCTCTACGTGCTGCCCGAATACCTTTTCGTCCCCAACGCCGTCTCTCGGCTGTTTGCCAAGGTCGTGCAAATCAACGAAGGCGACATCGTCTTCGACATCGGCACGGGCACCGGGGTGCTGGCCGTCTGGTCGGCTCTGCAACCGTCGGCCGAAGTCCATGCCGTCGATCCGGTTCTCGAACACTGCGAATTGGCTCGCCAGAACGCGCATCTGCACGGCGTCGACCATAAGCTCCACGCCTTTCATGGAAGTCTTTTCGAGCCGCTGCCCAAAAACCTCAAAGCCAACGTGATCATCGGCGACGTATCCGGGATCGCCGACGGGCCGGGCAAGGCGCTGGGCTGGTATTCGTCCGAGGTGCCCACCGGCGGCGGCGACGGCACCGAAGTCATCACCGACATGCTTCGCCAAACCCATCGCTATTTGGCCCCCGGCGGCATACTCTACTTTCCGGTGGCGATCGGGCTCTCCGACGACGACAAGATCATGCGGGTCGCGCGGCAGTGCTTCGAAAGTCTCAAACGCGTCGTCGACGTCTGGTTCCCATTGTCCGAGGAAGAGTACGAGATCGTCTCGTGCTGCTTGCCGCCCACGCTCTTGGAACGCGTGCGAAAAAAGGGCTCGCGCATGGCCTGGAACGGCCATATCTACGAAGCGACCGGGCCCAAGCTGGGCTGAGAATCCATCGCGGAAAGTCAATCAGCGATGGCTGGGCCATAACGTGGTGGCCTGGAAGCCAGAGAACCGGCCCCCGGGATACCAAGATATTCACAACTGGGGACGTTCTGCAATTCAACGCTGTGGCTTGCGGGGAATCGTCGCTCGGATACACTAAAAAGTCTCTCCATAGGGCGTCGTGTGATACTCGTACGACCGCGCGGTGTTTGTGTCCTCGGCGTAGCCGTCCTGGCTCCAGCCCGACGGACGCGGGTAGCACCGGTTCTTGAACCGGTGGGCCGAAGCGGGTAGCACCGGTTCTTGAACCGGTGGGCCGAAGGCCTGGGAGGTCCGACTGGGGCTCAGTCGCAGTATTTTTCCAGGGTGGCTGGGGCATAGCGCAGCGGTGCCCCAGTTGGTAGAACCGTCAAGTATTTCTGGGATAAAGCACCGAGGCTAGTTCACCCAGGCGATGGGCACGCCCACCGTTTGCCTTCGGTCGTACCATCGGGCCGAACTCCAACGCCAGTCGGCGCACCGCT
>JAFGIR010000335.1 GCA_016929515.1 Pirellulales bacterium | reverse complement strand
GGCGCGCCGATGCCCGCTTCTCACTGGGCACTTTTCGCACGCCAACGACTCTTCCTCCGCGGAAGCCCGCGCGGTAGGAGTCATCAGCCCAGCCCAGAGGGGGCGATTATTCGGAGGACTCCATCTCCATGGTTATCCGACAGCATACCAGCGCGATCAGCAAAAGACAAGTCGCCGGGCTCGACGAGTTTCCCGGCGGGCTATCCGTCCGTGGCTATCAACTGCTGCCCGTTGCTGGCTGATCGCCGGCTGCCCTTGCGAATTTGACAAGTTGCTGATTCCCGAAGATCTGCGGAATGGCCAACGCAAAAAAGAAGAACCCTAACGTGCCAAAAGCGCCCGCCATGGCGCCAAACATGAACACCATCTGGACGAACTCGTTCTGCTCCGCTGGGTCAGAGATAACTTCCTCCCGCGAGTCGCCGACCTTGTCGACAACGACGACCCGAGCGGGTATGGAGTCCGTGTCTGCGAAGACCCGAGTGCAGAATCGCGGGATGTAGATGAAGGCCATAAAGAACGTGAGAACCACGGTGACGATCCAGGGAAGAAGGCACCATCGATTGACCCTACGCGTACGGCAGTACGATTGCAAGATGCCAACTTGCTCGATAGAGAGTCGCGTCCTTTGGATATTGTGCTTCGTGAGAAAAGCATCCAGGGCGGCTTCATCGCGAGGGCTTGTCCGGTCCTCGACTCCCAGGTAGCGGCGAACCATGAAGACGTAGAAGAAGGGCATCGCGACCATGTTGCCGAGAACGATCATCAGAAGCCACGGGATTTTCTCTTTCCACGTTAGTCGTTTCGACAGTGCGGCCCATAGAAGATAGACAGGCCCCATCACGACAGTGACACACAGTGCGGTGTGAGCAATCACTCCCAACCATGCGGGCAATCTTGGTACGTGTCCAACGAACACTGTGCTACCAATCGCCACACCGATAAGCAGCAGATATGCCAGCGGCATGTAGAAGGTGGGCACTGCCAGCAACACGAAGCACCAGCGTGGCAGCGGCAGTCTTGGATGGGCTATTTCCTCGTTTCTTGCCTGCATCCGGCGTCCCTCCTGGAAGAATCGCCTGGGTGGCGAGCCCTGAGGCACAAAGGGCGTGGCCGTTGCCGCCACGTTGTCGCGGCTATTGAGTTGCACGTTGGGCCCATGAAATGCCCCACGGCGATTCTCACCACGCCCATTCTGGGCGTGCCACCCGGCCGCCCCGCGTCCCCAATCCCCAATCCCCAATCCTCAATCCTCAATCCCCAATCCCTACGCACTGACCAGCCGCTCGATTTCGGCCAGGCACTCGTCTTTGTGAATACGCCACTGGTTGAGCGTATCGCGGTCGCGGACGGTGACCGTGCCGTCGTCGAGCGTTTGACCGTCGACCGTGATGCAAAACGGCGTGCCGATCTCATCTTGCCGGCGATAGCGGCGGCCCACGGCCGATTTCTCGTCGTAGAAGATGTTGAAACGCGGTTTCAAAGCCGCGTAGATCTCGCGGGCGACCTCGGGCATGCCGTCCTTGCGAACCAACGGGAAGACGGCCGCTTTGTAGGGGGCCAGCCGTGGGTGAAATTTCATCAAGGTTCGCTTCGCGAGCTTGCCGTTTTCGTCGGGCACTTCGTCCTCGCGGTATGCTTCGCAGAGAAATGCGAGCGTCGCGCGGTCGGCGCCGGCCGAGGGCTCGATCACGTGTGGGATGAATCGTTCCTTAGTTTCCGCGTCGAAATAGGAAAGGTCGCGGCCGCTACCCCGGTGGCGCGGCTGGCCGTGTTCGTCCTTTTCGACTTCCAGCGGCCGCGTCTTCGGGTCGAGTTTGCCCTCCATGTGGCTGCGCAGGTCGAAATCGCCTCGATGGGCCACACCTTCGAGTTCGCCGAACTCGCCTTCGGCCATGAACGGAAAGGCGTATTCGATGTCGGCCGTGCCGGTCGAATAGTGGCTCAACTCGTCCGCGTCGTGGTCGCGCAGCCGCAGTCGTTCGCCCGAGAGCCCCAAGTCGGTATACCACTTGAACCGCCGGTCGCGCCAGTAGGTGTACCATTGGGCCGACGTGCTCGGGTGGCAGAAGAACTCGATCTCCATCTGCTCGAACTCGCGAGAGCGGAACGTGAAGTTGCGAGGCGTGATTTCGTTGCGAAAACTCTTGCCGATTTGGGCGATTCCGAAGGGGATCTTCACCCGGGTACTGTCCAGCACGTTCTTGAAATTGACGAACATGCCTTGGGCCGTCTCGGGCCGCAGGAAGGCCGCACTCTCTTCGCCTCCCAACGCGCCGATGAACGTCTTGAACATCAGGTTGAACTCTCGTGGCTCGGTCAGCGTGCCCAACGTCTTGGCGTCGGGGCCTAGCACGTTCGAGAATTCGTCGACCGTGGTCAGGCAAACCAACGGGCCTTGCCAATCGAGCTCGTCGGCGTTTTTTGCCCGAAGCCCGAGAAACTTCAATGCCCGATGCTGCATACCCTCTTGGCCTTCGTCGCCGAGCGTTTGCGTGGCGACGAAAAACCGTTTTCCGCGAGCTTCGACCCAGCGGCCATAGAGTTGGTCGTGCCGGTAGCGTTTCTTGGCTTCTCGGCAATCGACCATGTAGTCGTGGAACAGGTCGAAATGGCCCGAGCACTTCCAGACCTGTGGGTGCATGATGATCGTGCAGTCGAG
>JAFGIR010000040.1 GCA_016929515.1 Pirellulales bacterium | reverse complement strand
TTGCCGGATGGCTCGGGTGATGATACTCCCTCAGGCGACTCATTGAGCCCAGTCACTGGCACGATGGTTTCGGTCTCCGTGGCTCCATCGGGTAGCTGTTGCTGGCCGTCGGGTTGATCCGTCTGAAGGGGAGGCGGTGATGTCGGTTTTCCATGCTCGGGCGAGGTCAACGGTTTTCCAGGTGACGTTCCTTGGGCAACGGTCCCGCTCGGATCGCCGCGCAGTAACCCAAAAGGGTCAACTACGACCCACCCGATTACCGCCACAACAACTAGCACAACGATGGCCACGGCCCAGGAAGAAGAACGTTTTCTGGCCGGTTCACGGAGATAGTCGGGCACAACGGGACGAGGCCGGCGAGGTGGCGGTGGAGGTACGGCTCCGGTGCGACCATCATCCCCTTCTTCCTGTCGAGCTTCCATTGCCTCAAGTTCGGTTGCCACTTGTGGCAGTGAGTACATGTGTTCGCGGCTAGCTGGGTCGACCTCGGCCGGCTCGCCCAACACCAAGGCGAGAATCTGATGGCAGGAAGCCACCTCGGCCAGATGCATGTCCGATTCGAGACAGATCCGCTCGAAATCGGGTACACGTTCATCCGGCAAGACGTGATCGAGATATTCGGCCACTGTGTTCGGATCGAGCCCTTTTTTGCTCTCCTCGACATCGGGTGCTTGAAGTCGAAGACGCCGCATCACATCTCGAACCCGATGCAACAGCGCCGAGGCCACTTCGCTCTCCTGGATTCGTTTCCCGATATCCTCGGCGTCTTCGGACTCGAGAATATCGTCCAGATAGGCCAACAATGCACGAAGCGTCAGTCGCATAAAATCACCCTTGTGTTTTCCAGGTTGTGGCGAATCGACACCCCACCAAAGTTAATAGTGGTGATTCCGTAGACAATCCGTGCGAAAAACAAGAGAAGACTCTCTGCGACGAGCCCAACTCAGCGAGAGGGTGGGCAAGATACGGGGGTGCTTGGTCTTCTCGTGCGGGATACGGGACGGCGGACGATTGTGAGCTACCGCAAGAGTCTGAATCTCACAGTGCGCGGCGGACGCGGCGAGTTCCACGCCGCCCGAAGACCGGTTTGGGTACCGGTTTCTCTTCTTCCGGTTGTCCGGTGGGCTTGTCCGAGTCCGCAAAACCGGACATTTCACCGCGTTTCAACAGTCGGTTGATTCGCATTTCGATGCGGGTTAGTTCGTTGCCTTGCTCGGGCGAGACGAAGGTGTAGGCGACTCCTTCGCGGCCCATACGGCCCGTGCGGCCCACGCGGTGCACATAATCGTCGCAGAACTCGGGGATGTCGAAGTTGAAAATATGCGAGATCCGCGTCACGTCAATCCCGCGACCGACCACGTCGGTGGCAACCAAGAACTGAACCTGTCCATCGCGAAAACTCTTCATCACGCGATCGCGTACCGTTTGCTGCAAATCGCCGTGGATCGCGGCAACCGAATCCACTTTCTTCTTAAGCCGCTGATAAATCTTCTCCGTTCCTCGGCGCGTTCGGCAAAAGACGATGGCTTGGGTTGGCTGCTCCCGTTCGATCAACCGCACCAGAAGATCGAATTTCCGTTCGGGGTCAACCGTGAAATAAAATTGCTCGATCGTCTCAACCCCGATGTCTTTGGGCGAGTAATCAAGTTCCTCGGGGTCGCGCATGTAGCGCCGGGCCAATCGCAAGACGGGCAAGGGCAGCGTCGCGCTGAAAAGCAGTGTCTGACGCGACTGGGGGCACTTCCGTAGAATCTTCTCGATGTCGGGTCGGAATCCGATGTCGAGCATCCGGTCGGCTTCGTCGAGCACCACTTGACGCAAGTCGCCGATGAACAGGCTTCCCCGGCCCAGATGATCCAACAAACGGCCGGGTGTGCCGACAACGATTTCGGCCCCGCGCCGGAGCTTTTCGGCTTGGCCGCGGACCGGCTTGCCTCCGTAGGCGGCCACAATGTGAATGCGACGACCGTGAGCCAATTTCACCATCTCGTCGCGGACCTGAACGGCCAACTCCCGCGTGGGTACCAGCACGAGCGCCTGCGGACCGCGGTGTTTGCCCGAAGTGAGTTGCTCAAGAATCGGAATGGCAAACGCGGCCGTTTTGCCCGTGCCTGTCTGGGCCTGGCCCATCAAATCGCCGCCTTTCAACGCGAGGGGAATCAACCCAGCCTGGACGGGCGTGGGTTCGATATAGCCTGCGGCAGTCAAGGCGTTGAGCATCATATCGGACAATCCCAGCGTCGCGAATCCACTGGATGCCACGGTGGAATCGATCGTTTTCTCTTCGGCGGCAATGGCCGTCTCGACGGGCGGTTCCTGCTCGCGGTCTCCTCCACCACGTTTGGCGCGGGAACGTCTTCTCCTTCGTTTCTTGGGTGATGCCGACTCATGCGTTGCTTCGACAGCCGGTTCGGCCGTCGTGGGGGTGGCCGACGAGTCGGACGGAGAGGACGGCGACTGCCGTCGACGTGGAACGCGTTTGCGTGTGGCCAAGATCGTGTTGTCCTATGGATACTCGGTAATACTACGATCACAAGGAGTTGTGATTCGCGACCCCCGTCCATCAAGACGAATTGGCTAGCCATCGCGCCCGCACGGTGATCGATCCGATAAGCATCAAGCGGGCTCGACGGCTAGAGGAAACGAAGCCCAAAGTAGCCGGAATCAATCCTATTTGTACCCGTATTCCCTGAGCCCGCCAAGGGGGGGCTGGTGTCCTGCTCGACGAAAGGCGGCCGTTTGGCCGACGGCAGAAGCCGGGCCGAGCAATTGCCTCATCACTTGGGCCCTGCGGACGCGCGCTGAACCCAGGATTCAAGCAAGTGGAACTGGCGGATGAAGCCTTGCTCGTCGACCCCCCGGGGGCTCTTGAAAAAACTGGCCAGGAAAGTCAATGTGCCAATTTCGCCTCGCCGCCGGGCTGCGTCAGCCAATCGGGCCATATCGAGCACCAGCGGGGCCGCCAGCAAGGAATCGCACCCCTGCCATATGAACTGTAACGTCATCGGGGTGCCCAGGAAACCGCGAAAGTGAATATGGTCCCAAGCCGTCTTCCAGTCGCCCAAGCTGGCAATATGTTCGATCGACACGTGGGTCTGGGGCGCATACCCAAGGATCTCCCGAAGCAGATGATCCTTGCTGGCCACCTTGGCCTGCTTGTTCGCCGGATCGTCGAGCACGCGACCGTCCAGGTTGCCGAAGATGTTATGGCCCACCCAACTCATCACGTCCAAATGCCGATGGGCGAACATAGGCCCCAAAACGCTTTTCATGAGCGTCTCGCCCGTTTTGCCGTCGCAGCCCATGTGTCGCGTCGCTCGTCGTCGAACCAACTGGTCGAAGGCCGCCGGTGTCGAACCGAGTGCCGGCGTGAAATTGATGTAAGAACAACCCAACTCCAACACGGCGATTGCGTAGAGTGAGCTGGCCGGCAAGGGACACTCCTCGGCGTCCAAGAGCTTCTCGAATTTGTCCCACTCGGCCGGCAACCGGCTTGAGTCTATCGCCGGTTCGGTTGAGGCTACGTTCACGACGATCACGTGCTCCAGGTCCTCCGCTGCCGCAAAAGCCTGCAGGTCCTGCTGGATTCTCTCGACCGCCTCGCGCGGGTTCTCTTGTCGTGGAACCTCATTATCCGCCAGTTGCGTGATCGTAGACCCAACCCCGTGGAGCGTGCCCCAACAAACGCGACGATCGATCGCGTCCAACTCCGAGCGAGCCCGCAAGACCAGTTCCGGCTCGATCGCACGACTTTGGGTGGCCAAACACATGGCTTCATCGAAGATGCTCACATCGCGGATCTCGTGGCCCCCGACGACAAAATCAGACCAGTCGGGCAGGTCGAGTTCCGCGAAAAGCGGCAATTCGGTAACCAGCCCGACCGGGGGCATCCTCTGTTGCTTCAGTGCCGCCAGCCCGACTAGCGCGGTCGACGCAACGCCCCCGCGTGTACCGATGAGCCAAAGACCAATGCGTGGACGGGACATGTTGCTTGATACTCCTGCGTCGCGCGGTGGACGCTCAAATGACGTGCTACGTGGTGTGCTTCGGTCCAAGATGAGGCTACCTGGTCTCGGACCGACCTTACCCAGAAGTGGGAGTCTTCGGCGGCCTCACTTGGAAGAGAACCCCCGAACCATTATGATTGTCTGGTGTGTGTCGAATGACGTCAACCGCCCTGTGTTTGGAGCCGCTTCGATGAGCGCCAAGATATCTCGCATTGTCCGTGCCTTGAAACCGTCGGCCACCTTGACCATGGCCGGCAAAGCCCGCCAACTCAAGGACGAAGGCGTTACGGTCTATGATTTGAGCCTGGGTGAACCCGACTTCGACACGCCGATGCACATCTGTCAGGCCGCCGCCCGAGCCATGGACGATGGCCACACGCATTACACGGCGGCCACGGGCATTGCCGAACTGAAGCGAGCGGTCGTCGAACAGTATC
>JAFGIR010000334.1 GCA_016929515.1 Pirellulales bacterium | reverse complement strand
GCCGAAACTGAAGTTGCCGAGCATTTCGAAGAACGTGTGGTGGTAGGCCGTGCGGCCCACGTTGTCGATATCGCCCGTCCGGAGGCATTTCTGGCAGGTGGTTGCCCGGGTAAACTCGAGTTTGCACCGGCCGAGAAAATGGTCCTTGAACTGGTTCATGCCGGCGGGCGTGAACAGGACGGATGGGTCCCATCGGGGGACAAGCACGTCGCTCGGACGCCGGACGCTTCCCTTGGTTTCGAAAAAGGCCAGATATTGCTCACGGAGTTCGTCGGTTTTCATCGCTTCGTCATTTCGGGATGGGGAGAGGACTCGCAGGTCAGACTCCCCATGATATCGGCATCGCCGGGTGGTGAAAAGCCGTGAATTCCGGGCGGGAACCGCCAAAAAAGACCGCCCTACGACTGTTGCAAAGCGGTTTGGTTGACGAAGTTGAACGACGGCCCCCTCGCGCAACGCGGCTCATTCTTCCGACGATCGCGAGTCGGTGACGTTCTGTTTCAGATACGGTCCGAGCGACGGCTCGACCTCCGGAAGCCGCTCGGCGATGAGTCGCGCGATCGTCCGGGCACCCTTCTCCGAAAAGTGGGTGCGGTCCCTGGTACTGCAACTCAGATCGGCACTGCCCGCGTCGCCCAAGCGGTTGAACAGCTCGACGCTCGCGGCGTGCAAATCGACGACCGGGACCTTTTCTTCCTGGCCGACGGCGAGCATCGCCTCGGCATAGGGTCGTAAAACGGTCTTGATCTTCCCGTCTTCGCCGAAGCGCCGCCGTGTCATGGGCGTGATCAGCACGGGTTTCGCGCCGGCCCGACGGGCATAGCCGACGTATCGTCGCAGGTTGTCGCGAAACGAGGTTTTTGGATCGTTGTAGCGAATGCCCTTGCCGGGACAATCGTTGTGGCCGAACTGAATGAAGACGTAGTCCGGCTTGTCGTCCATCGCCTTGGCCCAGCGACCTTCCCAGACGAAGCTGCTCGAACTCCGGCCGCCGGCCGCGTGGTTGAGGACCGTGACCGAGTCGTTGAAACACTCGCCGATAAGTTGACCCCAGCCGGCGATTTTCAGGTGGCCTTGCGTGTCCTTGCGATAGCTGGCCACGGTCGAGTCGCCCACGACCACGATGCGAATGGGCTGAAGCTCCTCGGCCGGTTTCTCGGCTTGGGTCGGGCCGGTCCACAACAAAGCGACAAACAGGCAGATCCACAGACGATGGTCTTTCGTCAGGTTCTTCATGGAGGGCACCTCTTGTGGCGGGGATTGGTGAACCGTGCGGTTCATTGGTGAGCAACTACTGGCCCGATCACGATTCCGGGCTGATGACGCGTTCGGGCGAATCCGGCTCGGTCAGCCGAACGGTCAACGGGCCCGCGCGGCCAGCTACTACCGTGCGGAATTCGCTCGGGGTTCGAACCGCGCGACCCGCCACGTGGCTGATCGACATGCCAGGCCGCAATCCGGCCTCCCAGGCGGGACTTTCTTGTTGGACCTCGGTAACCAGGACGGCGCTTTCGAAATAGACGGGTTCGTTCGCCGATCGATAGGTCGGGTCGATCGGCACGGTCGGATAGTCGACCTGCAAGCCTCGCCACGGTTCGGGGCCAACGGTGACGATCTTCCGTCCGCGAACCGGATATTTACCCAACCGAACATCCAAGTCGCGCCGTCGACCGCGTCGGAGGATAGTAATTCGAGCAACCGAATCGACGGGCATCCGCCCGATTTCGAGCACGAGATGGTCGGCGTCGAGAATCGGCAGACCGTTGACCGCGGTGATGATGTCGCCCGCCTCGATACCGCCGGCGGCCGCGGGCGTTCCGGGGCCGGGCGTGACCCGTTCGACTCGCATTCCTCGCAACCCGGCGAGTATTTCCTTCTGTGTCAGATTGCCCGGCTGGATGCCGAGAAAACCGTATTCGACCTCGCGGCCCTGTTTGAGCGTGGCGACAATGCGGCGAAAGGCCGGATCGACGGGAATCGCGTAGCCGGCCTCGCGCTGGTAGCCGGTTGCCCCCGGCAGACTCGTGAGCAACCCGACCATGTGGCCCGACAAATCGAGCAGCGGGCCGCCGCTGGTGCCTAGGTTGAGCTTGGCGTCGGTTTGGATGAGTGTTCCGTAGTGGTGCAAGGTCGTTTTGCCGGCGCTTTCCACATGCCCCGGTTCCGGCGGCGCCTTGCGCATCAGGTTGGCCACGATACCCCAGGCGGCGCTGACCTGACCATCCCTGGCAATGGCATGGGGATTGCCCAAGGCCACAACGATTCGCCCCTTGCGGAGCGGACGGTCGTCGGCGAAACGGATCGGCACCAAATCGGTCGCGGCGATCGACAAAACAGCCAGATCGCTGCGCGGATCGGCCGCGCGGATCGTGGCCTGGTAGACCTGGCGGTCGACCGTAGTCACGTAATAATCGCTCTGCGGAGCCAGAACGTGATACGTCGTCAGAATCAGGCCTTCGCGGCCGACGACCACGCCCGTCGCATACTGGTTGGGAATGAAATCGGGATCGGTCGGCGAGGGATTTCCCAGCAGGCCGGGCCTCCGCCCAAACGGATCGACACGCAATTCGAGTTGGAGCGCCTCGCCGGGTGTTTCCTTCTGGACTCGGGCAATGGCGACAACCGATTTTTCGGCCGTGGCGATGGTCTCTACCAGGGTTTGCTCAATCGCCCTCGCAAGATCAACCCTGGTGAATCGCTGCGCGACGACGGGAGACGTTGCCGACAGAACCGCACTCACGGCAAAGATCGCGAGGCTGAAGCGACGGATACTTTCCTGCATGACTGTCCAATCGAAATGAACGTCGGGAGGTAACGCGCTTGAGCGTGCCGACCCAACTCGTCCGACCTGCCCCAAGCCCTCTCTGCATTGTACCACATGGGAGGCCCGGGAATAGACGCAAGGTGGACATCACCCACCAAGCGTTCCGTTCGCAATCGGTGAATCCGGCGGCCGCAGGCTGCCTCTGCTCTGCGCCGCTGCCTACGCTTCTTCGGCCAACCCGAGGCCGGCGAGCACTTGAGCCTTGAGTTCTTCGCACAAGTCGGGGTTTTCTTTCAGATAAAGACGGACTTTTTCGCGACCTTGCCCAAGTTGTGTCTCGCCGTGGCGGAACCAGGCGCCGGTTCGAGTCACGATTTTCTGACCCATGGCCAAATCGAGCAGGTCGCCCTCGTAGCTGATCCCGTCGGCGTGCATCATGTCGAATTCGGCGACGCGGAAAGGCGGGGCCACCTTGTTCTTGACGACTTTCGCCTTGACGCGTTGTCCCACGACGGCCTCGCCGTCCTTGATCTGTCCGATGCGCCGGACGTCGATGCGGCAAGTGGCGTAGAACTTGAGTGCCCGGCCGCCGGGCGTCGTTTCGGGACTGCCGAACATGACACCGATTTTTTCGCGAATCTGATTGATGAAAATCACCTGGGTCTTGCTCTTGGAGATTACGCCGGTCAGCTTGCGGAGCGCCTGGCTCATCAGGCGTGCCTGCAGTCCGACGTGCGTATCGCCCATCTCGCCTTCGAGTTCTTTCTTGGGCACCAGCGCGGCCACCGAATCGACGACGATCACGTCGACCGCATTCGATTTAATCAACATTTCCGTAATATTCATGGCCTCTTCGCCGCTGCTCGGTTGGCTGACGAGCAACGTTTCGAGGTCGACACCCAGTTTCTTTGCCCAAGTCGGGTCCAAGGCGTGTTCGGCATCGACGAAGGCGGCGATACCTCCTTCGCGTTGTGCCTGGGCAACCACGTGCAAGGCAAGCGTCGTCTTGCCGCTCGATTCCGGCCCGTAGACTTCGATCACGCGTCCGCGAGGCATGCCTTGACCTCCCAGCGCGATGTCCAACGAGAGGCTTCCGGTCGAAATGCCCGACACACGTCCCCGCTGCTCGGCACCCAGCGGCATGATCGCGCCTTCACCGAATTCCTTTTCGATTTGTGCGACCGTGTTTTTCAGTGCGGGATGGTCATCCAACATTTGTTCGGCTTCGGTCTTGCCGGCCGGCTTCTTATCGGAAGCTTTGATTCCAGACGGTGCTTTTTTAGCCATGCGACTCTTCGCTTTGCTTGGGGTTTGGGAAATCGGTTTTTCCGCGATGCCGGTGACCATGAACACATTCCTTTCGATTCGGGAGGCAAAACGGCGACAAGGCGCACCCCACGCCAAAACTGAACGCCTGAACAGTATATCGACATTCGGTACGACATTCAAGAGATCTTGGTTCGGTTTTTGCCGTCGTGAAGTCTCCGGTCTCCAGGAATTACTCCTATGGTCCGCTTGGCGGAGGAAAACTGTCCTCCACCCGAAACAAATCGGATTGTAGCAATTCGACCCCACCATTGCCGAGAGGGCCAATCGGTTTTTCTTGCTGCCGACACTCCCCATGAGTGGCATTCCATTCGGTCGGGCTGGCGAGGCCTTTCCGAGCGTGGCCGGGCCAGACCGAGCCTCGTCGGAAACGCGCGACGGCGGGGCCATGGACGTTTCGCCTGTCCAAAACGACTGTCCAACCGAGCCCTTCCACGAACACCGAGCAGGCCGGAGACGTCGCCAACCCGACTGTTGAACTCGGTCCACCTTACGTGTAGACTTATTTGTTGGAATTCCCGCTGCGCGGTTTGTTTCCGGCGAACGGCCCCCAAGGGCAAAGCGGAACCTTCCGCAGTCATTCCCCTTTTGGCCCCCCAAGTTGCTCTCCCACTTTTTTGAAGAGGTTGTCTCATGTCGCTCGCACAGAAACTGTTTCTCCTCGTTGGGCTTGCTGTTCTGATTACCTTGGCCCCGTTCTCAAACCGATTGGTCGTTGGCCAGGAAGAAACCACCACGCTGGCCAAACAAGAAGCGGCCGAAACCGCCGAGGCTGACGAAGTCGATCCGTTCACCTTGCCCGATAGTGATGATCCGGACGAGTTGGTCGAATTTCTCAAGAGCCTGCAAGTCGAGATCATGAAGGCGCGCCGGGACATTCCCAAGAAACGCGATCGCCCGTCGATCATGGAATATCGCCAGAAGGTCATTCAATGCATGGTAAAGTCGGCCAAGCCCACCTGGCAAGCCGCCGACAAAATCCTGGGCAACGCGGATGCCACCGAAGCACAAAAGACACTCGCGGCCAAAGCGAAGCTCGGCGCGCTCAGTTTGCTGTCGAATTTCAAAAACATGGAAGCGGCCGAGGCGATGAAGGCGTTGCCTAGCGAACTCGCCAAATTGGGATTGAACGATCTGGCGCGAACGGCCGAATCCATGCTGCTGCAGATCGAGATCCGCAAGACACTGGCCGGTGCCCCGGACGCGAAGTCGCTGGACGAAATGGTCGAGGTGATCAAACAGAACGTGGCCGGAAAACCGGATCGCAACAGCCTGAGCCTCATTCGCATGATTATCTCCGGCGTGGAAAAGGAAGAATCGGTTGAGAAGGCCGTGGCCTTGTGCGGCGAATTCGCAGGACTGTTCGCCAAAAGCGACGCCGAGGGCGCGGCCAAGATGGCTGAGAAGATCGAAGGCTACTCGCGGCGAATGCAGTTGATGGGCAACTCGATGGAAATCGAGGGCACGCTCATCGACGGCAAGAAGCTGAATTGGAACGACTACAAGGGCAAAGTCGTGCTGGTCCAGTTCTGGGCAACCTGGTGCGGTCCCTGTCGGGCTGAAATCCCCAACGTCAAAAAATATTACGATCTTTACCACGACCGCGGCTTTGACGTGGTAAGCATCAGCCTGGACAAAAGCCCGGAGGCGATCGACGCGTACCTCGAGAAAGAAGGAAACGCCCTGCCCTGGCCGGTCGTTTTTGAAAAGGGAGAGGAAAACGCCGGTTTCGATCAGCCGATGGCCATTCGCTACGCCGTAAGCGGCATCCCGACACTCATCCTGTTGGACCAGGACGGCAAGGTCGTCTCGGAACAGGCCCGGGGACCGAATCTGGGCGCGGAACTCGAAAAGCTGCTCGGTCCGGCCGAAAAAGAGAAGTCCGAAGGCGAAAAAACAAGTCTGTAGGGCTGACAAAACCATCCACTCGAACGGCACGCCGGAAGCCTTTCCGGCGTGCCGTTTCTTGTGCACGGCACCGCAAACCGGGTCACGACCCGGCCTCGCATGGCTCATCAGACGCCAAGATTCGCCCGGCCAAGCGGCGCATAGATGGGTCCGTCTGATGTCAACCGACTGGAGAAGAGGAATATCTGGCTCACTGAGGTTTTGCCCGCCTCGAAGTCGGCCGACGCCTTGAGCAGCTCGCCCAACGATTCGACGCCCGGCCCAGGCCGTCGCAAGCGGCCCAGCGTCAAGTGTGCCTGGAACCGGCGTGCTTCCTTGCGAAATCCCAGTTTCTGTAGCCGTTTTTCGACGTGCTTGTGGAGTTCGACGAGGGGCCGGTCGTCGCCTCGCGAACCGAGCCAGATGGTCTTCGGGCGCGAGACATTGGGAAACGCACCGGCGCCGGCAATCTCGATCTCGAACGGTTCGACTTCGGAAGCGGCTCTCGCGAGCGCATCGCAAATCCGCGAGGTTTCGTTCAAGGCCACGTCACCGAGAAACTTGAGCGTCAGGTGTAGATTCTCCGGCGCGACCCATTTTACGTCGGACGAAACCGATCGAAGACCTTCGATTAGCGCTGCCGCCGACCGACGGACCTCGGGATCAAGCTCGATGGCGACGAACGTGCGGATGGTTTGGCTCATGGGCTTGGCCCCGTTCGAAAAAAGGACTCATTTTCCACTCGGCCTGACGACCCCGTGGTTGTAGCATACTCCGGCGCGCATCGGAAGTGACGGCCCACGAAGACCTTACCGACAAGTCCTCTCGTAGAACACCAAACCGCATTCAAGAAAGCTATGATTTCGGGGGTGGTCGCGTCAGAATCATGAGAAGGAGGCAAAGATGAAATGTCCCGCATGTGCCCATGAGCTTCGTCCAATGGAGGCGGGCAGCGTGGTCGTCGACGTGTGTGAAGGCGGCTGCGGCGGCATCTGGTTCGATCACTTCGAACTACGGAAATTCGACGAACCCCACGAAGCCGAAGGCGAGGCTCTGCTGGACGTCGCGCGAGACCCGAGCGTTTTCGTCGATTATTCGGTCCGCCGAACATGCCCCGTGTGCGACGGCGTCGTCATGATGCGTCATCCTTTCAGTCCACAGGATAACGTGATCGTCGACGAGTGTCCCGGTTGTGGCGGCATCTGGCTCGACGCAGGCGAGTTGGCCGCCATTCGCACCAACTTCTCGTCGGACGAACAGCGGGCCGAAGCGGCCAAGGCCTGGCTGACCAAGACGCTCGACGCCCATCTGACGCGAGCGCGGCGGGAAGATCGCCAAAACCAAGCCGACACGGAAAAAATCGCCCACCTGCTGCGGTTCCTTTGCCCCAGCTATTGGATCCCAGGCAAACAAGACTGGGCGGCGTATTGATTGAATTTTCACCACGAGGACACGAAGAGCACGAAGGCCTTTGGAGCCGTGGATGAACGGGGATAGACGCAGATAAAGGGGCAAGCGTTCCGCACTGCTGGACAAGCCGGCAGTGGCACTCGGCGAAGAGAAAAGTGAAGTGGGCACTGCCCACCCTACACCTTCGCGTTCTTCGTACTGAAAAAATCGACTCTCAAAAGCTCAGCATCCGCTGATACTCTTCCATGCGCCGGTCGATGTCTTCGCGTTCGATTTCCCGCAGCCGGTCGAGGCTGAAGGCTTCCACCGTGAAGCTGGCCGCCAGCGTGCCGTAGGCCATCGCTTTCTTGAGCGTCTTGGGCTCGAAGTCGCCTTGCTCGGCCAGGTAGCCCATCATTCCGCCGCCGAAGCTGTCGCCCGCGCCCGTCGGATCGACCACGTTCTCGGTGGGATAGGCCGGCATGACGTAGGTTTCATGCTTGCTGAAGAACATCGCGCCGTGCTCGCCTTTCTTGATGACGACGAACCGCGGGCCCATCTCGCGGACCTTGTGGCCGGCGCGAACCAGGTTCTCCTCGCCGGTCAACAGCTTGGCCTCGCTGTCGTTGAGCACGAGCCCGTCGATACGTTTCAATAGCGCAAGCAACTCGTCGCGCATGTTGTTGATGTAGAGATCCATCGTGTCGGCCACGCGGAGCGTCGCGCCGGTGCACTGTTCGAGCACCTTCATCTGGATTACCGGCGAGCCGTTGGCCAGGAAGAGAAATTGGCACCGCGTGAAATTCTCGGGCAGGACCGGGTCGAATTGCTCGAAGGCGTTGAGTTGCACGTCGAGCGTCTCGCGGTCGTTCATATTGTCCAGATACTTGCCCGTCCAGCGGAACGTCTTCGCGCCGGGCAACACCTGCAAACCGGCCGTGTCGATATTGCGCGAGGCGAGCAAGTCGGTGTATTCTTGCGGCCAGTCCTCGCCGACCACGCTGACCAGCCGAACGGGCGTGAAATAGCTGGCCGCGTAGGAGAAATAGGAGGCCGATCCACCCAATACGTTCTCGCGCGCCGCGGTCGGCGTTTGTACGTTATCGAAGGCGACCGATCCGACTACTAGCAACGGCATCTGACTGATCCTCGAGACAAAAGGAAGAAGAAACACTCCGGTCAACTCGGAACACGGCTCCGTGTGAGAAGGGAAAATGGGAAAGGGGAAAGAAGGGAAGTGCAGCGATCGGCAAGCGGTGCCTTCGGATGCTCGATTTAGGCAATTTCCCCTTTTCCCCCTTTTTCCATTTCTCCTTTCCTCACACATCAGCCATTCGGCCAAACAAATGTGGAAAGAAGAAGCAGCATTAGGTCGCGTTTATTATCGAAAGAACGGCCGAATGCACAAGACCCGGCGAGGTTCGCGGCGGTCGCGCGACCGGTGGAGCATTACGCGGGGCACGCTCGGCGCATAGCGAGAGCCGCCAAGGCCCAGGCTCCCGATGGACTGGGTCCGGCGGCACCGTGCCGAAGAACGTTACTCGCCGTGGTTGCCGCTAGTAAACTGGAGCCGGATTGACCGGCTGGGCACACGACGTTCCGCCGCAACCCATCCAGTCGCAGCAGCCTGACCCGCCACAACAGCAACAACCGGTGCTCATCAGCAAGCCGGCGGCCAGAGCCACGCAGTAGAACAAGCGTCTCATTGGACAGACTCCTTCCAGGTAGTTTTTCTCGGCCAGGCCGAGAGCATACTCCCCCTGAGGATGGAACAAGTCCCCCATGGGAAAAGAGGGCCGATTGTACTGACTTCCGACGACCCGCACAATACGAACGCTTCTCGACCTTTACCCTCCGGCATGCCGATTCCCCTGTTACCCCCGATTGTTTATCCTGGGGTGTTGACTATTTCCCGAGGGGCAACGAAGACCCTTGCTAACCTTGAGTTTACGGCCCCTCGTTCAGACCACTTAACACGGAACCCCCCCAATATGTCTTCCGACATCGTTTCCACGCCAACCGACTTCATTCGCCAGATCATCAACGAAAACCTGAAGACGGGCAAATACGACGGCCGCGTTCACACGCGATTTCCACCCGAGCCGAACGGCTATCTGCACATCGGCCACGCCAAGTCGATCTGTTTGAATTTCGGCATCGCGGCCCAGTACCCCGGTGGAAAGTGCAACCTGCGGTTCGACGATACCAACCCGTGCAAGGAGGAAGTTGAGTACGTCGAGTCGATCAAGGAGGACATCCGTTGGCTCGGGTTCGACTGGGAGGATCGCGAATTCTACGCCTCCGACTATTTCGAGCAACTCTATGACTGGGCCGTTCAGATGATCAACGCGGGGCAGGCCTACGTCTGCGACCTTTCGGCCAACGAAACGCGCGAGTATCGCGGCACGCTCACCGAGCCGGGCCGCAACAGCCCTTATCGCGATCGCTCGGTCGAAGAAAACCTCGATCTGTTCGGGCGGATGCGCGCCGGCGAATTTCCCGACGGCTCGCGGACGCTCCGGGCCAAGATCGACATGGCCGCGCCGAACGTGAACCTCCGCGACCCGGTCATGTACCGCATCCTCCACGCCTCGCACCATCGCACGGGCGACCGGTGGTGCATCTATCCGATGTACGACTTCACGCACGGCCAGAGCGACTCGATCGAGCATATCACCCATTCGATCTGCACACTGGAATTCGAGAACCATCGGCCGCTCTACGATTGGTACGTCGAGGCACTAGGCATTTATCATCCGCAGCAAATCGAGTTCGCCCGGCTGAACCTGACCTACACCGTGATGAGCAAACGGCGTTTGCTCGAACTGGTCCGCGACGGCCACGTCACCGGGTGGAACGACCCGCGGATGCCGACGATCACCGGGCTGCGTCGCCGAGGGTACACGCCCGAGGCGATTCGCAACTTTTGCGCGCGGATCGGCGTGGCCAAGCAGGACAGCACGATCGACATCCAGCTTTTGGAGCACTGCGTTCGCGAGGACTTGAACCGCCGGGCCCGCCGCGTGATGGCCGTGCTGCGACCGCTGAAGGTGGTGATCGAGAACT
>JAFGIR010000039.1 GCA_016929515.1 Pirellulales bacterium | reverse complement strand
TCCATGCCGACCACGCGGCCGCGCCGGCCCGACATGTCGCTGCTGATGTCTCCGACGTTTCCGCTGGGAATCGTGATTTCGATCTTAACGATCGGCTCCAGCAAGGCCGGCTTGCCTTGCTGAAAAACGTTGCGGAAGGCCATCGAGGCGGCCGTTTTGAAGGCTTGTTCGTTGCTGTCGACCGGGTGGTGCTTGCCGAAATGCACCTCGATGCACACGTCTTGCACGTGATAGCCGGCGATCACTCCGCGCTCCATCCGGTCGCGGAACCCTTTTTCCACGGCCGGCATGAAGTTGCTCGGAATGGTGCCGCCGACGACCGAATCGAGCCAGAGGAAATTCCACTCCGGATAGTAGTGGGGCTCTTTCAACGAGGGGAAGCGGGCCTTCGTGGCATATTCCTCGATGTTGGTGTCCTTGGGCAACGGAAACATGCGGATATGCACTTCGCCGAACTGGCCGCTGCCGCCGGTTTGCTTCTTGTGCCGATACATGCCTTCGGCGTTGGCCTGAATCGTCTCGCGATAGGGGATTTTCGGCTCCTTCGTGTCGACCTCGACCTTGTCGCGACGCTTGAGCCGTTCCTGAATGATCTGCAGGTGCAACTCACTCATTCCGTTGATCACGGTTTCCTTGGTCTGGGAATCCAGTTCGCGGCGGAACGTCGGGTCCTCCTGGGCGATTTTCGTCAACGCGCCGGAAAGCTTCGTCTGATCGCCGCGGCTCTTCGGCGTGACGGCCAATCCGACCATGGGCATCGGGAAGACAATCGGCGGCATGGCCGCCTCGCCCAGCGTATTGCCGGTGGCCAATTCCTCCATCTTCGCCACGGCGACGATGTCGCCGGGCCCGGCCTCGTCGACCGGTTCCGTTTCGCTCGCCTGGACGTGCATCAATTGGGCAAGTTTCACGCCCTTGCGCGAGCCGACCATCGGCACCGTCGTGTCCTTTTTGAGCGTGCCGGAAAAAACGCGCAGGAAACTCAGCTTTTGGACAAACGGATCAATGCGAGTTTTGAAAACCTGGGCAACCAGAGGGCCGGCCGGGTCCGCCTTCACCTCGACCGGCTCGCCGTCGGCACCCGTCACCGTACGCGGAATCATGTCCGGCGATAGACCGCACAGAACCATTGCATTCAGCAACTCCTTGACTCCGACGCCCGTCTTGCCTGAGATGCAAACGATCGGAATCAGACTTCCCGCGGCAACCGCTCGGACAATCAGTCGGCCGAGTTCTTCGGTGGTGGGTTGCTGGCCTTCGAAGTAGCGCTCCGTCACTTCCTCATCGACCTCGATGATCGACTCGATGAGCGGTTCGCTGATGGTGGCCGGATCGATCAGCGCGCCGGCGGTGTCCTCGGGCACGGTGAGCGTGCTCAGCACGCCCTTGAAGTCGCCGCCATGGCCCACCGGCACGTTCAGCGGAACACACGCGTTGCCGAAGAGTTCCTTGATGTTGCTCAGCAGCTTGGGAAAATCGACGTTCTCCGAGTCCATCTTGCTGATGACGATCATGCGCCCCAGCCCGGCCTTGCCTGCTTCGGCGAAGACGCGTCGCGTGTTGACTTCAATGCCCGCCTGGGCGTTGATCAAGATGGCTGCCGTGTCGACGCCCCGCATGGCGCCGATGGTCTGGCCGATGAAATCGGAATAGCCGGGCGTGTCGAGCACGTTGAAGTGCTTGCCCGCATGATCGAAATGCGTGACCTTGGCCTCGATGGTGTAGCGGTGATGTTTTTCTTCCTCGTCGAAGTCGCAAATACTCGTGCCGTCATCCACGTTTGCTTGCCGCTTCACGGCGCCGGTCTCATTCAACAAGGCGTCCAACAGCGTTGTCTTGCCGGCCGAGCCGTGACCACAGAGAACCCAGTTGCGGATATTGTCTACTTGATACTTCGCCATCGGAATGTCCTTCCGGTTTTATGTGGCGGGCAGTGCTCGCCGAAATTGTGATTAGGTGTTCGCTCACTTATGAGTTCGTAGGTCGTGCTGTGCCTGACACGGCAATCCGACGTGATTGTCAGGCACAGCCTGATCTACGGCTCACCGTCATCCCCCGCCGCGGCCAGTGCCTCCGGCAAGGTCAAGTTCCCTTCGTACAACGCGCGTCCGATAATGCAGCCGGCCATCGGGATTTCGGCAAGCCGAGCCACGTCACCGACCGCGCTAATTCCGCCCGAGGCAATCACCGGAACGTCGACCGCCGAGCGCATCTCGGCCATCGCCGCCGTGTTGGGTCCCGTCATCATTCCGTCGGTCGCGATATCCGTATAGTTGATCGCCGCCAGTGGTTCGGCGGCAAACTGGCGGGCCAACTCCAACGCCGTGACCTCGCTCGTTTTGAGCCAGCCATCCGTGGCGACCCGGCCGCCGCGAGCATCGATTCCCAACACCAACTTGCCGGGAAAACGGCGGCACATGCGGCGAAACCAGTCGGGTTGTTCTATCGCCAAGGTGCCGATCACCAGTCGGGCGAGTCCCAGATCGAGCAACTCCGCGATGGTTTCCTCGCTACGAATTCCGCCACCCAGTTCACACGGCACGCCAACTGCCCGGACAATCGCCGCCACCGCGGCCAGATTAGCCGGACGTCCTTCGCGGGCTCCGTCAAGATCGACCAGATGGAAACGGCGTCCGCCTTGGGCGAGCCAATGCCGGGCCATCGACGTTGGATCCTCGGCAAAAACGGTCTCGCGATCGTAGTCGCCTTGCTGGAGCCGAACGCACTTGCCGTCGCGAAGATCGATGGCCGGCCAGACTTCCACGCTTGTTTCACTCTGTAAAGTAAGGGGTGGGAATCGCCCACCAACTCAGCCTCGGCCTGTCATCCCGGGCAGAACGAACGGCCTCGGCGCGTGGGCGACCACGTGGTCCCCCCGACTGGGACAGGCAAACCCTGTAATATGCCAGAGAACGGCCCTGCTTGCAAGATACCAGCCCAGCGGAGCCTCGCCGAAGTGTTCAGGCAATACCCAAGCCAGGGGTTTCCCCGAAAAGGGGGTCATGTTTACAGTTCGGCGAAGTTTTTCAGAATCTTCAGCCCCACCGCCTGGCTTTTCTCGGGGTGGAATTGGGTTGCAAACACGTTGTCTCGCCAGATCATCGAGCAGAACGGTTCATGGTAGTCCGTCTCGGTGGCAACGACGCTCGGGTCGCTCGGCACGACGTAGTACGAGTGGACGAAGTAGACCTGCGTTCCTTCCTCGACGCCGGCCAGGATCGGGGCACGACGCCGAATCAATAGTCGGTTCCAGCCCATATGGGGGACAGAATACTCCTTGGGCAACTCAAACCGGACGACCTTGCCGGGCAGGACGCCCAGTCCCTCGTGTCGCCCGTTCTCCAGGCTTTCCTCGAAAAGTAACTGCAACCCGAGGCAAATGCCCAAGAAAGGTTTGCCCGAGTCGATCGACTGAAGTACTGGTTCGACCATTTTCTGCCGTCGCAGCTCGGCGATGGCGTCTTCAAAAGCCCCGACGCCCGGCAGGACGACTTTGTCGGCTGCGGCGATCTGGACCGGATCGGCCGTGATCGTGGCCTGGTGTCCAACCCGCTCGAAACCCTTCTGGACGCTCCGCAGGTTGCCCATTCCGTAGTCGATGATGGCGATCATGAGCTGTGGCTCTATGGTTGGGGGAGATCTTTCAGTTCTTGGTCAACTCACAACATGGCCGCGAGTTAGCGAGACCATTCGAGCGAGATGGAGAGCAGTCATTTTCACTTTTGGTTTTCGAAAACTTGCATGTAGAAGAACTGGCCTACCTGTACCGTATCCGTTGGCGTAAGAGGTATTACTTGCTTCAGTTCTTCTGGAGAAAATCGAATACTCATCGGAGGGCCAAAGGACGCGTCCTGCTTGTCAATCTCCACGATTGCCAATTTCCCGTTAGGTTTCAACAGACGCTTCACCTCCCGGCAAAAACCTCTTGTCTGGTCGCTTGAGAATCCATGCATGACATTCGAGAGATAGACCAGGTCTATCGAGGATTCTTCGATCGTTGTCGTTGTCGTGATATCCCCTTGCAGGGGTTCTATCGTTGTCCCGATCGTCTCTTTCCGAAGCGTTTCTATCCCATCTCCGTCAGAATCCAGAGCATAGACCTTTCCGTCGCCGTCAAGCGATCGTGCGAATTGCTTCGACATATAGCCGTTTCCGCAGCCCGCGTCGAGAATGGTCTGTCCGCGCCGCAGGTCCAACGCCTCCAGAATAATGTGCTTATTCACACGGCTCTCCGAAGATCTTCCTGTGTGCTCGTGGTGTACGTGCGCGCGATCGATCATTTTGCATTTCTCCAGTACATGATCGGATCTTTTACGGCCAAGAAGCGGGCGACAGATCTCTCATACTCCCAGTATCCCGGAAGAGAGAGACGCCGACAAGGTGCGTGGTTCGCGTGGAACCAGGGCGCCATGGCCACTTCAGCATCCTGGCGCACCGGGACAAAGGCGTACCATGTCGGCTTTTCTAGGGCCAAGTCCCACTGAAGAACCAGAAGGGACTGAGCAATATCAGGCCCGCTCGCTGGCAGAAGGTGGATTCATTGGCACTAGCCGCAGGCGCGTAGACGTCTTGCGGTCGCCAGGTTGGGGAGGTGACAGGAGAGGCTGGCCCGGACGATTGCGCGTAGGCCGAAGGAGTGGAGGCATAGCCCTGTTGTGATGGTGGACAAGCATACTGCGCCGGTGAACGACAGCCGCCAAGCAAGACGACGGTGGCCAGGCAGCAACCCCAGTATTTGTTCATGAGTTGCCCTTGTGCCCGTATCATCGTGTTGCCCAGGTTTTCGGGTAGCCTACCGCGTTCGCTCGGGATAGACAACCAGCTCGACGCGGCGATTTCGCTCCGCGCCGCCGGGCGAGGCGTTGGAATAGACCGGGTAGTTCGATCCGTGGCCGGTCACCACCAGTTGTCCCGGCTGGAGACGAGTCTGGCTCGCCAGATGGTTGTAGACCGCCACGGCCCAGGCGACCGACAGTTCGTGGCAGTTGCGATAGCCGGCCATCGACGCCGGGCGGCTGTCCGTGTGACCTTCGACCCCGATCATCTGATGCGGATAGATTCGCTGCACCTCCGTGGCCACCTGCGAAAGAAGGGTGGTTGCCTGAGTGCTGAGTTGGGCC
>JAFGIR010000333.1 GCA_016929515.1 Pirellulales bacterium | reverse complement strand
CCCATCAAGGAACTCTGGCCGCAATTCATCGAAGAAATTCGGGCCTATCCGGTGCTCTATTTGCCGTTGGTTCGGGGCGGCAGTCCGCGGAAGTTGATCGCGACGCGCGGCCTCCATCGCGCGCTGCACGATGTGCTCGTTCTCTTGCCGCGGCTTGGGCTGCTCGAAGAAACGTGCCAGTTGATCGCGGCGGTTCAGGAGATGGAACGCGAAAATCCAGTCGGGCCGGGCGGGATCACCGAATTCGATCGAATTTTCGCGACCGGGTACAAATCGCTCGTTCGTTGTCTCGTATTGGCGGCCGACGGAAAATCCGACGACGATTTGATCGATGCTCTCGAAGACGTTAGCGAACCATTGATCCATCTTTGGCTTCGCCATTGCCGCGGCGTGCGATTCTCGCCCCTCGAAGCGGTCGCCGACGAAGAACACTGGCTCGATCTGATGCGATTCATCGAGGCCTACGGCCACGACTTGTTTACCCAGCAAGCCATGAATTTTGGCAACCTTCGGGCGATCATGTACCAAGGGGTGGATGTCTATCTCCGGTGGCTCGAAGAAAACGCCGAAGAAGAAGAACACCGTCGCCTGCTGGACGATCTCGACGGTCCGTTGGCTCGCGATCAGGCGATTGGAATGTTGGGTATCATCATCGAGGCCGTGCTCGACAACTACAACGAGTACATGGACTACAACAGCACGACTACCCAGTCCGATCGCGGCGAGTTGCTTTACGTGCTGTTGGATTTCTTGCGTCTGATGAGCAGCTATGACCGGGTAGCCTGGAACCTGCAACCCTTGGTGCTGGCTCACGAGGTTTTGATTCGCTCAGGCCGGATCAAGACGGCCGCCCTGTGGCGCGAGACGTTTGCCGAACAGACCGGTTCGTTGGCCGATGACCACCTCCGGCGTTTTCGAAAACTCGTGCGCGAACACGGCATACAGCTTCGCAGCGTGGCCGACCGGCTGGGCGAACGTTTCGTGCGGCCGTTGGACAACGACCGGCTCCGCGCGCTGGTGGGGCCGGCGGTCGAACAGGCTCGGAACGGCTCCGAGGCGATTGCCTTCGCGGAACTTCAAGCCGCCATCGACAAACTGACCGAAAACCCCTCCGGCGCCGGCTTCATCGTTCCCGAATGGCTCGAATCGCTCGAGGACGAGGCCGAACGTCACCGTTCGGATAGTCGTGCCGAGGAGGATGCCGTCGAGGCGGACGATCGGCAGGAACTCAACCTGCCCCAGACGATTCTCTCACTCGACGAAGCATGCCAGCAGATTCTCGATTGGGCCAGTGAGTCGGGCCGGATGGGTTAGCCTGTCTTTACACGACACATGGCAAGCATGATCCGAGGCAACGGATTCTCTACGGTTCCGCGGGCACATCGATCCGACCGTCGCCGTCGAAGTCGAGCCCACCGCGTCCTCGGGCGAATGAGAGCAGCGCCTCGAAAACGAGCCACACCGACATGACCAAGACGATCACCGTGACAGCGACCAGCGACCAGTTTTTCCTGAGCCAGAATCCTTCAAGCTGTTCGACGAGAGCCCAGCCGGCAAGCGTCAACATGATGGCCATTGGGATGAGCGTGTAGCGCATCGGCCGTCGGAACTTGAAGAGGAAGACGCTCACGGTCAACAGCGCCAGCCCGGCCAACAGTTGATTCGTGCTGCCGAAGAGAACCCAGAGGGCGGTTCCCGCTTTCGATAAACCGAAGAAGGCGATTCCGCTCACGGCTACCGCCGAAGCCACGTAGCGATTGGCCAGCCAGTTCTGGCCCAGCGAACGGCCCATTTCTTCGACGTTGAACCGCAACAGCCGGGTAGCCGAGTCGAGCGTGGTCATCGCGAAGGCGACCACCGTGACGGCCAGGACGGCGCGGCCGTAATGGGCCGGGATGCCTAGCAACCCCAGGAAGTTGCCGCCGCCGCAGACCACGGCGTTGAGTTTCGCGGCCAGCCCCGAAGCGCCTTCCCAACTGCCGTACATGCCGGTCGGTTGCCAGGCCTTCGCGCCCAGACCGGCCACGCATGCCATGATGACCAGAATGGCCAACACGCCTTCGGTAAGCATGGCGCCATAGCCAATCGGCAACGCGTCGGTCTCTCGCTTGAGTTGTTTGACGGTCGTGCCGCTCGACACGAGTGAGTGAAAACCGCTGACCGCTCCACAAGCAATCGTCACGAATAACAGCGGCAGCCAGGAAGGCGCCTTTGGGGCCGTCTCGAACGTCTGACCGGCTTCGAGCGGTGCTTTGAGCACCGAAGCCTGGAAGACCGGCGCGTCGATATGACTCTCGGGAGCACCCGTCACGGCCGCGACGGCCAAACCGATCATCATGGTCGCAAGGACGAAATAGAGCTGAAAGCTGTTGATGTAATCGCGAGGCTGCAACAGGAGCCACACGGGAAGCACCGATGCCACGAAACCGTAGACCAAGAGAATACTGATCCACGCGAGTCTGGCCTGGTTGACCGCATCATCGATTTGGTTGACCGTTTCGACATGACCTCGGGCGGCGAAGTGCTCTTTCGCGGCGGTTGCCCCGTAGGGAGCTTTGAAGACCGGCACGTCCTCGGCGACGATCGCCTCGCGGGCGTCTTCCAGGGCCGCCCGGGTTTCGAGCGGCGTAAACCAGTCATAGGTCGAAACGGGCCGCTCGACGCCGCAGACGATCAGGCCCGCGAAAACCAGCAGCCCGGCCGCCGTGACGAAGGTCAGATTCATCTGAAACTTGTAGACCGAAAGGCCAATGGCCATGGCCACGGCCATCAGTCCGAACGTCGGAATGATCGCATCGGGATTGAAGCTGATGAACAGGTCCGAGATTGTGTTGACAAACGTGCCCATTGCCAGCGACATGACAAAGAAGATAATCAGAAGCGCCAGGAACCTTGCCCGCTGGCCCATCAAGTTGCCGCAGACGTCGCCGATCGAGCGGCCCTGGTATCGCAGACTGACGTAGAGCGCGCCGAGGTCGTGCACCGCACCGATGAAGATCGACCCGAGTACGACCCAAAGCACGGCCGGCACCCAACCCCAAATGACGGCAATCGCCGGCCCCAGAATCGGCCCCAGCCCGGCAATCGACGCGAAATGGTGGCCAAACAACACAGGCACCCGGCTCGGGACGTAGTCGATCCCGTCCTCCAGCTCAAAGGCCGGCGTGCGCCGATTCGGGTCGAGACGGAAGACGCGAGAGGCGATGAACCGCCCGTAGGTCTTGTAAGCAACAATGAAGGCCGCAAAGGCCATCAACGCAATGACGGCGGCGTTATGGAACATCCGGGGATTCCCTCATGCAGTTCGCAAGACGGCTGCGGCAGGATCGCTACGCGCAGTCCGTGCGAAGGCCGAGCAAGAAGTCGCTTGAACGAACTACCTATTTTTACACGAGATTGACGAGGATTGCCATATTGCTTTCGCCCGCCTCGGGCGTTTGGGCATGGACCCTGCCGCCGGAAGCCCTATAATGAGGTTTCCGCAGCGTACCATAAGGAGCATGCACGTGGCAGACGTCGAAAAAGTGATTATCATCGGCAGCGGCCCGGCCGGGTGGACGGCCGCCATCTACGCGGCTCGAGCCAATCTCGAACCGTTGGTCTTCGAGGGAGCCATTACCGAGGAGAATCGTCTGGCCGGAACGCTTCCACTGGGTCAGTTATCGTTGACGACCGAGGTTGAGAATTATCCCGGTTTCCCCGCCGGCAATCTCGAAACCTATCTCGACGACGCGTTCGAGAAGAGCCAGCGGGTCATGATGGCGCCGCACGGCAAGGAAGGCGTCAGCGGGCCGGAATTGGTCGAGCTCATGCGGCAACAGGCCAAGAACTTCGGCACCCGCGTCGTTACGCAAGACGTCGTCGACATCGACGTCGACGGTCACCCGTTCAAACTGACCACCGACGACGGAAAGACGCACGAAGCGCAAGCCGTGATCGTGGCGACCGGTGCTCGGGCGAACTACCTGGGTTTGCCTTCCGAGGAGAAATTCAAGAACCGGGGAGTCAGCGCGTGCGCGGTTTGCGACGGAGCGTTGCCCCGGTTTCGCAATCATGCCGTGGCGGTGGTCGGCGGCGGCGATTCGGCCGTCGAAGAGGCCGACTACCTGAGCAAGTTCGCCAGCACGGTCTACATGATTCATCGGCGCGACGAGCTTCGGGCGTCGAAGATCATGGCCCAGCGTGCCATCGACAACCCGAAAATCGAGATTCTCTGGTCGACGACGCTGGCCGAAGTGCTCGGCAACGACACCGACGGCGTGACGGGCGTGCGGCTCGAAAGCACCAAGGGCGAGGCGGACGTGGAGAAGGAAGTCACCGGGGTGTTTCTGGCGATCGGCCACACTCCCAACACGGCCTTCCTGGCCGACAAGTTGGAGATGACCGCGAAGAAATATATCAAGTGGACCACGCCCGGGCGGACCTATACGAGCGTGGAAGGCATTTTCGCGGCGGGCGACGTGGCCGACGATTATTACCGTCAGGCCGTCACGGCCGCCGGCACCGGGTGCATGGCCGCGCTGGACGCCGAACGCTGGCTGGCCGCCAAGGGGTTTCATTGACGTTCAACCGTGGAGGACCCATCCCATGACGCAACCCACTCGACGCGACTTTCTCAAGCAAGCCGGCGGCGCGGCGGCCGCGCTCACCTTGGGCACGACGGCCGCGGCTTTCGGCGCCGCCAAGGAGGATGGCATGAAGTTTTCGATCTGCAACGAGACGTTTTACGACCTGAAGTGGCCCCAGGAGAGAATCTTCCAGTTCGCGGCCGCCTGCGGCTACCAAGGGGTCGAGATCGCCCCGTTCACGATCAACACCGACGTGACGAAAATCTCGGCGGCCGAGCGGACCGCGTTGCGCAAGGCGGCCGATTCGGCCGGCATCCAAATCTGCGGCCTGCACTGGATCCTCTCGAAGACGACGCAAGGGTTCAACCTGACCAGCGCCGACCCGGAGGTGCGTGCCCGAACGGCGAAGTACCTGGGCGAGTTGGCCCGATTGTGCGCCGAGTTGGGTGGCGACGTGATGATCTTCGGCTCGCCCATGCAACGCAATCGGCCCCAAACGAAAGAAGACACGATGAGCATGGTCGAGGGTTATCGCAACGCGACCGACGTGCTCAAAGCGGCCGTGCCCTCGCTCGAAGCGACGGGCGTGACCATTGCCATGGAGCCATTGGCCACGTGGGAAACCAATTTCATTCTGACCGCCGCCGACGCGGTCCGGCTGGCAAAAATGGTTGGCTCGCCGCATGTCTCGTTCATGCTCGACTGCAAGGCCATGTGGGCGATGGAGCCGATGCCGATTCCTTGCGTGATTCGCACTCAGAAGAGCCCGTTCGTCCATTTCCACGCCAACGACCCGAACCTGCAAGGCCCCGGTTTCGGCCAGCTCGATTTCGTGCCGATTTTCCGGGCATTGAAGGAAGTGAAGTATGACCGCTGGGTGTCGGTCGAGGTGTTCGACTACTCGCCCGGCCCGGAAAAGCTTGCTCGGGACAGCATCAAGTACATGAAGCAATGCCTGGCGAAGGCATGAGTCACGTAGGGTGCGTGCTTGCGCGCACCAGAGCGTCTTAACGTCCACCGGTGCGCGCGAGCACGCAGCCTACACAGACCAGATCCTTTCTCAAGATAGACCGAGGAGCAAACGACATGGCCGACCAAAGCAAAGGGCTGCCCATGACGGCCAAATGGGACCCCGAGAAGCTCAATCGCGATATTGCCGAACTCGACGCGCTCGAAAAGAAGCCTTTTCTTCCCCGGGCGGGCGGTTATATCAAGCGGACGGGTCCCGGTTTGCTGCAGAGTGCCATGACGCTTGGGGCTGGCAGTGCCACGGCGTCGGTTGTGGCCGGGGCTTCGTTCGGCTACAAGCTGCTTTGGGTACAACCGGTTGCCATGTTTCTGGGCGTCATGATGCTGGCCGCGCTGGCCAATGTCGTCTTGACCACCGGCGAGCGGCCCTACAAATCGTTCGGCCGCGAAATCGGCAAGACCTTGGTGATTCTCTGGGCCTTGGGCACGATCATGTCGTCGGTCATCTGGCATTTTCCGCAATATGGCTTGGCCGCCGGTGCGGCGCGCGACCTGGGTACCATGGCTCAAGTGGAAACCGACGTCTCGTTTCTCAAGCTCGCCGACGGCACCTATCTGACCAAGGCCAAAGCGGAAACGGTCGATCTGGTCCGCGCCAAGGTCGAGGCCGAGCAACCGGTGGCCATCCAAACGGACGCCACGAAAGAACAATGGGAGGCCGCCAAGAAAACGAAGGGCGCCGAATCCACCTCGTTCTTCACTTCCTCGGGACTCGCCATCAGCTTCGGCGTCGGCCTGCTCATTCTGGGAATCAACATCTTCACCGTGTTCAGCTACGGCAGCAGCCCTCGGGGCATCAAAATCTACGAGTGGTTCCTCCGCACGGTGATCGGCCTGATCATCCTCATGTTCGCCATTGTCGTCGTCAGCAAGATCGGCTCGATCGATTGGGCCGAATTGGGCAAGGGATTCATCGGCTGGTACGGCATCCCGGAGGCCAGCAACCCCAAGCATATTACCTTGGTGCTCGGCATGCTCGGCGCGGCGGTCGGAATCAACATGACGTTCCTCTATCCCTATTCGCTCTTGGCCAAAGGCTGGGGCAAACATCACAAAAAACTCGCCCGATGGGACCTCGGCATGTCGATGTTCCTCCCGTTTACCTTGGTGACGTCGTTGGTCATTGTCGCCATGTCCGTGACCGGCATCTACTCGGGCCAGGACATACTCCGCGAGGGGCTCAAGCCGGTCGACGCCGCCGGGTCGCTCTCGGGCGTGCTCGGCGACCATGTCGGCCGGATCGTCTTCGACCTGGGCTTGATCGCCATGACCTGCACGGCCATCTCGACCCACATGGTCGTCTGCGGTTTCACGCTTTGCGAAATGTTTGGCCTGGAATACACGAAGACCCGATTCCGTCTTTTCGCCCTGGCGCCGTCGATCGGCATCCTGGGCGTCGTGGCCGCGTTGCCGTTCTGGTTCCCCGTGGCCGCGTCGGCCATTTGCTTTGCCATGCTGCCGATCGCCTACCTGGCCTTCTTGATCATGAACAACCGACGGAGTTATATCGGCGAGGCCGTGGGCCGCGGGCCCGGCCGAGTGGTGTTTAACGCGATTCTGGTTGTCGCGTTGGCCATGGCGACGATCGGCTCGATCATTCAGATCAACAATCGCGTGATCCAGAATGAGAAGGTGCGAGCGTTCTTCGGCTTGTCGGTCGCCCAACCGGCGGACCAAATCCCGGCCGACTCGGCTCCCGAGGAAAAGACGACCGAAACCGAGTAGTAAGGTGGGCACGGCCCATCGATCATTCCGTGAAAGACACCACGGTGGGGTGAACCCGCTCGCCCCACCCTGCGAATCGAAGGAACCTCAGGATGCCCGAAAAACTTTCCGTCGCCGCCGCACGCCTGGCCGAATCGATCGGCCGCGAGGTCTTGCTCCAAGGTTGGGTTCGCACCCGACGCGACTCGAAGGCCGGATTCAGCTTTATCGAACTCAACGACGGCTCGTCGATGGGCAGCATCCAGGTGATCGCTCCAGCCGAACTGGAAAACTACGAGTCGGACGTCAAACGCCTGACGGCCGGTTGCAGTATCTCGGTGGTTGGGCTGGTCAAGGAATCGCCGGGCAAGGGCCAAGCCACCGAGGTCGAAGCCCGATCGCTCACGCTGCACGGCACGGCCGACCCCGAGACCTACGCCCTGCAGAAGAAACGCCATTCGTTCGAGTTTCTACGCACGATTGCCCATTTGCGGCCCCGCACCAACACGTTCGGCGCGATTGCCCGAGTGCGTAATTGCGTCTGCCGATCGATCCATGATTTCTTCCAGGAGGAAGGTTTTCTCTACGTTCACACGCCGATCATCACGGCCAGCGACTGCGAAGGCGCCGGCGAGATGTTCCAGGTGACCACGCTCGATCTGGCCGATCCGCCCAAACAGGACGGCAAGATCGATTTTTCGCAGGATTTCTTCGACCGGCCCAGCTATTTGACCGTCAGTGGGCAGCTCGAAGGCGAGATCTTTGCCTGCGCGTTGGGCAAGATCTACACGTTTGGGCCGACGTTTCGGGCCGAGAACTCGAACACGTCGCGCCACCTGGCCGAATTTTGGATGGTCGAGCCCGAGATGGCCTTCTTCGAGTTGGCCGACAACATGGACCTGGCCGAGCGTTTCTTGAAGCGGATTTTTGCCGATTGTGTCGCGCGATGTTCCGAGGACATGGAGTTTTTCAACGAGCGGATCGACAAGACGGTGCTCGAAACGCTGCACCATATCATCGAGAGCGATTTCGTCCGGCTGCCCTATACCGAGGCGGTCAAGATCCTCGAAGCGTCGGGCCAGCCGTTCGAATTTCCGGTCGCCTGGGGCAACGACCTGCAGGCCGAACACGAACGCTATCTGACCGAGAAACACTTCAAGTGCCCCGTGATCCTCTACGACTATCCCCGCTCGATCAAACCGTTCTACATGAAGTGCAACGACGACGGAAAGACGGTCCGCGCGATGGACGTGCTGGTGCCCAAGGTGGGCGAGATCATCGGCGGCAGCCAGCGCGAAGAACGCCTCGACGTGCTCGAATCGCGCATGGCCGAGCAGGGACTCAACGCCGAAGACTACTGGTGGTACTGCGACCTGCGCCGCTACGGCACCGTGCCCCACGCCGGTTTCGGCCTCGGCCTGGAACGGGCCATCCAGTTCATCACCGGCATGGGCAATATCCGCGACGTGATTCCATTTCCGAGGACGCCGGGCAGCGCTGATTTTTAGAGGACATTTCGGAATGGTCGTCCTGAGCGATCGGAATGGTCATCCTGAGCGAAGCGAAGGATCTCGGCCGTGGCGGGAGAGATCCTTCGCTTCGCTCAGGATGACAGACACGCAGGGTGCATGCTCGCACGCTCCAACGTTGTCTCAGCGTCTCCGCGCCTCTGCGCGAGAACAGATTGGCACGCAGAGACGCTGAGGCGCAGAGCAAGGGGAAGAGAACCGTGCGAAAAGCCGAACTGCTCATCGGCGTTTTCGGATTGCCATCGACCGCCATGCTAGCGGTCATTCTAATCACGCTGCCGCGTCTTGCGCTCGCGATTGCGTGTTCCTGCTTCGTGCTCGGCATCGCGCTGCTCGTTCGCTCCGGAGGGTTGTGGCATCGATCGTGCGACAAGAACCAGGTTGCTTGCAAGGCCCTTTCGCGGAACGCGTTTCGCACACGTTGCATTGGCTGGACGCTCGTCGGTGTTGGCCTGTTGGTGAGTCTCTTTGAAGTTTTGTTCCTGATGCGCTGGAGTTTTTAGGGCCGTGATGATCGCTCGTCGCGACGGTCCTCCGCCGGGAGCTGTCCCGTTCTCCTCCGATGTGCTATCCTTGCTTGGCTGCCCCACACAAACTGAACGTCGCGTGAGCCTCATGTTTCATCGCCGGGCCTGTTGTCTCTTCGTGCTATTGACCGCGTGCCTCGGTACCGCAGTGCTCGGCGAACCGCTCGCGCCAGTCAAGGAGAAGCCGCGACTGGCGTTCGACCAGGACCGCGACTTGGCCGCCTGGCAAAGTGAGCTGCGGGCCACGTTGAGAGAGATCCTCGCCCTGCCGGAGCAGCCGCGGGCGAAGGTCGAATGGACCGCCAAGCGAGTCCTCGCCGCCGACGACTACACCATGGATCGCGTCGAGTTCACCGCCGAACCGGGCCAGGTCGTGCCGGGGTATCTGTTGCGGCCGGTCGCCGCCAAGCCGCCCTACCGTGTGATGATCTGCCTGCAAGGCCACTCGCCGGGCATGCATGTCTCGATCGGACGAAAAGACCCGAAAAAACTCAAGCAAGTTTCGCCCACCAAGGGCGACCGCGATTTCGCGATCCAGGCCGTTCGCCACGGCTGGGCCGCGCTGGCCATCGAACAACGCGGCTTCGGCGACCGGGCCGTCGAGGGGGCCACGTGCGGTGATCTGGCGCTGCGATCGTTTCTACGCGGCCGGCCGCTGCTGGGCCGCCGCGTGCTGGACGTCGTCCGCGCCGTCGACTTCATCGCCACCCAGCCCGACTTGGACTCGCACAAAATCGCTTGCATGGGCAACTCGGGCGGAGGCACCGTGAGTTTCTTTGCCGGTTGTGTTGATGAGCGGATCCGTCTGGTCGTCGACTCATGCTCGTTTTGCACCTATGCCGACTCGTGGCTGGCCGTGCCGCATTGCCCTTGTGGCTACGTGCCGGGCCTGTTGAAAGTGGCCGACATGCCCGACCTGGCGGGGCTCATCGCGCCGCGAGGGTTGATCATCGTCGCGGGCCGCAACGACCATCTGGCGCGTCTGTCGGGCGTCCGCGAGGGTTTCGGCGTGGCCAAACGTATCTACCAGGCGGCCGGCGCGGCCGACCGGGTGCGTCTGGTTGTCGGCGACGGCGGCCACCGCTTCTACGCCGCCGACGCCTGGCCGGTGATCGAGCAAATGGCGGCCGAGTGGCAAACCAAGTCCGAGTAGGGCAAGATACTCACGCAGCGTCGCGGAGATGCGGAAAACAGTATCTTTCTCGTGGTTCAATCCGACTTCATCCCGAACCCGGCCGCGAGATGTCGAGAAAGCCGCTCGATGATGGTCTGATTCTCGGGCAGCCCGGCCACGTTGACGTTCTCCTCGGGGGCGTTTTCGTGGTCGTACAGTTCCCGGGCAGCCAGGCGGCCTCGGATTTGCTTGGTCTCGTCCCAGGGGTACCACTCGACCAGCCGCCAACGCGGCGTGCGAATCGTGTAGCCCATGTAGACGACGCCGTCGGGAGCCGTCCACTTCTTGAACCGCAGAAATTGGCTAAGCGCCGCACTCTTGCCCGGCCGCGTCGCGTCTTCCAGCAGCCGCGTCACGCTCTGGCCGGCCAGTCCCTCGGGCGGCGTCACGCCGGCGAGGTCGCAAAGCGTCGGGTAGACGTCCACGAACTCGACCAGCGCGGCGCACGTCTTACCCTTCTCCTTGGCCCGGGGCACTCGGATAATCAGCGGCGCGCGGCAGTCGATCTCGAAGTTGGTCATTTTGCACCAGCTTCGGTGCTCGCCCAGCTTCCAACCATGATCGCCCCAGAGCACAACGATCGTGTTCTCCGCCAGCCCGAGCCGATCCAGCCCGTCGAGCAACCGCCCTACCTGCGCGTCGGTGTAGCTTACCGAGGCGTAGTATCCATGGCGCAAGAGCCGGGCCTGGGTTTCGCTCAGCGGTCCTTGATCGGGCCGTGGCGTGCCGAAAAAATCCTCGTAGCTACGCAGCTCGCGCATGTTGTTGACGGCCATGATCGGCGCATCCTTGGGCACGAAATCGTTTTGGGCCAGCGGGATCTTGTCGCGATCGTACAGGTCCCAGTATTTCTTCGGCGCGTTGAACGGCAAATGCGGCCGATAGTAGCCCACCGCGAAGAAAAACGGTTCGTCGCGCCGCTTCAACTCGGCCAGCTTTTCCAGGGCCATGGTGGTCTGCGCGCCGTCGTAGTAGGCGTCGTCCGGCACGTCGGCACATTCGGTTGCCGCCGTCTTCAGATACCACTCGCCAAACCGGTCGATGTGCTTGTCTTTCTCGCCTGACGCGATAATCTCCCTGCGCCGCTCGGCCAGCCGAGCGAGATTCTCCTTCTTGCGATAGACGGCATCCGGATCGAACGGGTAGCCGGGCACGTAGAGCTTCGGCTCGCTCCACGACGCCGCGTCGGGTTTCGTGTTGTGAAAAACCTTGCCAATGGCCACCGCGTGGTAGCCCTGCTGCTTGAAGCATTGCGGGAGCGTGACGACGCGGGGGCAAGTGTCGCGAAAATCGGTGTACAAGTCCCACACGCGAATCGCGTCCGGCCGCAAGCCCGTCAGCAGGCTTGCCCGCGACGGATTGCACAACGCACTCTGGCAATACGCCCGGGTAAACGTGACGCCGCCGTCGGCCAGACGATCGATGTTCGGGCTCTTGATCGTACGATTGCCGTAGCACCCCAGCTCGGGCCGAAGATCATCGACGGCGATAAAGAGCACATTCGGCTTGGCCGTTCCACCGTCAGCGGGCCCGGCATGCGAGGCCAAGGCCGACAGAAGAAAAAGGAACACCACGGGCGCCGATTTCCACCAGAGCTTGGCTCGCCGAGGATGTGTGGCAAACACGATTGACATGGCATGGTCTCCCAAAGGCGTGGTGACTTCGGATGCGGTCGCTACAGGTTTTCGACCAACCCCTTTACTTCCAGTGGATCGCTCGGATCCCAGGCGAGCAATTGCTTGACGACCTGTTTGGCCAGGTCGAGTTGGCCCAATTGGCAGAGTGCCTCGGCCAGCCCCCGGCCCGAGGCGTGCAAGTCGCGGTTCGCCGGCCGCCCGTGGGGTAGGGTGCCGCGCGGTTTTGCCCGCTTCGCCGCGTCGAGACCCAATTGATAGGCATAGCCGAAGTGCACGCGGGCCAGGTCCCATTGCCGCTCGCCCAGCGCAATGTCGCCCAGCATCCTGTGGCCTTCCAGCAAGGCTTCGCACCCGCCGACGAGCCAGCGGAGTTCGTCCTCGGCCACGTCGATCTCGCCGGCCGCGAGCATCTTGCGGACTTCCTTCATGTCGTCGGTCCGCTGGACGACCGATCGCGGATAGACCAGCTCGAACACGTCGCTCGATCGGACACGGCGAATCGTGATCCGATCCGTGACCTCCGGCGAACATTTCTTGGTGGATTTGCGTTTGGCGTTCAAGGGTCGGCTCCGGAGGACCATGGGCAGGACGACTTGACGCACGGTAACACCTGGCGGCCCTGTCGTCTAGGGGGTGCGTCTCTCTCTCGCGCGGCTCGGCTTGTCGACGATGGGCCGTCGTGTCGCTATACTGCTTGTGACTCACGCGAAAACCGGCGTCGACCATGTCCCGCGAATCCACTCCATTGCCGATTGCCCTGCCCGACGCCGCGTGGCGAGCGCGATTTCGCCGCGCGCTTCTTCGCTGGTACGCTCGGGCGGCCCGCGATTTGCCCTGGCGTCGCTCGCGCGATCCGTACCGTGTTTGGGTCAGCGAGATCATGCTTCAGCAAACGCAGGTCACGACGGTGGAACCCTATTTTAACCGGTTTGTCCGGGCATTTCCAACGGTCAAGGCGCTTGCCCGGGCCGATGAGTCGCGCGTGCTGCGACTCTGGGAAGGATTGGGCTACTACCGCCGGGCGCGACAGATGCACCAGGCTGCCCAGGCGATTGTCGAGCAACACGCCGGACGTTTTCCTCGCGATCGCGACGCGGTTCGCGCGTTGCCGGGCATCGGACGTTACACGGCTGGGGCCATTTTGTCGATTGCCTTCGACGCTCGCGAGCCGATTCTGGAGGCCAACACAATCCGCCTGTTTTGCCGGGTGTTGGCCTACGACGGGCCGCCGCACGCGAGCCAGGGCCAGGCGTTGCTTTGGGCGATGGCCGAACGGGTTTTGCCGCGGCGCGAGGTGGGCCGGTTGAACCAGGCCCTCATGGAGTTGGGCAGCGAAGTGTGCCGCAATCGCACACCCCAATGCGACGCGTGCCCGGTCGAGGCGCTCTGCGAGGCGCGCCGACGAGGACTTGAGTCGCAAATCCCTCGGCCCAAACCGAAACCGGTTTTCGAGTATCGCCACGAAGCGGCCGTTTTGATTCGTCGGCGGGGATGTGTCCTGCTTATCCAACGTCCGGAAGGCGGCCGTTGGGCCGGTCTGTGGGACTTTCCACGCTACGCGCTCGACGCCGAGGACGACACGCGTCGCCGCGCCGAACTGGTCGAACACGTACGCCGGCAGACCGGACTGACCATCGAACTGGGCTCGCGGCTCAAGACCATTCGCCACGGCGTGACGCGTTATCGCATCACACTCGAATGCTACGAGGGCCGCTGCCTTTCAGGCCGGCTCAATCGAGGCCACAACCGGCCCATGCGTTGGCTCCACCCGGCCGAGCTGGACGACTATCCGCTTTCGACCACCGGAAGGAAACTGAGTCGGCTGGCGTGAGGAGGGGCTCAGGAGTTCCGATTGATCAGATCGGGGCCGTCGCCCAGCGTCTTCTCGTAATGGCCGTCGCCCGCTTTCTTGTATTGCGTGAAACCGTGCCGGGCCAGGTTCTTCGTGCTGAGCATGTCGCGGGTGCTCTTGATCGCGGCGAAGGAGGAGAACACCCGGTGGCACGCCGCGCCGCACTCGGGACACTTCGCCACCGGCGGGTCGTTCACCGATTGAAGCACCTCGAACCCTTCGGCGCAGTACTTGCATCCCTTGGCGTCCGGCTTGTATTCGTAGAGTGGCATGGCTGTTGTTGGGAAAACCGCGACAAAGGGGGTGACAAAGACTACTGCTATTTTACCTTATTTCTTGCCGGGTGACAGCGACTTTTCGTCGCCGGGCACTTCGATCTCGACCCAATAGAGCGGATGGTCCGAAACGCCTTCGTCGCGGACGCCCGCGGCGACGCATTGTAGTCCCCGGACAAAAATCCAGTCGACCTGGCCCTTCGGCGGCGCGTCGACCAGCCGGCCGATGGGTTCGTCGACGCCCTCTCGGGCAGCCAGTTGGCGAATCACCGGGCTGTCGCGCAGCGAGTTGAGATCGCCCAGCAGAATGGCCGGCTCTTCGAGTGCCAGAAAAAACTCGATGGCGGCGTCGAGTTGGACCTTTCGATCGCGTGGATCGCGTTGGGTCGCGTGGGTCGCTATCACGTGGATGGGTCGCCGACCATGGTCCAAGGTTAGAAACACCATGTTGCGATAGCTGCGGTCGAATTGGCGAGGTAGGGGAATCCGCTGCCAGTGGCGGACCGGCAAGTTGCTCAGAACGGCGTTGCCGAACTGTTTGCAGTGCCATCGCGTTTCGGTGGGGGCGTAGAGCCAGCCGCAACGCCGGAACCGAGCGAGCATGGCGGCCTGATTGTCGGTTCGGAAGAGAAAGCCCCCACGAGCCTCCTGCAAGGCGACCAGATCGAGCCCTTCGAGCACGTCGGCCGTGCGGCCCAGGTCGACGATTCCATCGCGACCGCGTCCGCTGGCCATGTTGAGCGTGCCGATTCGCACGGTTGAGCTTGCGGCCCGAGCTTCCGACGGGAAGTCCTCGATCCCCTCGCCCGAGGCAGGTCCCGTGCCCACACGGAGCGAAGCGTGCCAAACGCCCAGCGTCACAATGAGCCCAATTGCCAGCAAAACGACGGTGCGGCGGTTCATCTTGTTCAGAATTGCCAAAATGGTTATCCTCCCCGCTTGTCAATATTCCGGGTCACGCAGTTCCCGAAATCCCGAAATTCCCGAATCTCGAAATCCCGAAAATGAAGCCATGATCGACGTTAAGACCATTACGAGCCTTCAAGCGGAAACTGTCAAGCAGTGGCACGAAGAAGAGATCGACAATCGCTACGACGGCTTTCTGAATCTGGTCTGCCGGCAGCACCAGCAGAACTTCCGATTGTGGCACGAGGAGGACATCGCGCGGAGCACCGACGTGACCGACGCCGAGCTGGCCGAGGTGAAACGTCGCATCGACAAACTCAACCAGCGCCGCAACGACCTGATCGAACAGCTCGACGACGCGTTGATCGATCAACTCCGGCAGAACAACGTCGAGCCGCTTCCTTCGGCGCGGCTGAACACCGAAACGCCCGGCAGCGCGATCGACCGGCTTTCGATCCTGTCCTTGCGAATCCACCACATGCAGGAGCAGGCCAATCGCGAGGACGCCGAGCCGGCCCATCGGCGGAAAGCGACGGACAAGCTCGAAGTCCTCTATCAGCAACTCGAAGACCTGTCTGGCTCGCTGGCCGAATTGCTGGCCGATGTCTTCGCTGGCCGGAGGCTTCTGAAGGTCTATCGCCAGATGAAGATGTACAACGACCCGACAATGAATCCTTATCTCTACTCGGCGAAGATTAGGCCGGCCGCTTAGTGCTCTGTCATCATTGAATCTTGGGGTTCAGGTTCTCGCAACTCCTTGGCACTGCTGGACGAGCCAGCAGTGGCACCCCAGATCTTTACCTTGACGCGGCACTATTGACCTTTGCCTAGCCAATGAACCTTCTCACAGGGGTAGCTTGGCGTAGGCAAAAAAGGAACGGAGGATGGTTTGGTCGTGATG
>JAFGIR010000038.1 GCA_016929515.1 Pirellulales bacterium | reverse complement strand
CTGCCGGATGTCTTCGCGCGGCCAACGACGTGGCGGCGGGCGGGTCGCTCGGCGAGAGCCTGGCCGACACCGGCGTGTTTCCACGCAGCATGTTGCCTTTGATCGATTGGGGCGGCCGCTTCGGTTCGTTGGCGGCGGCCATCCGATTCATCGCCGAGTCGTTCGAAGGCCGGACGCGGTTGCAGATCAACCTGGCGCCCATCGTAATTATGCCGGTGGTGATGATCATCATCATGGCCGCCGGCTTTGCCGTCGTGGCACTATTCATGCCGCTAGTCAATTTGATTGAATGTCTGTCTTAGTCGGGAGCGTGACGTGAAACCATCCAGCAGCACATCAGCAACCGTCATTCCGAAGATTGCCCTGATATCCATCATCGCGTTGATTGTCCTCGCGGCGGTAGTGGCGATCATCTTCACGGGACCAATTGCCGTTGGGGTTCTCATCGCTGTTGCCCTGATGGTAGGGCGAACGGTCCGCGTGACCCGGCAACGGGCCTTTCTGCTGATGTTGGCCGAAGCGATCGAACGTCGTATTCCACTGATTCCGGCGCTTGAGGCGTTCGGCGCCGAGTATGGAAACTGGCGTGGCCGGACGCGTCGGCTGAGCGCGGCGTTGGCCGGCGGGATTACCTTGCCCGACGCCTTGCGGCTCTTTCCCGGCCTCGTGCCGCTGGCGAGTCTGCCGCTGATCGAATCGGGAAATCGGGCCGGCAAGCTCAAGGAGGCCCTCCGCCGGGCCGCCGATCAAGACGACCGGCTCGGGCCCATCTGGCAATCCGTCGTCGGCCGAATCTTCTATCTGGTCGGGCTTGTCCTGTTCATGTTTGCCATCTGGATTTGGATGATGATCATGATCCTTCCGAGGTTCACGGATATCTTCGACGATTTCGGAATGCAACTGCCCTACGTGACGCGGCAAATGATCGGGCTGACGGAGTCTTTCTATGAGTACTGGTACCTGTTTACCCCGGGCTTGATCTTGCTGTTTGTGTTGTTCATCTACGGATCGCTTTGCTACGTTGGTCTGATTGCGTGCGACCTGCCCGGCACGCGACGGGTTTTTCGCCGGCTCGATACGGCCCATATTCTCGACGCGTTGGCGTTGACGACCAACGCCGGCCAGCCCATCACCGAGGCGCTGGCCACGCTGGCCGTGCACTATCCGAAGCGGTCGATTCAGCGCCGGCTTCGTCGGGTGTGGCTTGCGGTGGCCAACGGCCGCGACTGGTGCGACAGTCTCGTGGCGACCCGGCTGCTGGGAACCATCGAGGCGGGCGTGATTCAATCGGCCGCGCGGGCCAACAACCTGCCCTGGGCCATGCGGCAAATGGCCGACAGCAACCGGCGACGCTTCGCGTATCGGCTCAACGCGGCATTGCTCGTGATTTCTCCCGTAACCTTGTGCATGATTGGGCTGGTGGTGTGCTTGTACATCGTCGCCTGCTTCTTGCCATTGATCAGTTTGATTGAGAGTCTATCGTAGCCATGAAACGACGAGGATTTACAGTCCTGGAGATGATGGTCGCGGCCGCCTTGTTGGCCGTCGCGGCAACGCTTTGTCTCCAGATGGTCATGCTCGACACGGCAACGCGGCGAGCGGCCGCCCAGCGGCGCCTGGCGACTCGCGAGGCTGCCAACCTGGTCGAGCGGCTCATGGCCCGGCCGCGCGACCAACTCACTCGCGAGACGGCCGAGGCGCTCGAACTGAGCCCGGAGGCCGTCGAAAAACTGCCCGAGGCGCGGCTGGCCGTGGAGTTCGACGAATCGGCCGACGATGGGCCGTCGGCCACCCGGCTGACGCTCACGTTGACCTGGCAAGGCCGAAGCGGCCAGACGGTGCGTCCGGTGCGACTCGTCGCGTGGCACTACGGGCCGAAGGAGGCGACGCCATGAAAAAGCAAGCCGGCTACACGCTTATCGAAATGTGCATCGCGATGGCGGTTCTGGCGATGACGCTGACGCTCGGCGCGAGCGTGCTTCACGGCCTGATTGGCGTCAACCAGACAACGCAAAAGGGACTGGCCGAGCAGGTCGTTTTCGAGCGGCTGGCCGGGACGTTTCGCGACGACGTGCGCGCCGCCGACGAGTTGGTCGCGGTGCCGGCCGCCGAGGACGCGTCGCCGTCGAAACAATGGGAACTGAAACGAGACGGCGCTCCGGCGGTTCGTTATCGGCTCGAAGAAGACCGCCTGGTGCGGACCGTCGAGACGCCGGACGGAACGATCCGCGAGCGATTTGATTTGCCCGAGAACGCCTCGGTCGCGATCGAACCCCAACGCCAAGGCGAAGCCACGCTGGTCGCGTTGATCGTCGTGCCCGGACTGACGGCGGCCGATGCGCCGCGGGGGCCGTTGGCCGGTCTGCGCGTCGAGGCCCAATTGGCCCGCGACCGGAGCGGTTTGCAAGCCCCGCCTTCGAAATCCGAGGTGACCACCGAACCACGGGAGGAACCGTCCGATGAGTAGAGCACCCCGTTCGAAGCGGCGCGGCATCGCAGTCGTATTTGCCTTGGTTTGCCTGGTCGTCGTGTCGGTCCTGTTGGGCGTCGTGACGCGAACCGCGCTGGTCCAACGGCAAGCGGCCCACAACGAAGGCCGACGCACCCAAGCCGCGTGGCTGGCCGAATCGGCCTTGGACCGGGCCGCAGCGCGGTTGGCCGCCGATCCGGACTACTCGGGCGAGACGTGGACGATCGGGGCCGACGCCTTCGGCGGTCGCCATGGCGCCGTGGTCCTGATCGAGGTCGTCGGCCCCGACGATGATCCCCAACAGCGGCTCGTTCGCGTCCGGGCCGATTTCCCCGACGATCCGGTGATGCGGGTCCGCAAGAGCAAACAACGAATGGCGAAAGTCGGGCCGGGCGAATCGTCGCCGGCCGACGCGGAAGAGAACACTCCAGAAACATAAATTGCGTCAACTCACGGTAACCGAGACCTTTCACTTGAGGAGATAATCATGAGAAGGTCAAGACACTTCGGATTCACTTTGGTCGAGCTGCTGGTGGTGATCGCCATCATCGGCATTCTCATTGCCCTGTTGCTTCCGGCGGTGCAAGCGGCGCGCGAGGCGGCACGCCGGGCGTCGTGCGAAAACAACGTTCGGCAAATCGGCATGGCGATCCACCAATACGAAGGCGCCCAGGAGTTCCTGCCCGCCGGCGTGGTCAACCCGAAAGGGCCCGTGCTGAACTATCCGCAAGGAAACCACATCGGCTGGATGGTTCATATCCTGCCCTACATCGACGAGCGAGTCGTCTACGAACGAATCGATCAGGCGGCCGGCGTCTATGACCCGAAAAACGCGATGGTCCGATGCGTCAATGTTGACGTCTTCAAGTGTCCTTCTTCCTGGAGGGAGACGCTCCTGGGCGGGTCGTACGATGGTTCCTGGCAGACGGCGACCGAGACGCCCGAGGGCGAGGACGATACGGAAGTAGTGGTTCCCAAGCTGCCCGTGGGTTCGCGAGGTGTTCGAGCCGTTACGAGCTACGCTGGTTGCTCGGGCGACGAAGAGAAACCGATCGACGAGGATAATCACGGCGTGTTTGTTCTCAATAAGAACATCCGTTTCAGCAAGATCACCGACGGGCTTGCCCATACGATCTTCGTCGGCGAGAAAGTGGCCGACGACTTCGACCTGGGGTGGATGTCGGGCACGTGCGCCACGCTGCGAAACACGGGCACGTCGCTGGGCGAAAACGACTATTGGGACCGCGACAACGAATCTCCGCTGCACGATTTTGTCACGACGCCCTCGCCCAGTGCTGATTCGGCCATGGGAGGAGGCATGTCCCTGGGACCCGGGGAGCGTGAGACCTATATCGCTCCGGCCCAATTGAAGGTGCCGGCCGTCAGGGCCGCGCTGGGAACCGTCGGCGGATTCAGCTCCTGCCACCCAGGCGTCTGCGTTTTTCTCTTCGGCGACGGAACGGTCCGGATGATCGGCGAGAGTGTCGACCCGAGGGTCTACTCGCTGCTGGGCAACCGGGCCGACGGCGACCTTCTGTTGAACAGTCCGACGCGGGGAATGTAAGAGGGTGATCGGTTATCTAGGGAAGATAGGATGCGACCCAATGCCCCCGTTTCAGGGGGCATTTTTTGGTTAGTCGAAACTGGAGAAAAAACAGCCGAACGACCATGCGGATCGTTGACATTTGCCTTGGGTAGCGGTAGACTGAGCGCGCTTTATTCTAGATGATCCATCATTCTATTTTGGTCGTCGAGCCTCAACCACAACCGTTGCTCGCGTTAACGGCAGCGGAGATCTTTCTCTTGAAGCGGCAGAAGCGGAGGCACTCGCATGGCCAGTGCGCGCTGGCCGGCAATCGAACACCTTTGTTGGGTGAGTTCTTGCTAAGGGGAGACACGCTTATGAGTAGACTTCTTGGAAGTGGATTAGTTGTTGCGGCGCTTCTCGTGTTCTTAGCGGCACCAGTATCGGCGGCGGTGCACTACGACGATTTCACCGCAAGCATTGCCCCGGATGGCGTTGTCACCGGCGGCGGTACCGGCTGGAACGACGGAGAGTTCGTCTACTATCCGTTGACCGGTTGGTACAACGAGTGGTTCTACGATGATCCGCCCGATCCGACTCGCTGGAAATGGATCACGTATGACATTTCCGTGGTTCCGGGTCCGACGCTCGATCCCGACAGGATCATCGAGATCGCCATCAATTGGAGCACGATGTTGTATCCGGAGAACCCGGCCCAACCGCCGCTCTACGATGCCTCCTGGACGTTGCCGTACGAAAACGACTTGATCGTGCGGCACACGATTTACGAGGGACCGGTGACCGAGGCGATATGCCTGCGGTCGCTTGAGATCGAGCCGAACGGCCAGATCATCATTCCCGATTTCAACCCCGAATGGGTGTCGATCGACATCCGCCAGATTGAAGACGGTGATCCCGGCATTCTGGAGCCGATCACGCTCGTTGGCTGCATTACGCACGCGTGCGTACCCGAGCCGTCGACCGTCGTGATGTTGCTCCTGGGCGTCTTGGGCTTGATGATTGCCCGCCGCCGTTAGGCGAGTGAGCATCGAAAAGCCGTTGTACGGAACACGGCCCGCGTTTCTTCGAAAGGAAACGCGGGCCGTTCGGTTTTCTTGGTGCCTGAAACGTCCCGAGGCGGCGCTACTCGCCGCATTTCAGCACCGCGCCCGTGTCGGCGCTGGTGGCCATCGACGCATAGCGGGCCAGCCAGCCGGTTTTGAATCGTGGCTCGGGCCGTTGCCACGTCTTGCGGCGATCGGCCAACGCTTCGTCGCTCAGCCGCACGGACAGCTTGTGGGCGGGGATGTCGATTTCGATCACGTCGCCGGGCTGGACGAGGCCGATGGGGCCGCCGGCGGCCGCTTCGGGGCTGACGTGGCCGAT
>JAFGIR010000332.1 GCA_016929515.1 Pirellulales bacterium | reverse complement strand
GGCCAGTGCCCGGTCGAGTCGTTTGACGAGAACCGCGACGCATCCTTCGCCCGAGACCAGGCCGTCGGCTTGCTCGTCAAATGGGCACGAGCCGGTGGCCGAAGCCGACTGAGCCTTGGAAAACAACATCTGGCTGTCGACGTGGTAGTACGAGGCACCCCCGACGACCGCCATGTCGATCTGTCCCAACCGCAATGCCCGAGACGCCATGGCCAGACCCTGCAGTGCGGAACTGCAGGCCGCGTCAAGAATCATCGAAGGGCCGGTCAGCCCAAAAGCCTCGGAGATAATCGCGGCCGCGATATGGCTGAACGCTTCGGGCACACCGGTCGGTCCACGCCGAGGCAGGGCATCACGCACGCGCCGGACGGTCTCTTCAACAACGGCGTCCTCGCGGCCGGCGACCGCCTGCCGAAATTCTTCAACCTCACGTAGATATTGGGCTGTCTGCTCAACGAGGGTCGCGTAGATTATCTCGCCGGCCACCGGACCACCCAGGTTATGGCCCACGTAGACACCGACGTTACGCAACGGGAGATCAAACGGATTCATGCCCGCGTGACGGCAGGCCTCCGCAGCTACCTGGCATACTTCGCGATGGCCGACTTCGGCCGAAGAAAGTGTTCTTGGTGGCACCGGGCACCGTGAGGCGTCAAACGGACGATACTCGATTAGCCCCCCCAGCGATGTGTACGTCTTGGACCGCTCGCCACGTTCGGGATCGTAGTGCAGTTGGCGGTTGAGCCGGTCGGGGGGAACCTCGACGATGCCGCTTCGGCCTTCGGTCAGGAGTTGCCAGAACGCTTCGAGGCTATTCGCGCCGGGCAGTCGACATGCCATCCCGATGATTGCCAGCGGTACGTGCTTCTGTATCTCCATGTCGCGGTTTCCGTATCAGCAAGGGCAAGAGACGTCGCCCGGGGGCTTCTAATTAACCCATGTATTCTAAATATCCCCGTCCAACTACTCAACCGAGTAGAATGGAAGATTCGGGCAGAAGTCGCCTAGTGGCTGCCGGCGTTACGATCGACATGTTTCCTTGGTTTGGCCACGGCGAGAGCTTGGGATTCTACCTCTTCTGGCGGGACGGCGAGAACAACGCTGGCGAACGGTTGCCGTGGCTGCTTTCCGCTGCCCCACAGCGACACTGGACATGCAGTCCGAGACCGACTACGATCGCAATCTTGTTGGTTCGTGGCGTTTTTGCCGAAAACGATGGTCCCCTCCTCGATCGATTCCTGATGGACCCACCCCGTTTCCTTGGTCGACGTCGTCGACTACTCATCTTCCTCCTGTTCGTGGTGTCCTACCCGTTCATTCTTCATGGGGCCACGTGTGCGTGGTTCAGCACCGCCAATCGGGTGGCTGATTGGCTGCCGAGGAATTTCGAAGAAACGCGGAAGTTGATGTGGTTTGCCGAGCGTTTTGGCAGCGACGAGATTCTGATGGTCAGTTGGATCGGCTGTTCGTGTAATGATCCGCGTTTGCCGAAGTTGGCCGAGGCGTTGAAAGCGCCAGTACCCGATCCAGACGGCGAAAAACCACGCCTGTTTCGCGTCGCGATGACCAGTCCCGAGGTCCTCAAGAGTCTGATGGAGCCGCCGCTGGAGCTCCCGCGCGACGAAGCCGTCAAGAGGCTCGAAGGCTGGCTGGTCGGTCGCGACGGAATAACAAGTTGCCTAGTGGCACTGGTGTCCGAGGCGGGAATCGAAGACCGGAAGGCGGCCGTCGATCGCGTCTACAAGTGTGCCGAGGACTGCGGACTGCGGCACGAGGACATCATCATGGCTGGCTCGACGGTCGACGGGGTGGCCATCGATCGGATCAGCCTGGCCGCGCTGCTGGAACTCAACGGTGCTTCGTTGGTGGTCTGTTTTCTGCTAACGTGCTTGTTCCTTCGCAGCTTACGGCTGGCCGTGCTGGTGTTCGTTTCGGCCGTGTTCTGTCAACAGTTGGGTATGGCGATGGTCTATTACACGGGTTCGCAGATGGACTCCGTGCTGCTGATGATTGCCTCGCTGGCTTTCGTTTTGGTTACCTCGGGGGCCGTGCATCTGGTGAACTACTACGCCGACGCCGCTCGCGAGAACGGTCTGGACGGAGCTCCACGACGCGCGTTGCGGGCCGCGTTGGTACCCTGTACGCTTGCCGCGGGCACGACGGCGATGGGGCTCGGCTCGCTGGTCGTTAGCAAGATTCTCCCCATCGCCCGATTCGGTTGGTACGGGGCCGCGGTCGTGCTTGCCGGGCTGGCAATCATCTTTCTCTGGATTCCCTCGGCCTTGGAGCAGTGGCCGCCGCAGCGATGGTTTGCCCGGCTGAAAACCATGCCCGAGAGCCGGACCCACCGCGTCTGGAACTCGTGGGGCCAGGTCGTTACGAACCACGCGGGCAAAATCCTGGTTGTCACGCTCCTTGTGATGGGCGTGACTGGCTGGGCAATTCAAAACGTGCGAACCACGGCTCGACTCCACGATCTCTTGCCGAGTGACTCGCGCGTAATCCGTGATTACCGGTGGCTCGAGGAACACATCGGCCCGTTGGTTCCCGTCGAGGTAGTACTCGTCATGCCGAAGGAACAACGGGCTTCCATCCTCGACCGACTTCTGCTGGTCGAACGGGTGCGCGGCGCGATCGACAAGATCGCCGTCGTCGGATCGACGATTTCGGCTGGCAATTTCGGGCCCGTTCTTCCGTCTGCACGAACCTCGATCAGAAGCGTTACTCAACGGACGGTTCTCCGACGAAAGCTCGAACGCCATCGGGACGATTTTATTGAGTCGGGCTATCTGGTCGATTCGGACGCCAGCGAATTGTGGCGGATCAGCGTTCACGTGCCCGCCGGCGCCAAGGTCGACTATGCGGCTTTCTTGGACGAGCTTCGCCGGACGGTCGATCCGGTGTTGCTCGCGGACGATCTCGTCGGCGGCGTGCGCGCGGAGTTTTGTGGCGGCGTCCCTCTTATCCACAAGGCGCAGGAGCAATTGCTTACGGACCTGATCGAGAGCTTCCTGCTGGCGTTCGTATTGATTGCCGTGGCGATGGCCGTGCTGCTGAGGAGTCCGATAGCTGGAGCCTTGTCGATGATCCCCAATTTGCTGCCGTGCGTGTTGGTCTTCGGCGTCATGGGATGGCTTGGAACGAAGATCGAAATTGGGGCCGTGATGACCGCCAGCGTCGCGTTGGGCGTGGCGGTCGACGGGACGTTACACTTCGTCACGTGGTTTCGTCGCGGCATCCGGCAGGGCATGAATCAGCCCCAGGCAGTCCACTTCGCCTACTCCCGTTGCGCCACGGCCATGGTGCAGTCGTCGATGATCTGTGGGCTGGGGCTTTTGGTTTTCGTCGGGAGCGACTTCGTGCCGATTCACCGTTTCGCCTGGCTCATGTTCACGCTCCTCTCGGCCGCGCTGGTCAGCGACATCGTGGTTACGCCCGCGATCCTCGCTGGGCCGCTGGGCCGATTCTTCAAACCCCGGTCGAGCTAGTGCCGCTGGCAGGGAGTTCTTGCCGGTAGATTTCCCCGGTCTGAACAAACAGTCTGGCACGACACCCTTTGTGTGTCGCTTCGGTTCTGGATCGTCCGGATCAATCGGGTTCGCCGATCGCGCGAAGGTAGCGAGCCAAACGACTTTCCAGATCCAACAGATCCTGCCACCGCCGTTGGGGAATGCTGGCGCTTTCGGTCTTCGTCGAGACCTCGGCCGATTCGATCAGACCGCGTATCCGGAGGTGCAGGTACTGCAGAAGCTCGCTCATTTGGGCTTTCTGGCCAGGGCTCAGCAGCTCCGGCAGCTCGGGCGGCAATAGCGTGTGGAGCGTGGCCTGGGCCCCGGGATCGTCGCTCCAGTTCAGTTCGAAATCCAACGATACCGAAGAATTCATCTCGCCCACGTCGTCCCCATCCAACGTCACGCCGGCGCTCAGATCGACGCCGCGCAGCCCCGCCAGTCGCCGGGCGATGTCGTCTTCCGCACCGCACAACAACAACGTGCGGCCGACCGAGATCAAGTCACCGGGCCGGAGAATCCACAGTTGGACCGTCTCGCCGTTGACTTTGGTGCCGTTGGTGCTTTCCAGATCGGTCAGCACCAGCCGGTCTCCATCTTCCTGAATCTTGAGGTGAAAACGGCTAATTCGCTCGTCGTTGAGCTGAACCAGATTGCCTTCCTCGCGGCCGATCGTGACCGGCGTGGGCAGGTTGTCGAACACTTGGCCCCGGTTGGCGCCATCCAGAATTCGCAACGTCACCAATGCCATGAAAGCCACTCGAATGGGAATCAGACAAGAGCGAGGTCCGCCATTCTCGCTCGAACCGCAAAGTACGCTACCCGGCTTATAACACGGCAGGGAAACCGCCGTCAACCGGTGGGCAGCCACATCCACGCAACGGGGGGTGCGCCGTTCGGGCGACATCGTGGTCTTTTTGGAAGTCCGTGTCGATGTCTGCCCGTAGGTCAAATACAAGACACTCGCTTCCAGCTTCCGTTTTGAGCTTTGAACGCAACCGTTCACGGGTTGGAAACTGGTCGTTTGTTGGGCCGGATGGGCCGAAGAAGGTGCCTGCCCCCTTGTGGCCGGAGGAGGCAGTCCACGTGCACGGTTGTGCGTTGAATAATGAAGCCCGATCCAATACGCTGGAGGAATAGACCCCTTTGCACGTAGGAAGGATACCCGCCCATGCGATTGACTGTCTGTTTGGCCCCGTGTTTGCTTGTTCTTGGTCTTGGCTCGGTCGCGACCGGTCAAGTGGTCTCCCCACCCACTGAATCCGCGGACAAGGACGTGATGACCTATCGTGTTTGGCAATTTCTGGACAGCGACTGGGACTATCTCCAGCGCGCCATTCCGAGGGCCCGCGAAGACGACATGAATCGTATTCAATTGGGCCAGAAGATCATTAATCACGCACACTCTCTCTACAAGTCGCCCGAAACACTCGAACTGGTCCGCAAGGCGACTCGCCTGGCCCACCAGCACGGTCTCAAAGTGGACATCTGGACCCACGAGCTGGCCGACGTGCCCGCACGGCTCAAGACGAATGGCCGAATCGTGCTGAACGACGCGCTTTGGGCATGGCTGCGCGACAAATACGCTCGGGTCTTTCGCTTGGTGCCCGACGTCGACGGCTTGGTGCTCACCTGCGCCGAGTCCCAGGCAAACATCTATAGCGACCGGGTCATCAGCGATCTGCCGTCCGACGCCCGGATCGCGAAACTCATGGCCGTCATGGCCGACATCTGCCGCGAGCACGACAAGATGCTCTTCGTTCGCACGTTTGTTTACATGCCTGACGAACTCGAGGCCATGCGCCGGGCCGTGGCCACGATTGCCGACGCGGTCCGCGACAAAGGGAACGTCGTCGTCATGAGCAAGTGCGTGCCCCACGACTGGTCGCCGTTTTACCCCTACAGCCCGGCGCTGGGCGACACGGTCGGCCTGCCCCAGGTCGTTGAAATCGATCTGGGCGAGGAATACACGGGCCTGAGCCATTTCCTCCACGGCGAGGTGAGCTACATCCACGCCGTTTTCAACCGCTGCCGCAAGCCCACCATAATCGGCGCGGTGGCCCGCGTCGACCGCGACCGCGGCAATCGAGCGCTGGGCACGCCAAACGAGGTGAATCTCCACGCCTTCAAGCGTCTCGCGCACGACCGGTCGCCGACGGTCGACCAACTGTGGACCGAGTGGGCCGAGAAGCGTTATGGCCGCGAGGCGGCCCCCTATGTGATCGACGCACTGAAAGCGACCTACGACGTGACCAACCTGGCGTTCTATCCGTTGGAAAACTGCATGCAGAACCACTCGGGCCTGTGCGACTGGAAATACGCTCTGAGCCACATCACGCTCGCCACGCCGGCAAAGTGGATCGCCTCGCCCCGCCAAGAGTTGGCCCGCGACGAACTCTTGCACCCCACCTGGATCACACTCACGAAAATCAACGCCGAGAAGGACGCAGCCCGGCGATTGGCCGAAGCGTCGCTTACGATCCTTGACCGCGGGCGCGGCCACCTACGGCCGGAAGACTATCGCGAGTTGCGCCGCTACCTCGAATTCGGCCGCGACGTGGTCGAGGTCTGCCGCTATCAGAACCTCGCGTTCGAGGCCACGCTGCGCTACCTGAACCGCGTCCAAGGCGTCGACATCGGCCACGAGACGCTGGAAGAACTCCGCCTCGAAGCCTTGAAGTACGTCGATTCGCTCGACCGCAGCGCGGACGTGATGGAAAACCGCCACGGACACGAAACCCGCCTGGGCAACCCGGTCGACGCCCACAAATACGCCGCCGAAATGCGCCAACTGATCAAGAAGGCGTCGTCGGGGAAGGCAAACGACAAGAAACGAACTGGGGCGGTGTCAAGTTTCAATCGCAATGAAGCCGAGAACTGAGGATTTCGAGGGGCGTTCGATAGCCGAGACGTTTTCGGGGGCGGTTGTTCAGAAGATGTTGGACTTTCTCATACTGTTTCACCGGCACGTGCCGCATGTCGCTCCCTTTCGGAAAGAACTGCCGCAGCAGGCCGTTGGTGTTTTCGTTCGTCCCTCGCTGCCACGCACAATAGGGCTTGGCGAAGTATACTCGCAGCGAGGTGGCCGCCGCCAGTTGCTCGTGCTCGGCGAACTCCTTGCCGTTGTCCAGCGTCAAGGTCTTCCGCAGACGCGACGGCAACGGCTCAAACAGCCGCACCATCGCCTCGCGGACCGTCGCCGCTTTCCGATCACCGACCTTGCCCAGCAGCAGGTAGCCCGACTTCCGATCCACCAGGGTGACGGCGCCGCTGCGATGTCCGCGGCCGACCACCGTGTCGCCTTCCCAGTCGCCGTATCGCGCCCGCCGATCGACCACCGCCGGACGCCCTTCGATCGACACGCACCCCGGCAATTGGCCGCGATTTTCCCCGCGCCGCCGCACGCGCCCCAGGCGCAGCAAGTATCGCCGCCAATAGGCCGCTGCAGGATGGGCATGGATCCACGTATAGATCGTCTGCCGCGAGACGCGACGATGCGGATCATGGGGAAAATCGTCCCGCGACCGTCCGGCAATCTCGTCGGGCGACCACCGCATCCGCAGCCGCTGTTGGACGTACCGCCGAACCTCGGGCCGCTCCATTTTACAGGTCCAAGGCCGGGTGCTGCGGCGTGTTTCGGCTTTTTCCTGGGCCGACGCCGCCCAGTAGCCGTTCCGGCCGCGGTTGCGCCGCAGTTCACGGGAAATCGTGGAGGGATGCCTTCCCAGCCGCCGGGCGATTTCCGCCTGGCTCCGATGCGCACGGACCATCTGGGATACCCTCTCGCGTTCCTCAAGAGTAAGATGATGTGCCATCACGGGGACTCCGTTTGACAGGGATAGTTCCGAAAAACCACCCTATCGAACCTCCCCGTGATGTTTTCACCTATACCAGTTTTCCACCTCGTTGCGTTTCAATTCTGACACCGCCTGGAAAGTGAAACGTGTGGACGGCCGTCTCGCAAAGCCGATCGCGTGGCCGTTGCGCGAATTTGGCCGCTGAGTGTTTACCACAACAGGGAGCTTAACGATGAGTTGTCGGATCGGCGTGCAGTTGTGCCTTCTCGCATTTGCAGTAGCGTTTGCCGCGGTTGCGCTCGCGGGAGAACCTCCTCGGAATTCGTGGACCGCTGGCCGTCCCGTTCTCGAACGAGGACTCGAAGGCTCCTTCGATGAAATCTCCGTCAAGGACCCTTCCGTCGTGTTTTTCGAGGGAAGGTGGCATGTATTCTTCACGGCGAGGAACAAAACGGCGTGCACCGTGGGCTACGTGTCGGCAAAGGACCTGTCGGGCCTGCAAACGGCGCCGCGGCACGATCTGACGGCGATCCTCGGGGGAACCGGCTACGACTGCGCGCCGCAGATCCTCTATTTCGAGCCCCAACGCCAATGGTACCTGATCTTTCAGAATCGCGAAGCGTTCTACCAACCCGTCTTCTCCACCACGACGACGATCTCGAAACCGGAGTCGTGGAGCAAACCGACGCCGCTGGTTCGCAAGGACGAGCGGGCCAAGTGGATTGATTTTTGGGTCATCTGCGATGAAACCAAGGCCCATTTCTTCTACACTCGCGACCACCGGGACGTCTGCGTCCGAACGACCCCGCTCGAAGCGTTTCCCGGCGGCTGGGGCAAGGGCCAGAAGGTCCTCTCCGGCATTCACGAGGCGGTCCACGTCTACAAGGTGAAAGATCGAGATGAGTATCACATGATCTATGAATTGAAGCGTGGACGAGGAATTCGTTCGTTCGGGTTGGCCGTCGCACGCGGGCCGACCGGGCCCTGGACAAAGGTGATCGACGCCTACGCCACCGGCGAGCAACTCCAATTCGGCGATGGACAGCCGAAGTGGACCGAGATGGTCTCTCACGGCGAGGCCATCCGCGCCGGCTTCGACCAGAGAATGGAATACGAACCCAACGGCTGCAAATGGCTCATCCAGGGACTGATGACACGCGATTTGGATAAACCTTATGTCTCGCTACCCTGGAGACTGGGCGTTATGGGCAAGGTTGAATCTGGTGGTGAACAGAATGCGTCGGCGGATGTAGATGGCCCTTCTACTTGATCGTTACCTGTGGAGTCTTGGGCAAATAGCCGACCGCGCCATGCCACCAGTTGGGTCGAATGAAGTGGGCGGCGAAGTAATAGCCGGGCAGACTACAGAGGAACAGGATCACGACGTAGAACAGCAACGGCAACCAACCGCCCAGCGATGGCCATGTCTCTGGCCACTGCAAGACAATGGCTATCAGTATGGTCAACGGAAACGCGGTCAAGCAGGCGAATATGCCTTGCCATTTCTGTTTCCACTTCTTTTGCATCCACGATTGGAGGTGTTTGCAGGAAGGGCACCTTCTGACGCCGAAGTCACCGTCCTTGAGGCGTTCCTTCACTCGTCCTTCAATATCGAATCCGGCCCAGCCCTCTTCCTTCACGCGGTAATCATATTCGTAACGGTTGGCACAGGCTTCGCACTGCGTTTCCACGTGAAGGTCAATCCATGCCTGCTTCTGTACACTTTTCATTTGAGTCTATCCTTGTCTTGCCGTGGGTTCGTCCTGGCGCTCCAGTAACATGGGGACATCTTACTCTCTCTTCTCATTCTCCCAAGACACACACGACCATCGTTCAGAACTCCGTGTCGATGTCGGCTCGGGTGAAAAACCACTTGCCTACGTCCAACAGCTTGTAGCGAGGGATGCCCAGCCGCAGCGCGTCGGTGTGGACCATGATCTTCCAGGAGGAAGAGCGGCGGCGGAAGCCGAAGCGTCTCAGCCGCTTGACCGCCGCCGGCGCGCCGGTGAAGATCGTCACGATCGCCTTGGCCTTCTGCACGCGCATCAGATTGATGAACTCGGCCAGCACCGCGTCGCCAACCGAATCGTCGGCGTGAAGAAAGTCGGCCACGTAGGCCACGCCGTCGCGGCACGTGTAGACCAGGTAGCCCAGCAGACTGTCATTGCGGTCGCCGACACACAACGCTCGATAGGCCGTGCCCGGTGCGTCGCGAAAACGCCAATTGAGATACTCGGCCGTCCGCTGGCCGATGACGGAGAATTGCGGGGCGGCCTGGCGCCAGAGTCGATCGAAACGCACGTCGAAACAATCGGTGATCTCGACACGATGCTCGCGACGGCGGCGATAGCGCGACTCGGGCGACCGCAGCCAGAGCGCCGCGTCGACCGTCGCCGAGGCGGTCTTGCCCAACGCGCCGCCCGGCAAACGATCGTGCAAATACTCATGGCTCCGAAGCGGTCTGGCCCAACGTTGCACGGGCCCAACGATTTCGTAACCGACGCGGCGCAGCACGGGCTCGCTTTGGGTGTTGGGCACTCCGTAGATCAGCGCGAGACGCCCCTGGTCGACCTCGGCGGTAACCGATCGCTGAAGACGCAGCGCCAGACCGCCGAGCCGATGCGTGCGGTCGACGTTCAGATCGATAGGCCCTCCGGCCGGATATTCTTCGCCAAACAGGCGCAGCCGGCGAGACATCAGACCGACCGCGCCGATCGCCCCGGACTTGTCCTCGCGAGCAATCCAACTTCGTGCCCGGCCGCTGTCGTAAAGCCAGGCGTAGCGGTCGGCCGTGCCCTCGGGCAGATTGCGCCGCCAGAGGGCAAGAATCGCCTCACGATCGGCGTCGACGTCGAATGGGCCGACGGTTGGGCCAGACGCCTTGCTTTTCTCGTCAATAACCGGACTGCCTGGAACGTGCATGATTACAATCCCTCAACCACGTTCTCGACCAGCAACGGCGCGGCGTGCAGGTAGCGGGCCACTTTGCGCTTCGCGTCAATGTCGCGGTAGACCCACTCGACCTGCTGTTCGGTCAGGCCAATCGAAGCCGCGATCCGCTCGGCGTCGACGCCGTGGTTCTTGCCGTAAAGGCACACGTCCAGCTTGTCGTAGGGCAGCGAGAAATAGAACTCCTCCTGCGACTGCGGCAACGAGTAGGTGTCGGTCGTCGGCGGCCGGTGGCGTATGGCCTCGGGCACGTCGAGGTACTCGGCCAGTTGATAGACCTGGGTTTTGTAGAGATGAGCAATCGGCTTGAAGTCGGACGAGCCGTCGCCGTTCTTAACGAAGAAACCCTGGTCGTATTCGAGCCGGTTCGGCGTGCCCACCACGGCGTAGTTGAGCCGGTCGGCGTGGTAGTATTCAAGCATCTTCCGCGTGCGCTGTTTGAAGTTCGTTGCCGCCACGATCGTCTGGTAGGCATCCAACGGCAAACGCCGACGAATGGTCCGGCCGTCGGGTGTTTCGATCACCACGGAGGAAACCCGATAGGGGTTCCCGTCGAGGACGTCGGGCAGCACGATTTTGAAGCGGCAGCCCGGACCAAAGTCTGGAAATACGCCGCGGATCGCCTCGTCGCGCCGGCGATAGCAGCCGACGGCGTCGAGAATGTCGGTGATGTCCTCCAGCACCGTTTCGATGCCCAGGCTGTCGGCCACGCTTTGCGACAGTTCGAGCGTGTCGTCGGCCGAATCGCGTTCGGGCATCAACACGCCGAGCACTTTGTCCGGGCCCAATGCCTGGACACAAAGCGCGGCGGCCGTGCTGCTGTCGATTCCACCCGAGAGCCCCACGACGGCGCCCTTGCGCCGCAGTTGTTCGAGAACTTGCCGGCGGACGGCGTCCACGATTTGCCGGGTTGTTTGTTCCGCGTCGAGCGCTAGTGCGCCGACGTCGAAACCGGTTGGGATTTCAAGATTCGTCATGCCAAGACTTCCTGTAGTTCTTGTTTGAGGATTTTTCCGTTCTCCGACTTGGGCAGGGTGTCGCGAAATTCGATGTATTGCGGCACCATGAAGTCTTCGAGCTGCTCGGCCGCATGTCGAAGCAACTCTTGTTCGCTCACCTCGCAGCCCGGCCGCAGTACCACAAAGGCCTTGATGGCTTCGCCGAGCACCTCGTCCGGAATGCCCAGCACGACCGCCTCGGCCACGGCGGGGTGGCAATAGAGTGCGTCTTCAACTTCCTTGGGGCTGACCTTCTCGCCGCGACTCTTGATGATGTCGTCCTTGCGGGCGACGAAATACAGGTAGCCTTCCTCGTCGATCCGGAACAAATCGCCCGTCCAAAGCGCCGGGCGATCGTCGGCAAACGGGCCGGGTCGCAAGGTCGCCTGGGTCGCCTCGGGCATTTCCCAGTAGCCCTTCATTACGTGCGAGCCGCGAACGACCAACTCACCCGTCTCGCCTGATGCCACGCGACGGCCAACCGGATCGACCACGGCCACTTCCTGGTTGGGCATGCCGCGACCGACCGACGTGGGGCGTTGATCAATTGCCGAGGGTGGAAGATAGGTTACCCGGGCACACTCGGTCTGGCCGTACATCACGTAGATCTTCGCTTGCGGTATCGCGCGGCGAAGTCCTTCGAGATGTTCGACCGGCAGGGCCGCTCCGGCGCTGGTCACGTAACGCAGGCTCGACAGATCGTACTTGCCGAGGTCCATCTGCAGCAACAGAGCCGCCATCGTGGGCACCAGCGGCAAGCCCGTGGCACGCTCTTCGGTCAACTTGCTTAAGACGGCGTGAGGATAAGCCAGCGATGGTTCGAGCACGACCGTGCCGCCGAATTGGGCGGCCATGAGGACCTGATACAGTCCGTAGCCGAACGAAAGCGGGAGCACATTGAGGATCACGTCGTCCGGGCGGTTCTCCAGATAGCTGATAATCGATCGCGCGGCCGAGACCATGTTCAGGTGCGTGAGCATGACGCCCTTGGGCGAACCGGTCGAACCCGACGTGTAGAGCAACGCCGCCAAATCCATATCGATCGTCGGAATGGCCGGCGGGGCCGTGTCTTCGGCGTGCCGGGCGAGCAGGTCGTCCATGGTCCACGCCGGGGGCTTGGCCGGATCGGTCTCGGCGAGACCTCGACCGGTCGTGATGACCGCGCGAAGCTGCTCGCGCCGGCCGAACATCGGTCGCAACGCGGCCAGCCGCCGCGTCGGCAGAACGATCGCCGCAGCGCGGCAATGGTCCAACAGATAGGCCAGTTTCTTGGTCTTGGTGGTCGGATTGACCATGACGAAGACACCGCCTGCCTTGAGCACGGCAAAAATGGCCACGACCGTTTCCACGCAATTACCCAAGTGAATCACGACCCGATCCCCGGGGCGCAGGCCCAACGACCGCAGGGCGTGGGCCATTTGGTTCGCTTGGTTTTCCAACTCGGCGTAGCTCAACCGGCGGCTACCGCAGACCAAGGCGGTTTTCTGGGGGACGCGCGGCGCGGTCTCTTCGAGAAACGACTGAAGAAGCACGGCTCGGTTTCCTTTCTGTCTGAGTCAGGCGGAGGTAGCCGCCTGTTGCTTCAACTCGATGAATCGCACGATGCGGTTGATCGAGTCGAGGTTTTCCGGCACGAGTTCGTCGTCCTCGATCGTTACGCCGTGGGTCGTTTCGAGGTGGCCGACCAGTTCGAGCACGCCGGTCGAATCGATCAAACCCATCTCGAGGAACGAATCGTCGTCGGAGAAATCGGGTTCCCGCCCAAACAGGAAATTCTCCTGGATAAACGCACGAAGTGCATCAACCGTGTTGCTCATGTTTCTTTTCCTTGGCCGTGAGGTTGTTAGTCAGCACGGTGCATGAAAAGCATGCACCCATTTTAGTTCGCCCACGCATTCTCCATCGCTCGCTCATCGGACCGGGGACGTCGCGTCGTAAGTTTCCTCGGCAACGTCGTCGCCGACGAGTCGTGGCACGGCGGCTTGCGGCGGCGGCTCGATCTGATCGCTTGACGCCGACGAAGGTTGATGTCGAATAAAATGTTCCACAATCAATTGGGTCGACAGGATGCCGACCAGAGCCATGTTGTCTCGCTGGCTGACGACATCACCCCGAGAGGCCTTCCGGACCAACGACGCGACCGCCTCGGGCCGAAACAGCCCGTCTTGGCGGAGTTGCTCGGGCGAGAGCAACTCCTGGACGTACTCCGGCGGTGACTGGTCGCGACTCGGTGGAAAAAACCCGGCCACATCGGGCGCGCGATAGGGTTGTTTCGTTCGCCGGACGACCGATTCGGGCACGTAATCGCGCGAGGCCCGTTTCAACAGGTACTTTTCGTGGAGCCCTTTCATCTTCAGCCGAGGAGGAATCCTCGCCGCAAACTCGGCCACCCGATGGTCGAGGAACGGATACCGGCCCTCGACGCTGTGGGCCATCGCCATCCGATCGCCCTGCGACGAGAGCAGATAGCCCGGCAGAAACATGGTCGATTCCAAGTACTGGGCCTGGCAGAAGGGCGGCCAGTCGGCAAACTCGTTGGGCAGCGTCGAGAGACAGTCGGCGTAGCCGTTTTGCCCGGCCGTTGCGGCCCGCAATTCCTCGCTGAAAAACGTTTTCAGGCGGGAAGTCATCTCCCATCGCGGTAAGTGCGAGAACAGCGGATCGGTCAGGTCTTCCGGCCGAACATGGAAAAACGCTTTCTGATAGGCCAGCGATTGCGCTTGCAGGTTCGGCAGGTAAGGGTAGAGCTTCTTCAACAGCAATGGCCGCCACGCGGAGTCGGGTCGTTGAGCCCAAAATCGCCGCACTTTCGCCTCTTTGAAAATGTTGTAGCCGCCGAACATCTCGTCGGCTCCTTCGCCGGTCACCACCACCTTGAAGCCCGAGTCGTGAGCCAATTCCGACAACAAGAACAACGGGGCTGGCGCCGTGCGGAGCAGGGGGCGCTCGGCGTGTCGGACGACCGCCGCAAAGACGTCGCCGATGTCGCGAGCCGTGCAGCGAATCGCCTCGTGATCCGTACCCAACGCGTCGACGGCCTGACGCTGATAGTCGCTTTCGTCGAACTCCGGCTGTTCGAACGTGATCGAAAACGTGCGTAAGGGTGCGTCGGTCGTTCGCTGGATCAGGGCCGTGGTAAGCGTCGAGTCGAGACCTCCACTGAGGTACGCGCCGACCGGCACGTCGCTACGCAACCGCAATCGCGTGGAATCGGAGAGCAACTCGATCAGTTCGTCGGCCCATTGCGTTTCGGTCTTGGCGGAAGTGTCCGGTTCGAACTGCAATTGCCAATAACGTCCGACTTCTAGCTGGCCGTCCTGCCAGACCAGATTGTGGCCCGGCGGCAGTTCCTCGATGCCCTCGAAGACCGTTCGCGGAGGCAGCGTCGACCAGTAGGTGAACACCTGATTCAGGCCAACCGGGTCGATTCGCCGCGGCACGTCCGGATGAACCAACAGTGCCTTGATTTCGGAGGCAAACAACAGGCGGTTGCCGAGCCGCGCGTAGAACAGAGGGCGGATGCCCAGCCGGTCGCGCGAGAGGAACAGACGCCGCCGGCGCTCGTCCCAGACGCCCAAGGCCCATTGGCCGTTGAAACGCTCGACACACGCGTTGCCCCACTCCTCGTAGGCGTGTAGGATGACTTCGGTGTCCGATCGGGTGCGAAAGCGGTGGCCTTTGCCGATGAGTTCCTCGCGAAGCTCGACGTAATTGAAGATTTCGCCGTTGAACGTAATCCAGAGTCCGGCCTGGGGATGGGCCATCGGCTGGTGGCCGCCGGCCGGATCGATGATGCTCAGCCGCGCGTGTCCCAGCCCAACGGAACCCTCGACGTGCATGCCTCGCTCGTCCGGCCCACGATGCGCAAGCGTGGCCAGCATCCGGCGTAACGGTTGACGGTCGACCAGGGCCCGGTCACCACGCGCGATTCCGACAATGCCGCACACAATCGGGTTTCCTGTTCTGCACTTCTGGCAAAAAACCGCCCGCTGGCCGGGTCGCTGCTCAACATCCGAGAGACAGAAAATCGGGCCTTGTCGAAGCCCGGTCCTTGGGCCTCAAGAAACAGGCGCTTCCGGCCCAACGGCGGGCCACTTGCCCACGCGCGGCTCCACCGATGGGGGTATCGAAACATAGCTTTTTTTCTCGCGGGATAGGGAGTGGGCGACTCATCGACGCCAGAACGGTCCATCGGCCGAGGGCCACCTACCGGAGCCGATGCAGACAACCGACTGCCCGAGGACCCTCCGGGCGTCGACCGGTGGGACTTGTGTCGAATCGCACGGTCGTAGCGATTCGTGCGGCGCGTGGCCTCTTGTGCCCGGCCGGCTTCCGGCGATAATGTCACGCGGGGACCGGTCCATTCTCGGCCGGCGGACGCGTTTTTTCGATTCTCGGACGGGTCGCTGGGACATAGCGAAGCGGTGCCCCAGAGTGCCCGCCTGAACGGTTATGCCAGGCGAAGGATTCGACATGCAGCCCCAATCCTACGTGCGGGACTATCTTGTTCAGACCGGATCGCTCGTGGCCCGACTCGACGTCGAAACCATCGGCACGGCGATCGAGTGGATTCGCGCCGCGGCCGCCACGGGTAAGACCCTCTATGCATGCGGCAACGGCGGCAGTGCCCAAATCGCTTCGCACATGACCAGCGAGATGGTCAAACATGCGTCGGTCCACTGCAAGATCCGCTTCAAGATGATCTGCCTGGCCGACAACATCGGCACGATGCTTTCCTATGCCAACGACGTCGACTTCGAATCCATCTTTGTCGAGCCGCTGAAGAACTTCGCCGGCCCGGGCGATCTTTTGATCGCCATCAGCGGAAGCGGCAACAGCGAGAACGTGTTGCGGGCCGTGGAGTACGCCAAACAGATCAGCTGTAAGACCATCGGCCTGACCACCAACGAGGGCGGGCGGCTCAAGGATCTGGTTGATCTGCCGCTGGCCGTGCCCAGCACACATATGGGACACCTGGAAGACTGTTTCCTTCTGATGACGCACATTCTATGCTATGCGTTTATTGACGGGGCCGTTTGACGGTGCCCGCTCCGTGATCGTCCGGCAACGTGAAAAGAGCCTTCTTGCGAGTGGATAACCATGACTTGCCGCCTTCTTCTCTTGTTGTGCGTTGGTATTTTCGGCTGGCTTTCACCAAGTGTTTCCGCCGAGCCCGCAACCGCTTCACGGCCCAACATCATCTTCATCCTGGCCGACGACCTGGGCTATGGCGATCTGGGGTGTTACGGCCAGAAGCAAATCCTGACGCCTCGCCTCGACCTCATGGCCGAGCAAGGCATGCGGTTCACCGACTGTTATGCGGGCAGCACGGTCTGCGCGCCGTCGCGATGTTGCCTGTTGACCGGTTTTCACACGGGCCACGCTTGGGTTCGCGGCAATCGAAATCGCAAGCCGCTCCGGCCCGAGGACGTTACCGTTGCCGAAGTGCTCAAACAAGCAGGCTATGCGACTGGGGCGATCGGCAAGTGGGCACTGGGTTACGTGGGCGATTCGGGCTTTCCCGGCCGTCAGGGGTTCGACTCCTGGTTCGGTTACCTCGACCAGAGCCACGCCCACAACTACTACCCCGTGTTTCTCTGGCGGAACGACCAAAAAGTTCCGTTGCGAAACAAGGTCCAACACGTTATAGGCGGTGTCAACTGTTATCCACGCGGCATGGCGACCGAGCGGGTCGACTACTCGCATGATCTGTTCACCGACGAGGCCCTGCGGTTTGTTGGCGAACATGCCGAGGAACCATTTTTTCTTTATCTGGCCTATACGATTCCGCACGCGAACAACGAGGCAGGGCGTCTCGGAAAGGCGGCGCCTCCGTATCGCGGCATGGAAGTGCCCGACTATGGTCCCTACGCCGACAAGGATTGGCCGGCCCCACAGAAAGGCCACGCGGCCATGATCTCTCGCATGGACGCCGACGTAGGCCGGCTGCTTGATCTTCTAAAGACGTTGAAAATCGACGAAAAGACCATAGTCTTCTTCAGCAGCGACAATGGACCGCACAGGGAAGGCGGCGCCGATCCGGCATTTTTCGGCAGCTCGGGCGGTCTTCGCGGCTTCAAACGCTCGCTGCACGACGGCGGCATTCGCGTTCCGATGATCGTTCGTTGGCCCGGGCATGTTCCGGCCGGCACGACGAGTGATTTGCCGTGCGCGTTCTGGGATTTCCTGCCCACGGCGGCCGAGTTGGCCGGCAGCGCGGCGCCGTCGGGACTCGACGGCATTTCGCTCCTGCCGATGCTATTGGGCAAATCGGGCCAGAAGAAGCACGATTTTCTCTACTGGGAGTTTCGCGATCAAGGCTCGAGCCAGGCGGTTCGAACGGGCCGATGGAAATCGCTCGTCAAGAAAGCGGGCCAACCACTTGAGCTCTACGACCTCGCGACTGACCCGGCCGAGCAACACAACGTCGCGGCCGAGCATCCCGACGTCGTGGCGCGGATCGAGAAGTACCTCAAGACGGCCAGGAGCGAACCAGCTGGGTAGCACGGGCGCCTTGCCCGTTTCAAGCGAATCGCTTCAGCCGGCGCCAGATAATCCAAAACGGCGGCAGATAGATCACGTCGGCAAAGAACACGGCCACGGCGAAATGCCAGGGCAGCACACCGACGACGACATAGGCTAGCGCGAGGGCCGAGCAGATCGCCTTGCTCAACCAGCCCAATATCAGCAAGTCTCGGTTTTGGACCGGTCGGGCGGCCACCCAGTGGTAGCCGACACCGAAAAGCCCCACGAGAATGCCCATGATCTGGACGGGCAGGATCAGCTCGGGCTTGGGCACGCCCAGCATCCGATAGCCCTCGTGATAGAAGACGATCATGCAGGCTCCGGCCAGCAAATTGAACGTGCCGGCAAAACGAAGCACGAATCGCATCCACCGCAGCAACGGTTCGCTCGGCGGACCCTCCACCGTTTCGTGGGTCATGGCCATTCTCCTTGAACGAAGATTGAGTGAATTCCTTTTTTTAGGGTTGTCGATGTCGGTATCATCCATGATCAACGCGATCGCGGAATGCCTGCGAAACGGGGCTCCCGCCGGTCGTCTTTTGGTCCGTTGGTCAGGTGGGCGTGAATAGCCGAGACGGGATATTCGTGCCACTGTCCCTGCCAAGTGGCCTGTGCTACAATAACCGTTTTGATGCTTCGTTGCCCAGCCCAGTTGGGCCAAAAACACATGCCAGACATGGACGCGTCGGTGGTTCTCGTGAGCCCACTTGCGAGATAGCCGGGTTTGGTTTGTGGCTGATGTAGTATCCCGAGTGAGGAGAATCGATCGTGACCGCAACCATTCTCGATGGAAAGGCCCTCGCCAAGGAAATGCGAGCCGAGTTGGCCGAACAAACCGCTGAGTTCATCCAGGACAGCGGCGTGGTCCCTTGTCTGGCCGCCGTCCTGGTCGGCGACGACCCGGCCAGCGAAATCTACGTGCGAAACAAGCAGAAGGCCTGCGATCGGACGGGCATTGAAAGCAAACTTCACCGTTTGCCCAGCGACACCTCGATGGATGAATTGCTCACGGTTGTGAATCGACTTAATCGAGACGATCAGGTCCACGGCATCCTGGTCCAACTACCACTTCCGGAGGGGCTCGACGAAACCCGCATTCTGAAAGCGGTCAGTCCCATGAAGGACGTCGACGCGTTTCATCCCGAGAATGTCGGCCTGATCGTCCAAAATCGACCCCGTTTTTTGCCGTGCACGCCGGCCGGCATCCAACAGTTGTTGCTACGTAAAAATATCGAGATTGCCGGTGCCCACGTCATGGTCGTTGGACGTAGCGACATCGTCGGCAAGCCCATGGGCATCATCCTGATGCAGCGGGGCCCCGGAGGCGACGCTACCGTGACGGTCTGTCACAGCCGGACAAAGAATTTGCCGGAAATCTGCCGCGAGGCAGATATTCTTGTCGTGGCCATTGGTCGAGCCAAGTTCGTCACGGCCGACATGGTCAAGCCCGGTGCGACGGTCGTCGACGTTGGCATGAACCGTACGGAGGAAGGACTGTGCGGCGACGTCGATTTCGAAGCAGTCAAAGAGGTGGCCGGCGCGATCACGCCCGTGCCCGGCGGAGTGGGACCGCTGACGATCACCATGTTGCTGCAAAACACTCTCACGGCCGCCCGGCTTCAGTTGACATCCTGACGACAGCGGAAATCGCAACGCCCAGGAAGCCGAGTGGGCTAGGGTTGCTTGCTCATGGTTGTGTTTCGGTTCGCTGCCGCAGTGCCTCATAGAAGAGCACGGCGGCCGTGGCCGAGATATTCAGGCTGTCGGCCGCGCCGCGCATGGGCAGGCGAATCGCTTGGATGTCGTCTGCTCTCCATGCATCGGATAGTCCGTTGGCCTCGCTCCCCAACGCGATGGTCGTGCCCCGACTATAGTCGACCTCGGTATATTCACTTGAACCGTCGACTCGCGCGGTCAAAATCGTTAGATTCTGGCGGCGGAGCCAATCGAGCGTCGTGGCTGTCGTTGCTTCACAAACCGGCACGGTAAAAACTGTGCCGAGGCTTGCGCGGATCGTGTTGGGGTTAAATAGATCGGTTTGCCCATCGGCCACGATGACCAGATCGACCCCCACGGCGTCGGCGCTGCGCAACACGGCTCCGACGTTGCCCGGCTTCTCAATCCCCTCGATCACGGCGACCAGGGGCCGATCGCCAAGACGCGTGTCATCCAGCCGCCGTTTGGGCGTGCGAGCAACCGCCACGACGGCCTCGGCCCGGTCGCCAAAGGCCAGCTTGTCGAAAACGGCCGGGCCAAGCTCGAATCGTTCGGCGTCGACCCGGTCGAGCAACGCTTCGATTCGTGCGAACTGGTTCGTCGGGTATCGGGCCGGGCAATAGAACAGATCGACCAGCTCGATGCCGGCTTGCACGGCCCGGTCGACTTCGCGCAACCCATCAATCAGAAAGCACCCTTGCTTCTGCCGGTGGCGAGCGTCGCGGAGGCGAGCGGCCGCCTTGACTCGGGGGTTTTGCAGACTGGTTATCTTGGTCATCGTCGTGTTTCGATCCGGGGGCCCGCCGGCAACGCCCTTATGGGGGGTGTTTGGCTGTCGAACATTATACCTTGCCTGACGATCGGTCGAAATCGCTGCCGTCGAGTTGACTGGGCCACCTGGCAACTTTGCCGACACTGGCTACAATAAAGATGTGGTCACACCTTGTCGAGGGGGAAAGGCGAACCTGCTCCGGGGTCTCGTTGTCAGTGAAAGGGGGCCACGTCACGTCTGACTTAGTCCGGGTGCACCAAACCAGTTCGCACCCACGGAAGCTTCTTTGAAGAGGATCCGCGTGCACGAGGGTATCGTCGGGGCCGAATCGTCCGTGACGGATGATTCCAACAAAGCGTTTCAACGGGCCATGGCCGCCGCCCGCTGCGCCGAAGCCAACCGGGGGCAAGACGTCGTCATTCTCGACTTGCGCGAGGTGACGCCCATCTTCGATTTTTTCGTTTTGGCGACCGGTTCCAGTCGCCGGCAACTCCACGCCATGAGCGAAGAGATCGATCACGCTTTGGAGGAGGGACTTGGTGATCGGCGGCTGGGTATCGAGGGCTACGTCGAAAGCCGTTGGATCCTGCTCGATTACGGCGACGTGGTGATTCATCTGTTCGAGCCCGAGGCCCGCGACTACTACGCCATCGAAGAACTCTGGGGCCAGGCTAAGCGAATTCCGTTGAAGCCGAAGTAGTGGCCTGCCGGTGCTTGTTCTCTGCGTTGCCACGGGGTACGCTGATGGTCTGCCAGTAGCGTTTTCACGCCGCGTGAATTGTGGGGTGGGCATTGCCCAACTTGGTTTTTTCACTCCAGACTCTATCCGACCCGATGAGCATACTCTCCGAATTGAAGCAGCGATTTGCAGCCGCCCTGGCCCCATTGACTGACAAGCCTGACGATGGTCTGGACATGGTTCGCCAGAGCCAGGATCCGAGGTTTGGCGACTATCAGGCCAATTTCGCCATGTCGCTGGGCAAGCAACTCGGCCGCCCGCCGCGCGAGGTTGCCACCGAGGTTCTCGGGCAGCTTGAACTGGGTGATCTCTGCGAGTCGGCCGAGGTGGCCGGGCCGGGCTTTATCAACCTGCGACTCCACGACGCTTGGATCACGAGCCAACTCCAAGCCGCCGTTACCGACGAGCGACTTGGCGTGGCCGAGGTCGAACGGCCGCGAACTTACGTGATCGACTATTCGGCCCCCAATGTGGCCAAGCCGATGCACGTGGGCCACATTCGGTCGACCGTGATCGGCGACGCGCTTGGCCGGATGCTTCGTTTCCTGGGCCACCGGGTCATCAGCGATAATCACATCGGCGACTGGGGCACCCAGTTCGGCATGATCCTCTATGGCTTTCACCACTTCCGCGATGACGAGGCCTATCGCGGCGCGCCGGTCGTTGAATTGGCCCGGCTTTATCGGCTGGTCCGCCAGTTGATCGACTATCACCAAGGCAAGGTCAAATTGCCCAAGCTTCAGGAACGGCTTGCCCAACAGACGGCGAACCTGGAAGACCAGCGAAAGGCGGCCGGCCCATCGCCCGACAAAGCAACCAAAAAAGCCTTGCGTCGGGCCGAGGCCGAGGTGGGCCGTCTGGGCGACGAGATCGACGCGCTGGCTGCCAAACTCAAGGCGGTCGACGACGATCCCGCGCTAGCCCGATTGGCCGCCGAGCACGCCGATATCGACCGCGCCGTTTTAGTCGAAACGGCCAAGCTACACGCCGGCGACGAGGGCAACTTGCGGCTTTGGAAGGAATTTCTGCCCTGCTGCCTCGACGAAATCCAACGACTCTACGACCGGCTAGGGGTGACGTTCGATCACGCGCTGGGCGAAAGCTTCTATAACGAGTGGCTTCCCGGCGTCGTTGAAAAACTCCTCGCGCGGGGCATCGCCCAAGAAAGCAACGGGGCGATCGGCGTGTTCTTGCCGGGCCAGGACGTGCCCATGCTGATCCGCAAGCAGGACGGCGCCTTTCTCTACGCGACGACCGACCTGGCCACGGTCGAATATCGCATGAAGCACTGGAAGCCCGACGCGATCCTCTATGTGGTCGACCACCGGCAGAGCATGCACTTCGAGCATCTATTCGCCACCGTGCGTCTGTTGGGCTATCGCGACGTCGAACTCGAACACATCAGCTTTGGCACGGTGCTGGGCAACGACAATCGCCCGTTCAAAACCCGAAGTGGCGACACCGTCGGGCTCGAAGGACTCCTGGACGAAGCGATTTCCCGCGCCGGTCAAATCGTCGAAACCAACGACGACGCCAAGCCCAACGGGCCGGAACTCTCGGCCGACCAGCGCCAACGCATCGCCGAGCGGGTAGGCATCGCCGCGCTGAAATACGCCGACCTTTCGCAAAATCGCACGAGCGACTACGTCTTCAGCTACGACAAGATGCTCGCGATGAACGGCAACACGGCTACCTACATGCAGTACGCCTACGCCCGGGTCCGAAGCATCTTTGCCCGGGGTGGCGTCGACGTCGACGCGCTGCGACGTTCGGGGGCCAAGGTGGTGCTGAATACGCCGGCCGAACGCGCGTTGGGGTTGGCCATTGTCCGCTTCGGCGAGGCGATCGATTTGGCCTTGCTTGACTATCGACCCAACCAATTGACCAGTTACCTTTTCGAGTTGGCCGGCTGCTACTCGACTTTCTTCGAGCAGTGCCCCGTGCTCAAGGCCGAAACGGGAGCACTGCGTCAAAGCCGCCTGTTGCTCTGCGATCTTACGGCCCGAGTGATCCGCAAGGGTCTCGATTTGCTGGGCATCGACGTGGTCGAGAAGATGTGAGCGGCGGAGACCAGGCGTAGAGTACGTGCTTGCACGCCCCGAGCAATCTCCTTCGACCAAACGTGTGCTACGTCTCCCACCATCTCTTGTGACGGTCTGTCACACCCAGTACCTTCCGACAATACGGGCAGCAATGTACAAGCCGTTTGTTCAGCAAGGTGGCGTTCGCCCGACGCGCCACGACCCGATCGATCTCTTTGTCGCAATATGGGCAGACAGGCAGAAAGTCGTCTCGTTCTTCAATGCAAAAACGGTCCATGATCATCCTCGTTGAACTTCAGTCGAACCGCACCAGCAGTTCGTTCATGGTTCGTTTGGGCACGTGGTGCACACCTTGCTCGTCGCGCCAGTAGACGATATCGTCCGGGCCCTTGGCGTTTTCGAGCACGATCGTCTCGTCGGGCACGCCCAAGGCCAGCACGAGACAAATGGCGTACTGCTCGGGCACGTGGAAATCACGCCGCAGAGCGTCGCGGTCGATCGAGCCGATCATGCACCCGCCCAGCCCTCGCTCGACGGCGCCGAGCAGGATACTCTGCGCGGCGATGCCAACATCGACCGTGTATTGTTCCGTGATTCGCGTATCGCCCAGGATAACGACGTAGCCGGTGGGCCGTTCGCTTTCAGCCGGGCCCGGCCAACCTTTCAGCGCGGCTGCCCAGCGGAGGTGTGAAAAGAGTCGTTCGTTGTTCTCCGGCTCGCAGACGATCATGAACTTGAGTGGCTGGCGATTGGCCGCCGAGGGGCAGAGGCGAGCCAACTCGACCAGTTCGACGAGCGTCCGTGGATTGAGCGGCTCGTCCGCGCGATACCGACGATAGCTGCGATTCTGGGTCAACAGATCGTGGATGTTCATCCTTTCCTCCTGCACGGCCTTTCCGTGATTTGGTTTCCTCGGGACCTCCCCAACGTTGTCACGCACAGCCTGAGCTGCGAAGCGGGTATGGTTCATAAGAGCCTATCCGAGAACCCCGCGGAACACGTCATCCTGAGCGCAGCGAAGGATCTCAAGTCGTTTTGCCCAAACGAGATCCTTCGCTGCGCTCAGGATGACCGTCAGCGGCTCAGGATGACGGTCAGCGGCTCGCGAGGTTCCCGGATAGGCTCTAAGTATATGCCTTTGTTAATCTTCTGAACAGCCGGCTTCTATGCTCACGATGACCCGGGAAAAAACGTTTTTTCTTGGTCCGGGGCCCGGAATTCCTATTGACCCGGCCGTCCAGCTGTACTAACATAGCTAGTACAGTTAATCGAACGCGAGGCGACCATGGAATTCCAGGTTGATGCGTCAAGCCGAATGCCCATCTACCGGCAACTAAGAAATCAGTTCCGCCAGGCCGTGGCCCGAGGAAAGCTCCTGCCCGACCAGCGGCTCCCCTCGGTCCGCGACCTCTCGCGCACGCTCGTTGTCAACCCGAACACGATTGCCCGGGTCTACACCGAGCTGGAACGCGAGGGCCTCTTGAACACGCGGCCAGGGCTGGGCGTGTTTGTCGCCTCGCCCAAAACCGAGCTGACCAAAAAAGTGCGCAAAGAGCGGCTCGTCGAGTTGCTCGATCATTTTCTGACCGAGGCGGTTCATCTCGACTTCTCGGCCGATGAGGTCGTCTCGCTGGTCGGCGAGCGGGCAAGCCAGTTCGCCTGGCAATCGCCAAGGTAGTCGTTTACCCCGCATGAAGACGAAACAAACACCGGTGGACATCACCCATGGCAAACGTGATCGAGACCCACAATCTCACGAAATACTACGGGCCGAAGTGCGTGGTCAATTCGGTCGATTTGCGGGTTCCCCAGGGCTCCGTCTACGGGCTGTTGGGGCGCAATGGGGCCGGCAAATCGACTATTATCAAGATGCTTCTCGGCATGGTGCAACCGAACTACGGCCGCGCCGAACTGTTCGGCGAGGAGGTCGCCCAACTGCGGCCCCAGACCCGAGCCCGAATCGCCTACCTGGCCGAGGGCCATCCGCTCTATCGCTGGATGAAGATCGAAGACGCCGTGCAACTGACGCGGTCGTTCTACGCCCAATTCAACGACGAGTTGTTGCGGAAGATTCTCGACCATTTCGAGCTTTCGCCCCGGGCGAAGATCCGCCGGCTCTCGAACGGCCAGCGGGCCCAGGTCTCGCTGGCCCTGGCCATCGCCCAAGATCCGGAACTGCTGATTCTCGACGACCCGACGCTCGGGCTCGACACGGTCGTGCGTCGCGATTTTCTCGAATCATTGATCCAACTCATCCAGCGCCGCGGGCGGACCATCCTGTTCAGCTCGCACATCCTGGGCGATGTCGAACGCGTGGCCGACCGGATCGGCGTGCTGGTCGACGGCGTGCTGCGTGTCGACTGCCCAACCGAACATTTCAAGGAGTCGGTCAAAAAGGTCGTGCTCGAATTCGATGGCTCGCCGCCCAAGTGTCCTGCCTGCGACGGGCTGGTCAGCAATCGTCAGGTGGGCAACCGAATTGAGCTGGTCGTGGTAGGCTACGACGGCCAACAAAAGCAACTGGTCGAGTCGCTTTCGCCCAAAGCGGTCGAAGTCGTCGATTTGAATCTGGAAGACGCGTTCATTGAATACACACGTGGGCCGCGGCGATCGCTGCCGATTTTCGTGGGAGAAGAATCGAATGTTAGCGAGGTTGGTACTTAAAGAAATTCGTGAGTCGCTCTGGATCGTGGCGGCTGCCCTGGCGGCCTACGTCTACTACTTCATGACGGCCACCGGCGTCGGCCTTGGTGGCGAAGAGTGGTGGCACTGGCTTTCCTTTCTGCGCGGCGGCGATGAGCCCGGCTTCGGCCTCGTTGTGAGCTTGTGCCTGGCGGCCGGGCTGGGTCTGCGGCAGACGGTCGGCGAGAGCGCTCGCGGTACGTTCCAGTTTCTCCTGCACCGGCCGGCGAGCCGAGAAAGACTCATTGCGACGAAGCTGGTCGTCGGCGCCGGCTTGTATTTGTGCCTGGCGACGGTGCCGCTGTGGCTCATCGCATGGTGGGCTACCACGCCCGGAAACGCACCGGCTCCGTTCGAGTGGTCGATGCTGGCGGGCAGTTGGAAAATATGGTCCTCGATGACCATCATGTATTTCGGCGCGTTTCTGACCGGTCTGCGGCCGGGGCGCTGGTACGGTACGCGGCTTCTTCCGTTGATTGCCTGCGGTTTTGTGTCCGTCGGTCTCTCGTTCCTTCCCCATTGGTGGATTACCGGGTTGCCGATCACGGTGGTGCTCGACGTCCTGTTGGTGACCAACATTCTTTTCGTGGCCCGAACACGCGATTATTCCTGAGGCTTGTCCGAGAAGGGCATGATTAAGAACGGCCGAATTTTTCGAGGCGAGGAACCGAACGCCTCTTCAAATACCCTGGAAACGGCGATAGGCAGTGTGGCTATGATCAAACGAACTCGAATCGGTCAACCGTGGTTTCTCGCGGCCGTGTTGGGGGTGGGTTTCGCCATTGTCTGGGCGATTCTGATCATCTGGATCTCGAGTTGGTTCGACCGGAACCCCGACTACTACAAACAGATTGTGTTCGTCGAGGATGGAACCCCGATCATCGTATCCGCTCCGAACACGCCCTTCAGCTTCGAAATCTACGAAACGCTCGACGACAAGCGTATTCCGCCGCCGGAGAATTGCCTGTTTGGCATCTATTTCGCGCGCGGCCCTGGTCGACCGGCGGGGTTCTGGGACCAACTGTCGTGGCGCGATCGACTTGTCTGGTTCGGCGATGAAAACGCCGGTGCAAGGACGCTGTGGTATCTCATTCACGACGGAGAGACCGACGGCAACGCCCACTTCGTCGGCTATGACAACGCGAGCAGGCAGTGTATCGGATATATCGGGCAGCGCGGATTCCAGAGAACGAAACCCACACCGGAAGAGTCTTTCCCGATCCACGGCTCGCGGGGGCTTGTCGGTCTGGTTGTCAGCTTGAATAGCAGCCAACGAGAATACTCCTTTTACGCGAGCCAAGTTACCTACCGCGATGGTTCCGCTCCGCCCTGCCTGGTCTATCTGATCTCGGGCGACCGACTCGTGAACGTGGATCTTCGGGATCGATCGGTCCGTGTCCTGCGCCAATTGCCCGGCATGCTGGCACTCGAACGAGTGAGCGTCAGACACGCTTTGAAGAAGTCGCCTCAGGCGGAGGCTCTCGGCAAGAGCATCCTGGCATTGCGGACCGACAAGGACGTTTCATTCCTCGATTCCGAGGGCAAGACGGTTTGTCGTTACGTCCTACCCAAGACGCTTCGACACATCAGTCCCGTTTTGTATCCGCTGAACGAGACCACGATGATCGCTCAACGCAAACGCAGACTCCACCGAACGCCCGTGGAGCGATGCGATCTGGTTTGGTTCAACAATAAAGGAACCGTTGAGAAGGAAGTGTCGGTTGATCTGCCCTCGCGATATTCCGTTTCGTCCGGCGCGACTTCAGGCGCGGTAGCCGTGCCCGTGCCCGTTATGTTCACGCCGTGCATTCTGCTCGGCAACGCCGATTCGTACATCAAGTCGGGCGAATGCCCGAATTTCCCGAACGCCCTGGCCGCCGTATGGTCCGACACGTGGCCTTCGATCGTCCTGGTGAATTTGTTGGGCGTGGCCTTGGCGTACGTCTGCTATCGCCGACAGCGGCGTTACGACCAGCGGTGGACTTGGGTTTGGGTGGTTTCCGTGTTTCTGTTCGGCTTGCCGGGGCTAGTGGGCTATTGGTTCCACCGCCGCTGGCCGCCGATCGCACCGTGCCCAAACTGTCAGGCAGCCGCGCCGCGCGATCGCCCGGCGTGCTTCGCCTGCACAAAGGACTTCCCGAAGCCGGCACCGAAGGGAACCGAGGTATTCGCGTAGAGGGCGTCTTCATGCGGTCATCTTGAGCGCATCGCAGTCATCCTGAGCGCAGCGAAGGATCTCTCCCACAACAGAAGCCAAAGTTTACCGTTTCGCTCAGCAGTGACAACAGCCTGACCCGCGAAGTCGGTCTTCGGCCGGCAACAACTGACACATTCTCTATCGGACCGTTCTTCGAAGTGTCCGATCTCTCCAGGCCGCTCGTCCGTTCCACCACCAACGGGCAGCGGCCTCTCTTGTTTCTGCCTCCGGATCGGCAAGGCCAAGTCCAGGAGCCGAGACGCTTCGCATGAGGTTCACTCTACCGAATGCCCGCGTATTGCCGGCCGGGCAGACTCTTCCAAGCCGC
>JAFGIR010000331.1 GCA_016929515.1 Pirellulales bacterium | reverse complement strand
ATTGTGCTGCAGGAGAGGATGATTCCAGACGGACCTAGACCCTTCGCGGCATTCCTCGGCGAGTTTGATGCCAACTTCTTCAAGACCGAAACCTTGGGCGCTGCGCAGTTCCTCGGGTTGCGACCACACACCCACCACGAAGACTCGATCTGTAAGCCTGGATGGAATCACCGACTTCATGTCGTCCAGGCGACTCCTGTCCTGATCAAAATCCACAACCAGCACCATATGTCGGCGCGCATTCCGATCCATTTCGGCGATGTGAGTTTTCGAGAATTCATCTCGAACCTTGGTCCAACCACCGGGACACGGTAAGACCTGGATCACCCGTCGATCAACCGACTCGTGCAGCTGGAATCCGTGCGCGATTTGGTGGTTGGCGTCATCCTCTGGGAGCACAAAAACGTGGCTCTTGTACTTGTTTACGCTCATGGTTCAACGTCATTTCGAATCAGCGCGTCGACGAGGTTTCCATGAATTGGAACCTCGCTAACCGGACGCACGAGCGTCGGTTCGAGGTGGCTGTGCCTGTACAGAAACAGCGTATTCTCTTCGGAGAATTGCCGAATTGCCTCTGGATTGTGAGAGGTGACCAAGAGTTGGCCGCCCGCTTGAAACGAGCGGCGAAGATCCATCACAAAATGGCCGACCTCCGAAAGTGAAAGGTGGCTGTCGGGTTCGTCCCAGAAACAGAAGACCGGGCCGGCGGACTTGTTCGCGGCCAAGACGAGGGCACACAAGAAGAAGCACTTTTCGCCATCCGAGAGTTCGTTGAACGGCAGGCTCACCGCCGTGTGGTCGTGTTGAAACTGAACGGACAGGCTACGAGAGTCCTTCCCATTGATCGGATTTTTTATGTCCTTGAGATCCGGCATCAACTCTTTCAGAAAACGGTCGACCTTGGTGTATGCCGCTGGCGAGTGCGCAAGCAGGCCGGTGAACCATTCGCCAAAATTCGTGCATGCCCGGTTAGGCATCAGAGTACTGCCCTCGGAATCTCCACCCATATGGCTTGGCAACGGTGCGAGAATGAGCATGCGGGCGAGCCAATCCTTGAAGACGCGAAGCGGGTCCGACTCGGATTGTTCCTGAATCACGGGTAGGGCGACCAAGTGCCAATCGACCAGGAACTTGGCTTCTCGATCCGTGGCGGTCCGCGCAAGCATGACTTGCGCTCGATCACGAGTGAAGATGTCGTTCCCGTCCTTCGACAACTTTTCTTCCGCCACCCGAAGTTCCCGAAACCCTTCTGGCAATTCCAGGGCGAGGTTGTACTGGAAGACGGCACCACTCAGGACCACCTCGATCTCAAACCGCAACGGAACATCGGACCGTCCCCGCGAGAAGTCTTTCGGGCTTGCAAGTTGGCCGACCCGATTCGTGCCGCGCGCGATGTTTTGGAGGACTTCAAGAGCCTTTCCGACGGTGGACTTGCCTGATCCATTCTTGCCGATCAAGAGCGAAGAGGATCTCCCAGCCATCGGCAGTTTGAAGTTCTCCAGGCAGCGAAAATTATGCACGTAGAAGTGTTGAATCATCGCGACGCCACCCCTCCATCCTGGAAATGCTTGAAAGCTATGTTGCACCCCCACGTGTGTCAAGGGCATAGGGCCGGTTTCCCGACATGCGCCGCATGACGCGTCGCGATCAGCAGAGAACGCGGCAGGATGCACCTCGTCAATTACGCCGTTCTGGGAAACGGCAGTTGAAACACGTGAAAGGTTAGAAGTAAGGCTCCGGAAACCGGAAAAGCCTAGCCGCGTTTGCCGTCGTGATGTCCCGGAAACGAGCCAACTCGGTCCCACGCACCTCAGCCAGGCAAGCCGCCGTGTGGACCAGCAGAGCCGGTTCATTGGGCTTCTGCCCGCGTTGGGGGTGAGGTGCCAAGTAGGGACTGTCCGTTTCGATCAAGATGCGATCGTCGGGGATCGTCCGCGCCACGTCACGCAAGGCCTGGGATTTCTTGAAGGTCACCATCCCTGCAAAACTGATGTGCAAGCCCAAATCAAGGCACTCGCGGGCTGTTTCGGTGTCCCCCGAAAACGCATGCATGACGCCCCGCAACGGACCACGCCGCCGCGCATCGCGAAGCATGGTCAAGGTGTCCTGGGCGCAGTCCCTCACGTGAATCACCAACGGCAAATCGCGGTGCTGCGCCAGCCGCAGGTGCCGGTCGAAGTAATCCCGCTGGATGTCGAAGGGTGTGAAATCCCAATAGCGATCCAGACCCGTTTCTCCCACGGCGACCACGAGCGGATCGTCGGCCAGGCGGACGATCTCGTCCCAGTCGCCGGCGGCAGCCTGCCCAGCGCAATTCGGCTGAAGACCAACCGCGGCAAACACGCCATGGTATTGCCGTGCCAGCGCGATGCTGGCCTCGCTGGACGCCCGTGTTGTCCCGACGGTCACGATCCTCGCCACGCTCGCAACCAACGCCCGCTCGATGACTCCGTCGCGGATCGCGTCGAATTGCTCGTCATCCAAATGGGCGTGCGTGTCGCAGTACATGTAGAGGTGTCGTCTTCTGAGAGCCTGACGGAGGGCGTTTGAGCCACGCCTCTTCCCTGTCGAAAGGGGCCGATTTCGATGGGAGCAGCATACCAGAAATCCGACAGAAACAGAATACGACACAGAATCCGGCACGAGCAGGCCGATTCACTTTGGTCTCGAAAAATTCGATCTGACTTCGACAACATGATAGTTCGTCACGATCATGTCGCCCGCCACGATGAAACCACTGCCCGTCGCTTTGCCTGCTTCTGATGTGACGTACAAGTGAACAACCGAAAGCCCCACCTTTTCGGACAGCGCGACGAGTCGCCGCTGCTTGGAGCGTGCCCCATAATCGCTTGGACCGCGACCAAGTCCCTCGCGCCTTCGGCAATTGTCTGAAACGTGCGTCGAAGATCGTAGAACGAACGCCCTTCGACGCCAGCCTTTTCGGCGACTCGCGCGAACTCCTGGTGTACCCGATAGCCCCTGTGGTTGCCGATGTAGTTCTGACCACGCCGACCGATGAACACCAGATTCGCGTCGGCTGGATCGTTCGGAGTCGGCCTCGTAGCCGTACTTGAAGAGGGACCGGACTCGCTGAATGCTGTTGCCCAGACGGACTGGACCAAACCGCTTGGCGAACCTCACCCGCAATGCCCGGAAGTCGTCCGCGGCCAAGTCATCAACCAGCGGATTCTTGCCGAAGGCGTTGACGACTATCTCGCAGGTCGCGTAGTACTCGTCGTAGGATCGGGGTGCCAGTTCCCCGCTATCCCGAAGTTCCTGTTTGAAGGTCAAGAAGTGGTTCGCCAGATCAGCCACAGTCAGCCCATCGCCCTTGGCCCGTGGTGTCCGCCCAGCAAGCAAGTCATCCTTGTGGTCGAGCCAAACCTCAACCGCCTTCTCGCCCTTGGGGTCATCGGGAAGCACCTTCCCGAAGTAGTGGATCTTCCCCCTGATCTTTTTCGCCCAGCGGTTTGTTCCCTTGTGCGGGAACAATGGAAAGTCGGGATGGGGCTTTTTCAGATCGGGCTTTTTGCTAGACTTGGCCATGATGCTCACCGCCATCAGTTCCACGGGTGTCAAGCGGGTGCCACGGGCATCCGGTCGGTGACGCAAGCGGGTGCCCTTACTTCAAGAAACAGCCCGGCGGGTGGGAAAACCGGTGTCGAGGCAAGCTAAAAGGAATCCATACATCAAGAAATCACGGTAGAATACAATCTCGGATGGGTGGCCGAGTGGTCTAAGGCGGCGGTCTTGAAAACCGCTGTACCCTTGCGGGTACCGGGGGTTCGAATCCTCTCCCATCCGCTTTCGCCAGGATTCGCCGTTTGCGGGTCGCTTGTCGCCAAGTCCGCAAACGGCAAGACGTTAGGGCCGGCATTCTGGGTGTCATCGGGACCGCCTTTCTCCCCTTGCCCGCCATCGGTCCGTTCGCCACGTTTCGCCCCTTCCGTGCCACGTTTTGCCCCCGTACTGCTCCCATTTCTGCTCCCATCGAGGTTTGACGCTTCGCCCGCGTCCGTCCCCGT
>JAFGIR010000330.1 GCA_016929515.1 Pirellulales bacterium | reverse complement strand
CGGAATCGTCGGTGCCGCGCCAGCGGCAAGAGGCATTCGACCCTCGATACACAAAGCCTCTTGTTGCTGCGCAACACCGACGATTTTTCGAAAGCGCGAACACTCGTCGCGACGTCGACGGCGAAAAATCATCGGTGCCACCCCGCAATGGGCGGAAAATCATCGGTGCCACCCAAAATACGAATTCTCGGATGGCCTCACGCTTGTCGTGGCCATGGCACCCACTACCGTTATCCGAAACGCGCTCTAGCCGTCCGTCGCCTCGCATGGCTTGACGGGCGCCACGGCCGGTCGTGTCCAGCCGTGTCTTCGGCGCTGCCGGTTCCTTTCAGCAGCGGCGCCCTTTGTCTACGCCCGGGGATGGAACTGCCGGTGGATCGCCTTCAGTCGCGACATGTCCACGTGCGTGTAGATTTGGGTGGTGGCAATCGACGCGTGACCCAACATCTCTTGCACTTGGCGCAGGTCGGCCCCGCCGGCCAGCACGTGCGTCGCGAAGCTGTGCCGCAATGTGTGAGGACTGACGTCTTCCGGCGCGCCGATTCGCGCGGCATAACGCTTCATGAGTTCCCAGATGCGCTCTCGCCGCATCCGCCGCCCTCGATACGACAACAGCACCCAAGGCGAAGGCGTCCGCGATCGCGCGGCCAGCGTCGCGCGCTCGTGCTCGAAGTAGATTTCGACCGCCCGAATCGCTCGGGGCCCAAGCATCACGATCCGCTCCTTGTCTCCCTTGCCGCGACAAACGCAGAACGACTCGCTCAGATGCACATCGGGCATCTTCAACGAAGAAAGTTCCGACGCCCGGCACCCGGTCGCGTAGAGCAACTCCAACATGGCCCGATCGCGCCGCCAACACGTGTCGCGCCGCGTGGGGCTTTCCAGAAGCCGGTCGATTTGTTCCGGACTGAGCACCTTGGGCACGCGCTCCCAGAGCTTCTGGCTGCCGAGCAGCTCGGCCAGATTGTCGACCAACACGCCTTCGAGCTGGAGGTAGCGGAAGAACACTTTCAGCGAGACAATCGCCCGGGCAACGCTCGCCGGCGCCAACTTCCGCCGGTTGAGCCACCCGGGATAGTCGGCCAGATCCTGGATCGAAAGCCGCCGGATGTCGCGACCGTCGAGCCAGACGAGAAACCGCGTCAGGTCGCGGCGATAGGCGGCCACCGTGTTCTCGGCCAGATGGCATTCGCCGGAGGAGTATTCGACGAACCCGTCGAGCCACTCGCGCGTCGGAGCGACCGACTTCGACGGCTGGGGACGAACGAGTTTTCGACGCGGGCGTTTCATATTCTTCATCTCGGACATGCCGGAGTGTCGTCTTCAAGCCAACTCCGGGCCACTGCCCAAAGGGTCGGCGATCCACTACAATAGGGGGCGCTTGGACAGAATAACCGACCCGTATTCCCAGCAAAAAGGGGCCCCGCCATGCCGCGACCGATGCCGATCGTGCCGCTTTCGGAGATGACGGATCATCAAGAGGCCGATCTGTTCGCCCTGATGACCTCGAAGCAGGAGCTGACTACCCGCGACGGCAAGCCCTATTTCAAGGTCGCCTTTCGCGACGCCCGGCGCGAGGTGAGCTTTCCCGTCTGGGCCGATTCGGCTTGGGCCGTCGACTGTCGCGACGCGTGGACGCCCGGCACGTTCTACAAGATCCGCGCCACCTATCGCGAGACCACGTACGGACCGCAACTCGACATCCGCAAGATCCGCGAAGTGACCGAGGCCGACGCGGCCGACGGTTTCGATCCCGCCATGTGCCTGGCCCGCTCGCGATTCGATCCGTCGACCATGTACGACGAACTCGTCGAACTGGTTCGGACCCACGTGGCCGACGGGTCGCTTCGCGGTCTGGTCGAGTCGATTCTGAGCACGAATCACGACTTGTTTCTGACGGCGCCCGCCGCGCGACACAATCATCACGCCTACGTCGGTGGGCTGTTGGAGCACACGCTCAACGTGACCCGCACCTGCGTCTTCCTCGCCGGCCAATACGCCGAGTACGTTCCGGAGATGGACCCGCCGTTGGACACCGGTCTGGTCGTGGCCGGCGGCGCGTTGCACGACATCGGCAAGCTCCGCGAACTGGACGCCGGGCCGGCCGAGACTCGCTACACGGCCGAGGGCGAATTGATCGGCCACCTGTTGTTGGGACGCGACATGGTCCGCGAGGCGGCCGCCGAAATCGGCTTCGTGGGCGAGACGCTCCTGCGATTGGAACACCTGATTCTCTCGCACCAGCGGCTACCCGAGTGGGGCTCGCCCAAGCCGCCCATGACGCCCGAGGCCCTGCTGGTCCACTATGCCGACGACATCGACGCGAAATACCACATCATGACGCGCATTCTGGCCGACGACACAACGCCGGGCGTCATGACCTCGCGGAAGAACATTCTGCACCAGAAGGTCTTTCGTGGGTTGGGTGTTGGCGATTGGGGATTGGGAACATGCTGCCGGGCGATTGACGGCGCCGGTTGCGGTCTGTTAGGCTAATCGGTACGGCCCTCCCGTTCCGCTTTCCCCTCCATGCGTCTCGCATGCCCGCCACGAGAAAGGACCCTTTCGATGAAACGACTCATTCCCGTCTCTCTGTTCGTATTGATGGCGATTCTGTTGCGGCCGGCCGCGGCGGCCGACGTTCGCTACCCGATCCATTTCCCCGACCTGCCCGGCTACACGACGCTCAAGTGCGACTTCCACATTCACACGGTCTTTTCCGACGGCCAGGTTTGGCCGACGGTTCGGGTGCGCGAGGCCTGGCGTCAGGGACTCGACGGCATCGCCATCACCGACCACATCGAGTACAGTCCACACAAGAAGGACGTGTCGCGCGATCTCAATCGGGTTCATGATCTGGCGGCCGGGCTGGCCAAGCAACTGAATCTCCTGCTGATTCGCGGCGGCGAAATCACCAAAGACACGCCGCCGGGCCACTTCAACACCATCTTCGTCAAGGATATGACGCCCTTGAACGACCCCGATATCGTCAAACAAGCCCGCTTGGCCGACGAACAGGGTGGGTTCATGTTCTGGAACCATCCTTTGATCTGGGGAGGCAAATGGACCGACGTTCACGACACGCTCTACAAAAACCAATGGCTCCGCGGTGTCGAAGTCTGCAACGGCCCGACCGACACCCACTATCTCACCACGTTCGGACTGGGGTTGGAGAAGAACCTCACGCTGCTGGGCAATTCCGACATGCACGTGCCCGACCTGCGAACACGAAACACGGCGGACGATCATCGCACGATGACGCTCGTCTTCGCCCGCCAACGCACCGTCGAAGGCGTCCACGAAGCCTTGCTTGAACGGCGGACGCTCGTTTGGTTCCACAACGAAATCCTGGGCCGGACCGAGTGGCTCGCGCCGTTGTTTGAACGCTCGATCCGCGTCTCGAAACCGACTCACCGCGCGAAGGGCAAGCTCTGGATCGACATCGAGAACCTGAGCGAGGCCAACATGGTGCTGCGCCGAGCAGGCAACGTGGGGCCAACCAACTTGACGCTGCCGGCCCGCTCGGTCAGCAATGTCGAAATTCGTTTCGATCCCAAAAAACCGGCCCCGACCGAACTGCCCTACACGGTGACCAACTTCCTCGTCGCGCCCGACAAGGGACTTTCCGTAACGCTGAATATCCCCGCGGAAGTCGAAAGTACGAAGCGCGAAGAGTAAAGGAGGCCACCGGGTAGCTGGGCCATGGCGCGGCGCTGGCCCGAATCACAAGCCCTCGATGTTGTCACCCTCGTTGAATGCCGGCTCCCAGCGCGGCCAGTTTCCGATCGAGCCGTTCGTAGCCCCGGTCGAGATGGTGCACGGCGCCGACGGTCGTCGCGCCGTCGGCCGCCAGCCCGGCCAGCACCAACGCCGCGCTGGCCCGAAGATCGGTCGCCCGCACCACCGCGCCGGTCAACCGCGGCACGCCGTGGATAACGGTCTGGCCCTCGGAGCTTTCGATCCGTGCCCCGAGCCGCGCCAACTCGGCCACGTGCGCCAGTCGGGTTGAAAACACCGTGTCGCGGACGGTGCTCCGCCCGTCGGCCACCGCCAGCAAGGCCATCCACTGGGCCTGGACGTCCGTCGGCACGCCCGGATAAGGCTCGGCCGTCACGTCGACGGCCCGGCAACGTCCTTCGCCCTGAATCGTTAGCGCGTCTTCTTCCACGTCGAGCCGGCAGCCTGTCCGGCCCAGCAACTCGAGGACGGCGGCCAGATGATCGGGCACGACATGCTCCACGCGAACGCTGCCGCCGGTAATGGCTCCGGCCAGCAGCAACGTGGCCGCTTCGATCCGGTCGGGAATCACGCGGACGGTCGCGCCGCCGAGCCGCTCGACGCCCTCGACCCGGATCGTCGGCGCGCCGAGCCCCTCGATCTTCGCACCCATCGCCACGAGCATCCGTCCCAGCTCGACGATCTCGGGCTCGACGGCCGCGTCGTGCAGCGTGGTCCGGCCCTCGGCCAGCACGGCCGCGCTGAGCACGTTGGCCGTGCCGGTCACGGTCGGCCCATGCGGCCCGGCCAGATCAATCGTCGCGCCGTGGAGCCGCTGGGCCTTCGCGACCACGTAGCCGTGGCGCAACGCGATCTGGGCCCCCAACGCGCGAAGCCCCGCAAGGTGCAAGTCGACCGGACGCGGGCCGATCGCGCAGCCGCCGGGCAGCGATACGACGGCCTCGCCCCGCCGCGCCAACAGCGGCCCGAGCACGCAGAAACTGGCCCGCATCCGCCGGACCAACTTGTATCGAGCATGAACGAGCCGCGCGTCGACAACCCGCAATTGAAGCGTGTCGTCTTCGTCCCAAAGCACTTCGACGCCCAGCTCGCGGAGCACCCGGCCCATCATGTCGACGTCGGCCAGCAGCGGCACGCCGGCCAACAGCACGGGCTCGTCGGCCAGCAGCACGGCGGCCATCATCGGCAGCGCCGCGTTTTTCGAGCCCGACACGCGGACTTTGCCCTCAAGCCGCGCGCCGCCGGAAATGCGAAGGTATGACGCCATGGACTGAATCAAGTGAAACGAGGCCCCGCCCACCAGCCAATATATCCGTCCTGGCCGATGGTGAGAAGCACGCGAAGCAGGGCAGGGGAGGGCACCGG
>JAFGIR010000329.1 GCA_016929515.1 Pirellulales bacterium | reverse complement strand
GCCCGGCGCGCCGCCCAGCGCATCGACCGCCAGGCCGCTGTCTTCGCCGAGTACCCAACGGTCGAGGTGCCGGGCCTGTTCGATCGCCTTCAGGGCCGCGTTTTCGGCGAACGTGGTGCCCGTTTCGTGAACCGCGATGGGTTCGGGAAAATCGGCCAGTGTCTGAACGACCAGTCCCAGACTCGTGAAAAGCGTGGCCAGTTCGGCTCCCTTTTTCCGGTTGCCGGTTCCCAGGACCAAGCACGGCTGGTGGTGGCTCATGGCAGAACGTCCGTCACGCGGGAATGGCCGAGACGCGTTTTTACCACAATCCGCGAGACTGTCTCGCGTAGGACGCGCCGATCGATTGTCTGGGGACTTCGACCGGAAGCGGTTGAATGTCCAAGGGGATGTCCTCGATTTGTCGAGCCATCATGGGGCCGCCCATCGGAGGTTGCGTGCCCTTGAAAGTCTCGATGATGCGATGGATGGTGGGATTGATTTCGATCTTGCCGTCCATTCGCGGCGTCCCGACGGAATTGAAGCTGCCGACCGTTACCATGCTGGATTGGCGATCGTGAAACTCGTAGGCGTCGTAGCCCTTCTCTCGCAGCAACTCGGTCAACCGGTGTGCCTTGAGGGCCGCTTCGTGAAGGCGGCTTTCGGTCAACCGCTTTTCTCCTTTCTCGATTTTCGTAATTTCCGATTGGTCGACGACCACCTTGCCGGAAAAATGCGCTACCTGCACCGTGTACTTCCCGGGACAATCCAAAAGGCTGTGTTTGACGCCCTGGTTCATCTTGACGACGAAAGGATCGAGCGCCTTGGAGGAGGACGAATGCCCTTGGAGCAGAGGATTGCGCACCATGAAGGCGTGGCCCATGGGGCCCTTCTTCTTCTTCGTGTTGCCCGACTTGAGCATCGAGGCCTGAAGCGCGCGCACAAACGCGAGCGATTGGTTGGTCTTTTTGCCTTTTTCGATGACCAGGCAATCGGGTCGGGCGAATTTGACATCTTTGAGTATTTTTTTCGCTTGTGGGTCGTCGACGCTCGGAAAATCACCGACCAGAACACCAATCTCCTCGATTTCCGAACCCCGGCGATAAGTCCACTTGATCGGTTGCCCAAACCGATTGAGGCCTCGCCCGTCGGCGTCCTTGCCGAAGTCGAACCGCATCTTGTGAACATAGGCCGGCCATTTGTAGCGGCGACGAAGTTCGAGAACGAGCTCGTGGGCCTGATCCTCGGCGCCCTGACCGGAGAAGGTCGAGGCCAGAATCAGCCAGGGCCCCTGGCTGTCGTCGAGCTTGTAGCTTTTCTCCGGATCGGCCTCGACACGGTGCATCGAAAGAAGCGACTCCCAAGGAGGCGCCGCCTCGACCGGCGAACCAAGCACGCCAACCCAGACCACGGCAACCAATATCAGTCCCAGGACGTTTCGTTTTCGCATTATTGCCTCCATGCAATCCACAGGCGTCTTTTCTCGCCGTGTAGTCCCACGATCGACTCGTGCCAATCAGGGGGGCGGGGAGTCTAGCAGATGGCCCAAGGCGATGCCAGAGCGATTAACAATCGACATCACGAAACCCGCGCGACAGGTGGCATGTCCCCGTCATGCTCCGTGGATCGCCTCGGCGAGAACCCGGTTGTCGCCAAGCGATTGGGCCGTCACGCGGACCAAACGGCCGACTTGGTGGGGTTGCCCAGGCAGTTCGACCGGCACGTATCGGGCCGAGGTGCCCAGCAGCATTCCCGGCCGGTTGGCCGCCGCCGATTCGACCAGCACACAGAGTTCTCGCCCAAGCAGGCTCGAAAAATAGGAAGTCCGCAGACGAGTCTCAATTTGGGCAAGCTTGGCAAGTCGGCGATGCTGGACGTGACTCGGCACGACGTCCGTCATTCGCGCGGCCGCCGTGCCTGGTCGAGCACTGAACCGAAAACCGTGGATTTTCGAGAACCCGACGTTCTCCACCAGGCGGCAGGTTGCCTCGAACTCAGCCTCGGTTTCGCCCGGAAAACCGACAATCACATCGGTGGTCAGCCCGGGGTGGTCGAGCCGCCGTTTGATGGTTCGGCAACGTTCGAGGAACCGTTCACTGCTCCAACGACGCCGCATGCGCTGCAACACGGTGTCGGAGCCGCTCTGCATCGACACGTGCAGATGGGGGCACACGCGTTTCGGATGTTCGGCAATCACGTCGAGCACCGCGTCGGTTACCTCGCACGCTTCGATGCTCGAAATTCGTATGCGGAAATCACCGTCGAGCCGGACAAGATGTCGCAGCAAACGGGCCAGATTCGTTTGGGCGTCAGTCCGATCGTGTCCAGCCAGATCGACTCCGTAGTGGCCCAGGTGAATTCCGGTCAGAACGATCTCTTGGTAGCCGCCGTCGATCAAACCGCGAATCTCGCCGACGACTTCGTCGATCGGGCGACTCCGCAGGACAGGCCGCGTTCGCGGGATGATGCAATAGGCGCACTCCATTCGACATCCGTCTTGAATCTTGACGTACGCTCGCTGACGGCGGCCGAACGACGTGATGCCGGTGGGAATCGGGTCGAGCCCGAAGCGTGCAAGCAACTCGGGCAGTCGGTTCTTGTCGGTGACGACTTCGGCGACGCCCGGCAACGCGGCGGCTTCGTCGGGCCGTCGGGTCGCGTAGCAGCCCATCACGATGATGCTCGCGCCGGGGTTTTCGCGTGCGAGTTGGCGGATGAGTTTACGGCTCTTGCGATCGGCTTCGGCCGTCACGGTGCACGTATTGACGACGCACAGATCGGCCGCTTCGCCCGGGCGCGGCTCGCGGTAGCCCAGCCGTGAAAGTCCCTGGCGGACGTATTCCGTTTCGTATTGATTAACTTTGCAGCCAAGCGTGAGCGTTTTCAGAGTCGGCATGAGCGAGGGCCAGGCAAAGGCGCCAGGCGGATCAAATCGAAGATTCCTGGGGTTGTGTCACTCACTCGGCACCGGCTCGATCGTGGCCCACATGGAGCCTTGGCAACTTTCAATCAAGCAGTCACGACCGTAGGCGTGGATCTGGTCGCGTTTCAACTCGGCGTGTTCACGCGTGGTGGTCAACACCACGGCGCGGCCTTGGCTATCGACTTCCTTGGCCAGCAGAAATCCCTTCTCGGGCGGATGGGCAAACAACTCCTGCAGCATGAGGATCACATATTCGTAACTGTGATCCTCGTCGTTCCAGAGGATGACCTGATATCGCGGCTGGCGCTTGGGCAGTCGGCTCTGCCGCCGCCGGCGGACCGTTTCCACCAGGGGTTCGCTCGCGACGCTTTCGTCCATCCCAATACCGTTTTGAAAGAACGGACCCGGTGGCCACCCGCACATGGAAACCACCCCGGAAGGATCCATTCCGGATGGTCATTTCCTAACATATCCATTATATTGAGTCACCCGGGAGGACAGAAGAGCCCTCCGCCGAGCGTTTGCGCTGACCATGGCCCCTCGGGCGTGCCCTGGCCGACCGTTCCATCCAACTGCCTTGAAGACATGAGGGATTTCCGATGTCCAATATCAACAATTATCTCACTGAAAACCGAGAGCGGTTCGAGCAGGAACTCCACGAGTTTCTTCGCATTGCCAGTATCAGCGCCGACCCGGCCTATCGGGAGGACGTTGCTCAGGCAGCCAAGTGGGTGGATGGACAATTCCAGAAGCTGGGTCTTGCGTCCGAAATCATCGAGACCGACGGCCATCCGCTGGTTTATGCCGAGTCGCCTCGCGTGCCGGGGGCGCCGACGGCGCTGGTCTATGGGCATTATGACGTGCAGCCGGTCGTTCCATTGGAGTTGTGGACCACGCCCCCCTTCGAACCGACCGAGCGCGACGGCAAGGTCTATGCCCGGGGTGCCTCGGACGACAAGGGCCAGATGCTCACGCACATCAAGAGCACCGAGGCCTGGTTGGCCGTCGAGGGACGCTTGCCGATCAATCTGAAGTTCCTGATCGAAGGCGAAGAAGAATGCGGCGGTCACGGCATCTCCCAGTTTGTCGAGGCAAACCGCGACCGCTTGGCCTGCGATTGCGTCGTGGTGAGCGATTCGAGTCAGTTCGCGCCGGATCAGCCGGCCATCACTTGCGGGCTGCGGGGCATCGTCTACTGCGACTTGATTCTCAAGGGACCCAATCGCGATTTGCACTCCGGCTCGTTCGGCGGTGCGGTGGCCAATCCGGCCAACGCCTTGGCCAAGATGCTCGCCACGCTGATGGATGAGCACGGCAGAATCCAAGTGCCCGGCTTCTACGACGACGTGGTGACGTTGTCGGACAAGCAGCGCGAGCGGATAGCGGCGTTGCCGTTCGACGAGGCTCGCTACATCGAGGGAATCGGCGTTTCGGCCCTGATCGGGGAAGAAGGCTTCACGACGCTCGAACGGCTTTGGACCCGCCCCACGTTCGATGTGTGCGGCATGTGGAGTGGATATCAGGGCGAGGGGGCCAAGACGGTGCTGCCGGCCGTCGCCGGCGCGAAGCTCAGCTTTCGGCTTGTGCCCAACCAGGATCCCCCCAAAATCGTCGAAGGCCTGCGCCAGAAACTGACCGAAGTATGTCCGCCGGGCATCCAAATGGAACTGGTCGTTCAACACGGCGGACGCGGCGTGTTGGTTTCCGAAGACAGCCCCTACACGCAAGCCGCTGCCCGGGCCATCGAAGAGGCTTTTGGCACCCCGCCCGTCTATACCCGCGAAGGCGGCTCGATTCCGATCGTCGTCACGTTCTGCGAAGCGCTGGGCGTCGACACGCTCCTGCTGGGTTGGGGGCAAGGCGACGATAACGCGCACAGCCCCAACGAAAAATTCGCCCTGGCCGACTTCCATCGCGGCATCAAAGCGAGCGCGCGGCTCTGGGAAGAACTGGCAACCTGCCCAACCAAGAATTGACGGAGGAAGTAACGGCACGCATGAGCGTCCGCCCTACTCTCGATAATACTCGTCGGGCCGCAATTCCTCGTACTGTCCGTTTGCCCGAAGGTGCTTGCGAACGTCCAGACAAAGATGGCACTTGCTGACATAGCCTTTCGGGTTGGGCACGAAATCGGGGGCCAGCCCGCGCCAGAGCCAAACCGGGCCTCCTTCGGCCAATTGGCAATAGACCGGATGTTTGGTTGTGCTAATGGTCGGATGCAAGTCACCGACGTCCGCCACGGAAATGCCTGGGCAGCGGCCCGTGTACAGATTGCCGAACGGGTCGATGTGAAAGTGAGTCGTGTTTTCCAGCACACGTCCACATGCGTCACCCTGGAAACTCTCGGCCGGACGAGTGAGCAGACCGTCGACGAGCCGTTCGGCGGCTCGACCGCCGGGCGTCAGATAATTGTGCATTTTCCAGACGTCGCCTTGCCGTAAATCGAGCCCGAGCGATTCGCACGATTCCTCCAACGAATGGGTACGATGCTCGTCAAGATGGGCATCCATCTGCTGCAACACCTCGGGCGTCCAGACCACAACTCCCTGCGAGCCGAACACGTCGACGGCCGCGCGAATGCCGGTCTTGGTCTTGGCCAGCGGAATGAACTCGTTGTGGAACAGCGACACGCTGATCAATACGGCGCGGAGTCCGGCCTCGCGCAAGCGTGTGAAGCCGTCCCGAGCGGTTTGCTTGTCGGCGCACCACGATGCGTTGGTTTCGAGATAGTCGATTGAAATGCCCGCTCGCCGCGCGGAGCGGATGGCGTAGATCAATCGCTTGTAGTTCAGCGTGGCCTCGCCGCCGGCCATATGGATTCCGTGCAGGGTCGGTTCCTTGGCCAAGGCGCCCATCGTCGCATCGATCAGCGCTTCCGACATGAAATGCTTTTCGTGCCGGGAGGAACACCGATAAAGGCAGTGGCGACAAGTGTTCGTGCAATGATAAGTCAGCATGATGCCGCCGGAAATCAGCGGTGGCACCGTGGTGGGTGTTGTGGCAGGCATAACTCTTGGGGTCTGGATTCAAAATGCCATAACAGAAATCGCAGTAGTCAATGATAGCACTTTTTCTCGGACATAAACACGATGTGGCCATTTTTTATTGCTGGCGTTTGTGTTGTAGAAAGACGAACAATCGGTTGCCGCCTGTCACGATAACGTAGCGGGCCGAACCCCGACACGCGGTAAAAAACGAAAGGGCAGCAGAATATTGCTCATCGAAACAGACGGTGAATCTGACGTCACACGGTTATCTATGCTCGTGCGAGCGTCCGTGAACGTGGATCGTCGTGGGCGAAGCCTCCTTGCGAAGCGACTCTGTCTCTGAAGAGCGAGACGCCCTCGGAGTCGACGGATGCCCGATCGAATCAGCTTACGCGTTACGAAGACGCGGCCGACGAAGCGAGAACATGCCGCCGAAGCTCGGCAACGATGAAGAAAGAACCCGTCGCGCAGATCACGTCGTCCGGCAACGCCCGGCCGGCAACCCAATCCCAACTTTCCACGGGCGTAGAGGCGGTTGGATATGTTCGTCCCGTCAGTTCCTTGGCCAACTCGGCCAAATCGTGAGCCGACGCCGTGCGCGGGTTGTCGAGGTATCGTGTGAAGATGACTTCGTCGAAAACGGGAAGCAGGACTTCCAACATGCCGCGCAGGTCTTTGTCCTGGCTGGCGGCAAAGATGGCCCACTTTCGCCGATCGGCAAAACGTGCATTTAGAACTCCGGCCAGCGCCTCGGCCGACGCGCGATTGTGGGCCACGTCGAACACGACTGCGGGACGGGAGTCGAGAATCTCCACGCGAGCCGGACACGCGGCTCGCGCCAGGCCGGAGCGTACGGCCGTCTCGGAGACCGGCCAGCCAGCGCCACGCAGTTCCTCGACCACGGCCAGAGCCACGGCGGCGTTGGTTGCCTGGTGGCGACCAAGCATGGCCAACCGAAGGTTGCGAAGCTCCACCTGTCCTTGCCGGTGGTAGTCGAACGAAGAAATCGACTTGCCATGGTCGTCGGTTTCCGTGAAACCAACGGCCTCGAAGTCGACGCCTGCCTCGACAAGGCGGCACCCAAGCCGATCGGCCGTCTGCCGGACGACCGCGCGGGGCTCGGGCTGGGTGACGCCGCTGACCACGGGGACTGCGGGCTTGATGATGCCGGCCTTCTCGGCGGCGATGGATTCGAGGTCGCCGCCCAACTGGGCCGTGTGGTCGAGGCTGATGCTGGTAATGACGGAAACCAACGGCTGACAGACGTTGGTCGAGTCGAGCCGCCCTCCGAGACCCACTTCGAGCACCGCCAAGTCGACCGCGCGACGCACGAAATGCAGCAGCGCCATCGCCGTGGTGATCTCGAAATAGGTGGGACGACCTTCCAGCGGATTGGGCGTTTGGGCCGCCTCGCGATCCATGGCTTCGATCACCGGTTTGATCGTCTCGACGAGGGTTACCAACTCGCCGGGCCGACAGGGCTGGCCGTCGACGGCAAAACGTTCTTCGATTCGGTCCAAATGGGGAGAGGTGAACAGCCCGGTCCGATAGCCGGCGTCCGTTAGAATCGTCGCAATCATGGTTGCCGACGATCCCTTGCCCTTCGTGCCCGCCACATGGACAACAGGAATACCGCGATGGGGGGAATTCAGGCGGCGAAGCAGTTCGTGCATGCGATCGAGCTTGAACCAACGCGAAGAATAGGATACCTGGGGCAACCGTTCGTAGTTGACTCGGTTCAGCAGGTATTCGACGGCCTCGTCGCGGCGTTGGTTGTCGATGTCGACCGGGTTGGGCAATACCATTCGAAATCAAGACTCTCCAATGTGACCGGCTTTGCGGGAAACCTCTGGGAAGGGTGGCCGACGACGCGGCGTATCGGTGTCCCCGAGGGCCGAAAACGGCGACTTCGCTACGCTCGGCCACCCCTGTGCAAAAGGGGATTTCCACGGAGCCGTTGTGGTCGGTGCGCTCTGGGTAACCTTGGCGAAACGTGCGCCCGCTGGTTTGGGAGTATCGAGGCCCAACAACCGGCAGAACGTTCAACTTGCCAATCTAACCGAATCGGGCCGTCTTGTCTTGGCAGAAAGTCCCCTGTCGCGTCGTTATGGTCGCCGTGCCACCTTGCAGGAATAGGGGGGGTGGCCTATAGTGGAGCCTTGTTTTTGGGCCGGATGGTGCGTAACGGGAAATGGTCCCGGGACGGTGGTCTTTTGAGCGGGCAGTCCGACCCCGGGGCCTCTGGTCTCTATCGCGTTGGGGGCGCGTTGCATCGCGCCCGAACCATTGGGAGGCCGGTAACGTAAAGCGTACTGGGTAAGCGTTGCGCCATTTCCTTTCGAATTCCACCGTGAAGTCCGTATCTCTCTTGCAGTCAGACGAGGCAATTCCATGCCGGATGATGTCATTATCGAAGCCAGGAACCTCACTAAGGTCTATCGCGACTTCTGGGGTCGCCAAAAAGTCCGCGCCCTGAAGGCCCTCGATCTCGAAGTCCGTCGGGGGGAGATTTTCGGGCTTCTCGGGCCCAACGGATCGGGCAAAACAACCACGATCAAGCTGATCTTGGGCCTTCTCTTCCCGACCAGCGGTCAGGTCTTGTGCTTCGGACGCGACGCGACCGACGTTACCAAGAATGAGCGGATCGGCTACCTGCCCGAGGAATCGTATCTCTACAAGTTCCTCTCGGCCGAGGAAACGCTCGACTTCTACGGCCGGCTCTTCAAGATGTCGCGCCGAGTGCGCCGTCAGCGAACGGCCGACCTGATCGATCAGGTCGGTCTTACCCGGGCGAAGAAACGCCAATTGCGCGAGTACTCCAAGGGCATGACGCGACGGATCGGGCTGGCCCAGGCCTTGATCAACGATCCCGAGTTGATCCTGCTGGACGAACCGACCACCGGATTGGACCCGCTCGGCACGCGGGACATGAAACAGATGATCTTGGACCTGCGCGAGCAGGGCAAGACGGTCGTCATGTGCAGCCATCGTCTGGACGACGTCCAGGACGTGTGCGATCGCATTGCCATTCTCTACGAAGGCGAACTCAAGGAACTCGGGCGCGTCGACAGCCTCCTGAAGGTCCACGACGTCACGGAGATTCACGTCCGGAAGCTCAACGAAAAGGCGCAGCAGGAAATCAGACAGATCATTGACCGGGAACACGGCGAGTTGGTCTCGATGGGCAATCCGACCACGACCCTCGAACGACTGTTCTTGGACATCATCGCCGAAAGCGAATTGCATCCGGGCCGCCGCGTCCGGGGAGCGAAGGACGCATAAACCATGGTTATCGAAACCGAACAGATTCCGTTTCACGAGTGGATTCTCTGGGCGTCGCTGAACTGGCTGTTGGTCGTCGCCGCCCTGGCGGTGACCGGTCTGTTTCTCAGCTCGCTGATCGCCGTCGTTCGCCACGGACCGGCAAGAGGTTTGGAGCTTACGTTCCGCGTGGTCGGTTCGTCCTTCGCCGACTTGTTTTGCATGTCGCCGCGGCGCGTTTGGGCGTTGACCTGGCTGGCGATCAAGGATTCACTGCGTCGCCGGGTGGTGATTGTCTTCGTTTTGTTTCTGATCCTGCTGCTTTTTGCCGGTTGGTTTCTCGATCCGGGCAGCGACCATCCGTTGCGACTGTACATCAGCTTCGTGCTCACGTCGACGAGCTACCTGGTTCTGCTGCTGATGCTGTTTCTCAGCGCGTTCAGTCTGCCGGCGGACCTGAAGAGCAAAACGCTGCACACCGTGGTCACCAAGCCCGTGCGCCCCAGCGAGATCGTCCTGGGGCGAATGCTCGGCTTCATCCTGTTGGGGACGTTCCTCTTGGTGTTGATGGGCGCGATGAGCTACGTTTTCGTGGCCCGGGGCCTCGCCCACACGCACGAAGTCATTCCAAGCAGCTTGAAGGTGGTGCAGCCGGGTGACGACGCCGCGAAGGGCGACGTGCCGCTGAAGGGGAAAAGCACCTCGGTCAACAACCACCGGCACGACGTCGCGTTGGACCGGAAAGGAAGAGGACGCCTGGAAATGACCCAGGATCACTTCCACCGCGTGATCCGTCGGAAGCAAGGCGACAAGACGGTCTATGAAGTCGGCCAGCCCGAAGGAATGCGCATTGCCCGGGTGCCGGTCTACGGCAAGCTTCGCTTCATGGATTCACAGCGCCAGGAGAAGGAAGCCGGCACGAACGTTGGTGATGAATGGAGTTATCGCAGTTATATCGAAGGCGGCAGTCTGGCCGCGGGCGTTTGGTCTTTCGAGGGCGTTACGCCCGAGCAGTTTCCCGAGCGACTCCAGGTGGAAATGACGCTCGGTGTGTTCCGGACGTGGAAAGGGGACATCGAGCAAGGGATTGCGGGGGTTCTGCTTCTGCGCAATCCGAAAACCGGTTTGACGGTGGAAGCGAAGATCTTTCCGGCTCGGGAATTCTCGACCGACGTTCATCAAATCGCGCGAAAGCTCACGCCGGAGACCGTCTATTACCTGAAGCGGGAGGAAGACAGCGACGGCTTGGTCAAGAAGGTCAAGTATGTCCGCGAGGAAATCACCGGCCACCGCAAATCGCAATACGATTTGTTCGACGACCTGACCGACGACGGTCGCCTGGAAATTTGGTTGCAGTGCTTGGATCCCAATCAGTACCTCGGGGTTGCGCAGGCCGACATGTACCTTCGGGCGCGGGATGCCTCGTTCGCGCTAAATTTCATGAAGGGCTATTTCGGCATTTGGATGCAGATGGTGCTGGTCGTCGGTTTCGGCGTGATGTTCAGCACGTTTTTGAGTGGTTCGGTCGCGATGATCGCCACGGTGGGCATGTTGATCGGTGGTTTTTTCCGGGCGTTCATGATCAAGTTGGCGATGGGCGAGACCTACGGGGGTGGCCCGGTCGAATCGTTCATTCGTCTTCTTACGCAAGACAACGTCGTCTCGGACTTGCCCGCGGGGTTGCGCACGACCGTTGCCCAAACAACGGATGCGGTGCTTCAGAAAGGCCTGTTGGTGGTGGCGAAGCTGCTGCCGCCGCTGCGCGAATTCGACTGTGCCGGCTACGTGGCCTACGGATTCAACATCTCGGCCGACTGGATCGCCGAGCAGGGTTTGACCACGCTGAGTTTTGCCGTCGCGCTGTTCGTGGTCGGCTATTTCTTCTTGAAAACACGTGAGGTGGCCAAATGACCTCTCGCCGTCGCTCTTTCATTCGCAAAATCGTCTACCTAGTGATCATCGCGCTCTTCTTGCCGTTGCTCTATTGGCTGGGACATCCGGCGACGCTCGACACGGAGACGGACAAAGGGTCGCCCGGGGGAATGTTGGCACAACAGCGAACCGATCAGAAGCTCGACCAGGTCTACTTGGGCAAGATCGACCCAACGAGCGAGACACTCAAACTGGCCACGCTGGGAATGCGTGGTATCGCGGCCAATATTCTCTGGACGAAGGGCATCGAATACCAGAAAAAGAAAGACTGGACGAACCTGTCCGCGACACTGAACCAGATCGTCAAGCTGCAGCCCAACTTCATCGATGTTTGGCGCCACCAGGGCTGGAACCTCTCCTACAACTGTTCGGCGGAGTTCGACGATTATCGCGAGCGTTACCATTGGGTGATCAAGGGAATCGATTTTCTGAAACTGGGGACAACGTACAACCAGCGCGAGCCACGGTTACTTCGCGATATCGGCTGGTTTATCGGCTGGAAGATTGGCCGCGCCGACGAGCACGAGCAATTCCGCCTGCTCTTCAAGGAAGACGATGATTTCAACGGAGCGCGTCCCCAAAACGAACGCGACAATTGGCTGGTCGGCAAGCAGTGGTTCCGCAAAGCCGAAAACCTGATCGATACCGAGGATGTGTCGCTGCGCGGAATGAAAAGTCCCGTCGTCTTCCGGTCGCAGGCGGCCATGTGCCAGATGAACTGCGCGGACGCGACCGAGAAAGACGGCAAATTTGGCGAGGTGGCCAAAAGACAGTGGCAGCAGGCCGCGAAAGACTGGAGTGACTTCGGTCGGCTTCCGATTCCCACGACGGACGGCCGGACCGTTCACCTGGGCGAAGTCGCTCGACTCCACAACGACCGGCGACAATTGCTGAAACAGCTCGACGACTTGGCACCCGGCGTGCGCGAGAATCTCTTCAAGGAAAAGGAATCAAGGCTGACCGACGAGCAGCGCAAGGCTCGAAACACGCCCGAGCATCTGCGTCCGCCGGAGCAATTCGCGCTGGCGGCCGAGGCCGAGGCGTTCTTGGAGGTGGAGCCTCACGAAATCGTTCGCAACCACGATATGCCGCGCGAAAATCAGGCCGAAGCAAAAAACCTGCTCGAGAAAATCACGATCCTCGAAAGTCTCATCCGAATTACCGAAAGCTACCGTGGCATTGTCAATTATGACTATTGGAAGCTTCGGGCGGAGGTCGAGCAGGAAAAGGGAATGCTCGACGCCCGCAAAGCGACGTACGCGGGCAACACGGCGTTGAGCAAAGGCGACTTGACGACGGCGATGAAGGAATTTGCCGATGCGTCCGCGTCTTGGATAGCCATGCTGAGCAAATACCCCATCTTGATGACCGACAGGACCACGACCGACGATATTGGAGACTTGCTCGAATCGTACGGCAAAGCGCTGGATCAGCGCGACCAACTGTTCCCATCCGACTTCGCGTTGGCGGAGTTCGTTCGCATGCAGGTGAAAGAGAGCCCGAAGACGTACCAGATTCGCAATAGCTTGCAGAAGGCCGAAGAGGCGGAGTCGGAGGGTGATCTGGCCACGGCGGCGACGTTCTACGAGAAGGTGTTGCAGGTTTGGAGAGGAATCATTGCGGACTTGCCCAGTCTCGAACAGCGAAGCGACCCGGCGACCGCCGACGTGATTCTGGCGATGATCCGCAAGTACGCCGACGTTCTGAAGAAGCTCGATCGTCCGGTGCCGAGCGATTTCATTTTGCATCAATTTGTCCGCGTTCAGATGGAACATGATCCTGAAACTCGTGCGGCCCAGCTTGCGATCGAACGGAGCGAGCGTGCCCTCGACCGAGGAGAACTTTCGGCTGCCCGAAAAGACTACGAACAAGGTTTCGCGCTCTGGCGCCGTGTCCTTGACCGCTACCCCACTCTGATAGCCGACGGTACGCTGGGCGAAGAACTCATCGAGGTGATCGACCAATACCGGCAATTGCTCAAGCGTCAGAAGGTGGACATGCCGAAAGACTTTATTCTCCAGGATGTTCTGGATCGCTACGGCCAGCGATGACCGTTTGCACCCAGCGTCGGGCCCGCGAAACATGACCATGGATTCTCTCTCGAATGTGCCGCCGCCTCCGACGCCCGAGTTGATCGGCTCGGGGCCGGCCATGCAGGAGGTCTACCGACTCATTCGGCAGGTCGCCCGATCCAATGCGTCGGTGCTTCTCTTGGGCGAAACGGGAACGGGCAAGGAACTAGTCGCGAGTGCCATCCACCGGCTCAGTCCGCGGGGAAGCGGTCCCTTCATACGCGTGAACTGCGGGGCGCTGGCCGAGAACCTGCTCGAAAGCGAGCTTTTCGGACATGTTCGCGGCGCGTTTACCGGAGCCGTCGACAATCGCATCGGACGTTTCGAGGCGGCCCATACCGGCACCGTCTTTCTCGATGAAGTCAACTCGATGACGCCGAAACTCCAAGTGAAGCTCCTGCGCGTCCTTCAGGAACGCGAGTTCGAGCGAGTCGGTGACACGCAAACCATTCGCGTCGACACGCGCGTCATCGCGGCCAGCAATTGCGACCTGGTGGATGAGATTGTCGTGGGCCGTTTCCGCGAGGATCTCTACTACCGCCTCAACGTGGTGACCGTCTACGTCCCCCCACTGCGGGAACGGCGAGAGGACATCTCGGCGTTGGTCGCGCATTTCATGCGACTCTACAACGAGCAGAACAACCGGCACGTGCCGCATATCACCCGGGATGCGATGTCAGCGCTTGAAGCGTACGGCTGGCCAGGCAACGTCCGGGAACTCCAGAACTACATCGAACGAGCCATTGTGCTCGCGCCGGCCGACGAACTCTCGCGGGATCTCCTGCCCGGGGCCGTCTTGGGCAAACGGTCGCCTCGCATCGGTCGGGCCGTTGATTTCGAGACGGTTGTCGGCACCCTGGTCGAGCAGGGGCTTGCCGAAGCCGGCCCGCAGCCGGAGGACGTTTATGCACGGATTGTCAATCGGGTCGAGTGCGAACTGATCACTCAGGTGATGGCCCAGTGCGAAAACGTGCAGATCAAGGCCGCCGCCATGCTTGGCATGAACCGCAATACGCTTCACAAAAAACTGAAGCAGCATGGACTGGAGAAATAGTCCGCGGCGGCAGCGGGGCGCACGCGGCGGTTCGTCTTCTCTCGCTCAGAAATGATCGCCAATGGATTCCAACTCGGGATACTCGTCCGTCGAGACGATCCTGCGCAAACGGAAGCCCATCTGAAAGAACCCGCCGCCCATCGGGTCGAGGTGTCTGGCTTCGCCGAGGACAAACGTGAGCGAATTTCGACGCTCGAAGCCGAGAATCACCTCGCCGAAGGGTTGAGGTCTGTCGAGAACGAGAGAAGTCCCGGTGCTCGAGAATTCCTTGGAGACCGCAAAAACACGTCGATCGACCTGCAGCCGTCCGTTTTCGATCGGCACGACGAGCACGACCAAGGTCAAATTGACTCGGCTTTCGAGCCGCAGTTCCTCGCCGCCAAGACGCCGGCCGGGGCAACGATTGTTAATCAGATTCAACACGAAGTTCTGGACGTCGCGTTGTCGGTTGCGAGAGAAGAGAGAGAACATCGATCGACTCATTAAGTGGGAGACGCCGTCTCAAACCCGCATGCCCGTCACGCTGGTTGAGCGGTACCCTGCGATAACGAAATGGCTATACATACCATAGGAAATATAGGCTATTGCCCACGGTGTGCAAACCGCCCGGATGAACACGCAAAGCATCACGGTCTTCATTGAGAGACTAGCCCATTCTTGCCAGAGATCCAAACGCGAAGAGGCTCCAATCCGCGCGAGAGGTCTTTGTGTGGGCCCTCATGGTGGGGGGCTAGCTTGCCTTGGCCCGCACCGCGGCTTCTTGCTCGGGATCGCGACGGAGTTTGATTGTGGCACTTGGCGGCATACGGCGTTCCGGCACGATGCCGCGGTGGGTTTGTGCGCAGAATTCATGGAGATGGGCGGCAGGTCCCGTGGGGAACTCCGCCTGCAGCTTGGCCAGGATGTCGTTCCAGAGCATAGCGCTGCGGTAGAGTATTCGGTAGGCCTCTTTGAGTTGTCGAATCTGATCGGGTGCGTAGCCGGCGCGGCGCAGACCGATCTGGTTCAATCCGACCACGTAGCTGCTCGATCCGTCCACGGTCACGTAGGGAGGAACGTCTTTGGTGACACGTGATTGTCCCCCCACCATGGCCAAGGTTCCAATGCGACAGAACTGATGGACCGCGACGCCGCCCGAGACGTACGCCCGATCTTCCACAATCACATGACCACCAATCATCGCGTTGTTTGTGATGATGGTGTGACTGCCTATCGTGCAGTCATGGGCCACATGTGCGTTGGCCATGATGAGATTGTGACTGCCAACGACGGTGGTCTCTTCCTCACCCAGCGCGCGGTGAACGGTTACGTTCTCCCGGATCGTATTGCCATGGCCGATCACGACGCGTCCGGGACGCTCAGGCATGTGAACATGCTGGGGATATCCGCCGAGCACGGCCGATTCATGAACAAGATTACCATCGCCGAGGGAAGTGCCGTTCTTGATCGTAACGTGGCCTTGCAGCACACAGTCGTCGCCGATCTGAGTATCCGACTCGATAACACAGAAGGGACCAATCTCCACGTTCATTCCGATTCGAGCTTCCGGGCCAATCATGGCTGTTGGATGGATTTTCACGACGCGACCTCTTCTGAAGATTGAAATCAAGAAAGGCAATGGTTCAGTCTTTTCAAGAGGTCAGAACCGAGAGACCCTTGAAGCGATGCAGTGGGCGGGGAGGAAGGACCGAGTCACGCGCATCTCCGACAGGGCTATTATCGGTAGGTAAACGCAACCGATTCACTTTGACATGACGGCTACGGTAAGTTTTCCGCTCTTGCCGATTTTAACTACCTCTCATTGGTCGTGCTCCTTGATGTCGGTCGTCGTGACATCCGAAATTCGGACTCTTCAGTGTGTGGGGGACCGGTGGGAAGCCGGCTCTTCGGCCTTGTTCCGGCCGGAAGTAATGAGCTTAGAGTACAAACGTGTTAGGGAAAAAGTCGGAAGAAGAGAGTTGTCGCGTTCGTTTTTGAACACCCCACCCCCAGAGGAGTGCCCCTGGTCGTTCGCGTCGACAAAGCCTAAACTTACCCAAGAGAAGGAGTCTTGAGCGGCCGCCGGGGTCGATCAGGGTTCGATGGTGTTTGGGGTCTAGAAAGCGTTGGAGCTCCCACGATGGCGACAAAACAGGAAACCTACGACGAGGCGATCGCTCTGCAGCAAGAGGGCAGACTGGAGGAAGCGATTGAGAAGCTCGAAACGCTTGTCGAGCAAGAGCCCGACTATGCACTAGCCCACGCCGCCCTGACGGTCTTCTATTCGAAGCGTGAAGAATTCGACAAATCGGTCGAGCATGGTCGCCAGGTGTGCCGACTCGAACCTGAAGATCCGTTCAGTTTCGTTGCGATGAGTCTGATTTGTCAGAAAGCGGGCAAGATCGAGGAAGCCGAACAGGCGTTGCTTCAAGCGCGGCAAGTCGAGTTCGCCGCGCGCAAAGACAACTCCTGATAGGGTATCTTTCGGCGCAGTGCAAGCGATGCGAGGTCCAAAGGACGAGGCCGGCTATCTGCCGAAGCCCGGATAATACTGCCCCGTGTTCATGAACGTGGCTGGGGTGCGCGGCGCCGCTTGCCGAATCGTGTTTCCGGGGCGTTGTTTCATGCTTTCCATCGACTGGTATCCGGCGCGAGCCGTATCCGTCAAGCCTTGGATATCACGGTTGACCACGCTGTTTTCTTGCTGTTGGTCCAACATGGGCTTGACGTATTGATAATAGGCATTGCTGCCCTCGGACCAGTTTCTCGGATTGTTCAACCGCATGTAGGGGCTGTAGGCGCTTTGCTGGCGGGATTGCGAGAAAGGCTTGCTGCCGCGGAGCGTCTGAGAACGACTCAGCCCAAACGTGGCTGGCTGTCGAGGCGCGGTTGCTTCGCGGATATTCATTGCTTCATAGCGTCCGTAACTCGGATCGGCCATTGCGGCTCCGCCCAGCGAGATGGTGGGAGTCGGAGACGGTGGAACTCCGTATCCTGTCGCGCCACCCGTCTGCGGCGCCATGCCCCCGGTACTACCACCCATGTTCGGACCGACTCCCGGTCGAACCATCCCCTGTTCCGGCGAGGGTGCACCAGTACCCGACGAGTCGTAGGGGCCATAAGCCGTCGGCGGCAAAGGCATGGCACCATAAGGATCCATGGTGCTGCCCGCCTGCGCGCCGGGAGAACCCGGAGCATACGTCGGAGGCAAAGGCATCGACTGGGGATTCGGTTGGTAAGCCGTTGTCGGTTGTCCACCCGTCGACGACGAAGAAGGAGCCGATGGAGTTGGAGCCGGTTGGGCCGGATTCTGCAGCGGAAACGGAACATCGGACGTGTCGGTCGACTCGTCCTCGGTAGCCGTCTCGTCCGTCGATTGAACGACAGGCCCAGCGATTGCATGGCCAAACAACACCAAGCACATCCCGCCAACGAACAGGACGGCCCAAGCGCTCCGCCCCAGGATTTTTGACCGGTCTCTCGTCTTCATCTCACCAACCTCCGATCAAGATTTGGTTGCACAAATCGTAACGAAAACGCTGCTTCAGACCACAACAATCCAATTTGATTATACGTTTTTCACGTCAATTAGGCAACTGAAAGTAACCATAACGGCGTGTGTGGCGTCCGCTCTGCCGTGGTGCCTCTGGTCCGCCCGATTCCCGATTGGTCCGACCCGCGGCCTTTTGGAAGATTCTCTCCGTGGGGCCTGCACTAATACATCCTCTGTCGGTAACCGGTTAGTTGGAAGCTTCG
>JAFGIR010000328.1 GCA_016929515.1 Pirellulales bacterium | reverse complement strand
TCACGTGCGAGGACATTTGTCCGAACTTGGGCTGTTACGGAGATGCTTACGCGATTACGCCGAACCTCGACCGGCTGGCCGAGAACGGTATCCGTTACACGGAGGCCGTGGCCATTGCCGGGGTGTGCGCGATCAACCGCTCCTGCTTAATCACCGGCATGTACTCGTCGACGATCGGTTCACAGGACATGCGCAGCCGGATTCGCTTGCCCCGCGAGATTCCGACTTACAGCGAGCTATTGCGCGACGCGGGCTACTACTGCACGAACAACCAGAAGACCGACTACAATTTTCCCGTGCCTCGCAAGGCATGGGACGCGTGTTCCGGCAAGGCCCATTGGCGAAATCGCAAACCGGGACAGCCGTTCTTCGCCGTCTTCAACTATTTGGGCACGCACGAGAGTCGGATCTGGGAGGAGAACCACCGGAAGCAGGTCGCCAAGCTGAGCGCCGACGAGATTCATGATCCGGCCGGCGTGACCGTGCCTCCCTTCCATCCAGATGTGCCCGAGGTCCGCCGCGACTGGGCCAATTACTACGACAATATCACCTCGTTGGACCATTGGATCGCCGATCGGCTCGCGGAATTGGAGAAGGCCAGCGTGGCGGACGATACAATCGTCTTCTTCTATTCGGACCACGGCGCCGGCATGCCGATGTGCAAAAAGTGGGTCTGGAACGGGGGCCTTCGCGTGCCGTTGATCATTCGGTTTCCCGAGAAATATCGCCATTTGGCGCCTGGTGAGCCGGGCACGACGACCGATCGGCTTGTCAGCTTCGTCGACTTTCCGGCGACTCTTTTGTCACTGGCGGGCGTTGATGTGCCGGACCATATGCAGGGAAAGGCGTTCCTGGGTTCGCAGATCAAGCCACCGCGTCGTTACGCCTTTGCTATTCGCGATCGCATGGCCGAGTGGTATGACACGGTCCGGGCCGTTCGTGGCAAGAAGTACCAGTACCATCGCAACTTCATGCCACATCTGTCCTGGGCGCCGTTCACCAGCTACACACTCCAGTTGCCGACGGCGCAGGTATGGACTCGCTTGCACGACGAAGGCAAACTCAACACGGTCCAGGATCGCTATTTTTATCCCAAGCCGACCGAGGAACTCTACGACCTCGACGCCGATCCACACATGATCCACAATCTGGCCGACGATGCCCGGTATGGCGACGTGCTGCGCCGCATGCGTCGGGCGCTTCACGACTGGCAACTCGACACGCGAGACCTGGGCTTGCTCGGCGAATACGAGATGCACCGTCGTGCCGAGGGTTCGACCCAGTACAACGTCGGCCAAAACGAGAGAACCTATCCCTTGCGGCGGATCCTGCCGTTGGCCGAAATGGCCGGCGAACGGGACGTCGTTAATCTGTCGAAGCTGGTCGACTCACTCAGCGATGACGATCCAGCGGTCCGCCGCTGGGCCGTGCTGGGATTGGTGATGCTCGGCGAGCAGGCTCAGCCGGCGAAGGCAGCGCTGGTGACGTGCCTTAAGGATGAGTCACCGCCGGTGCGCATCGCCGCGGCCGAAGGGCTGTACCGGCTGGGTCAGGTCGATGCGGCGAGGGACGCCCTGGTCGAGGCACTGGCCGACCCCACGCCCTTTGTCCGACTGCGAGCGATGAATGCCCTCTACCGGATGGGTGACGATGCTCGACCGGCACTGCCCGCGATCAAGAAAGCGTCGATGAAGAGTATTTACCCGGCCGACTATCTCAACCGGATGGTCGACTATTTGCCGTCGAGGCTTCAGTGACGCGGCCGGGCCATGGCCCCGTGTTTTCTTCCACGCATCGACGGCGATCAAATCACAATCATCGGAATCTAACACACATGAACTTCCAAGAAATACTCCGTTTCTGTTTGCCCGGATTGCTTTTGTTTGGCGTCTGCAATTCCGGGGTCGCCGGTGAAGACATTTCAGCCCCTGGGCAGCCGGCCACGTCGCTCGACCGGCTCTGGCAACCGCCCTTGGCGGTCGACTCACGGCGAGCGTCCTCCTACGATCGCAATGGGTTCAATGAAGACCTCTGGCCCATCGAGCCGGGCCGCCGGCGAACACTGCTGGACGTTCAAGGCTCGTCGGGCAAGGTCCGCCGGATCTGGTTCACGCTGTCGTCCGGAAAGAAGAGCATTCCCGAGACGTACCTTCAGACGACGCGGTTGCGATTTGCCTTCGACGGCCAAACGACTGTCGACGACGTGCCCGTGGGCATGTTCCTGGCGACCGGACCTTGGCGCGTCAACGACCTCGTCTCGCCGGTCGACAACGTTATGCGGGCGCGTCCCGGGAACCGCGACAGGCCGGGTGTCGGGCGGGGTAGTTTCAACGTGCATTGGCCGATGCCGTTTGCGCGTTCGGTGAAGATTGAAATCGCCAACCAGGGGAGCGTTCCGCTGGCGATTCACTTCCACGCCAATTATGAGCTGGAGTCCGTTGGGGACAACCCGTTGCTGTTTCACGCTACCTATCACCGGAGCCACTTCACCGAGCCGCACGGCAAAGGCGGCCCCGAACAGGGCAAGCACTTCAACTACACGCTAGCCGACATTCAAAACCGTCAAGGCCGCTACGTCGGCACCGTTCTAGCCGTCGAATCGCATCCCGATCGGCCGGGCAAATGGTACGAAGGCGACGAGATGTTTTACGTCGACGGCGAACGGACGCCATCGATCCACGGCACGGGCACGGAGGACTATTTCGGCATGGCTTGGGGCGTCCATCGGCCCTACCAGGCTCACGACCACGGCGTGACCCATTACCAACGCAATCTGACCGACCACGACCGGTTCTATGACGGCCGGTTCGTTCTCTATCGTTGGCACCTGAGCGACCCGGTCATTTTCCGAAAGAGCCTGCACGCGTCGATCGAGGCCGGCCATCTGAACGACTGCCGGCAGCACTACGAAAGCGTCGCCCTTTGGTATGGCAAGTCTTCCAAAGAAACCCCGCAAGACCCCGGATCGTTGAAGGGGGGAAAAATGGGCCGTTAAACCGCAGTGTGAAAGCGGTTCCAGTTGCGTTCAAGGAACGGCCCATGATTCGAGCCCGTTTTATTTCACGTATCCGGCGATAAAATCGACGGCGGCGCCGACCGTATCGACTGCCAGCGCGGCCTCGTCGTCCATTTCGATCTTGAACTCGCCCTCGAAGGCGGCCACCAGTTCGACCGACTGCGTGCTCTCGGCGCCGAGGTCGAAGACGAAATGGCTTTCGGGGGTGATCATGTCGTCGGACACGTTGAGTACCTGACAGACAACCTTCTTCACGCGTTGCTCTACTTCTGCTTTATCCATGACGTTCAACTCCACGCAAATAAATGGTCTTCAAATTGTCACCTTGTTTTCACCACGAAGGATACGGTGAATCAACACCTAGACCCCAGCTAGGCGGATGCGCACGTCGGCCACCATATTGCCTTTGTTCATCGGCCCGGCGATCAACGGATTCACGTCCAACTCGAGAATCCGGTCGAAATCGTTGATCAACTGGCCCACGCGGACCAGACAGTCTTGAATGCCTTCGATATCCGAGCAAACGCGGCCTCGGGCACCTTCGAGCAACCGGCACGCTTTCACCTGCTGGACCATTCGAGCCGCCGTGTGACGGTCGAGCGGAGCAAGTCCAAACGTAACGTCCTTGAACAACTCAACGTAGATTCCGCCCAGGCCGAACATGACCGTGGGGCCGAACGACGGATCGCGCTTGGCGCCCAGAATCACCTCGTAGCCGTCGGGAATCATGGGCCGCACCAGCAAACCGGTAATCTCGGCCTCGGGCATCAGTTCGCTCACGCGCCGCCACATCTCGTCGAACGCCGCGCGCACGGCGTCGGCGCTGGCCAAATCGAGCGCCACGCCGTGGACTTCCGACTTGTGGACAATCTGGGGACTGATCACGCGAAGGACGACCGGATAGCCGAACTGGTCGGCGGCGGCCACCGCCTGATCAGCCGTCGTACAGAGCCGGTGGGCCGGAACCGGCAGCCCATAAGCCCCCATGATCGACAGCGATCGGTCTTCGCTCAGATACCCCTCGTCGGCACTGCTGAGAATGGACTCAACCGTGGCCCGATCCACGTCGAGGGCTTCGATATCGCCGATGGGTTGCTCGCGCCAATGACGAATGCGTTGGACGTCGGCCATGGCTTCGCAAGCCCACTCGGGCAGAATGTAATGCGGGATGTGCGATTTCTGGAGGAGGTGAATTCCAGAACCGACGTCGGCCGCGCCCATGAACGAGCAGGCGATCGGCTTGCTGGCCGTTTCGTGCAACTGGCAAACGCCCTTGGCGATCGAGTCGATATCGGTCATTGACTGGGGTGTGAGAATCACGAGGGCCTGATCCACGTTTGGATCGTCGAGCACGGCTTGGACGGCCGCCCCGTAGCGGTCGGCCCGGGCGTCACCAATCACGTCGACCGGATTCTTGACATTGGCCGTGGCGGGCAGTGCCGCTTTGAGCTTGGCGGTTGTGTCTTCGTTAAATCGCGGGATCGACAACCCGACGCGCACTGCGGCGTCGGTCGCCATGACACCGGGCCCGCCCGCGTTGGTCACGATGGCCAGCCGATCGCCGGACGGCATCGGTTGATAGGCGTAGAGGATGGCCGAGTTGAACAGTTGCTCGATGCTGGCGACGCGAATGATGCCCGCCTCGCGAAACACGGCGTCGCAAACCGGATCTTCGCCGGCCAACGAGCCGGTGTGACTGCTGGCAGCGTCGGCACCCTGAGGTGTGCGGCCTGACTTGATGGCCAGGATCGGCTTGGCATTATCCCCACGCGTGACGCGGCGAGCCGCTTCGATCAATCCCCGCCCGTCGCGCAGCTCTTCGAGATAGAGCAGAATCACGTCGGTTTGTGGGTCGTTGTGCAGATAGTCGAACAGTTCGATTTCAGTCACGCCGGCCTTGTTGCCAAAGCTGACGAACTTCGAGAATCCGATACCCTTCTCTCGTGCGTAGTCGAGCACGGCCGTGCAAAGCGCGCCCGACTGGCTCAAAAAGGCAATACGACCTTCGTCGGGCATCTTCCGGGCGAACGAGGCGTTCAACTGGACTTTTGGATCGGTGTTGATCACGCCAAGACAGTTTGGACCGATCATCGAGATGCCGTACTCGCGGCAGATGTCGACCAATCGTTTTTCGCGAACGAGTCCCTTGGCGCCGACCTCGCGAAAACCGGCCGAGATGACGATCGCCGATTTGATTCCCTTTTGGCCGCATTGTTCCAACGCCCGCTCGACGACGTTTGCCGGAAAGACAATGACCGCCTGGTCCACGTCGTCCTCGATATCCAACACGTAGCGATAGGCTTTCACCGCGCAGATGTTGCGTTTGCCGGGCGCGATCGGATAGACGGTTCCCCGGTAACCGCTGGTGAGGATGTTGTGGAAGATGTCGTAGGGGACGGTGTCGGGCGTCGGGGTCACGCCGATGACCGCGACGCTCTTGGGAGCAAACACGCTCTGAAGCGGATGATTCTCGAAATCACTCGATGCAGTCGCATCGGTCGACGGTGCTGCAGTCATGGTCATTTGGGTGTTTCCTGCTGTCGAGGGGCACTCTGGCAACATTCGGACGAGTCTGGCACGGATTGTGCGAACCCACCAAGATAGCGGAAACGCCGCCGGACGCCAATGCCCCCCACGGCAAATTCCGTGGCCCGCCAAGTGAGCAAATCGGGCCCCACCGTGAGTGCCGGGTGTCCTGGCAATACTCGCGCAACTATAGCCATCCGTGGAGCTAAAGATGATGTGCTCACGGCAAACGCGAGCATGGCATCCGCGCTGAATAACTTGAGTGACCGACCTCTAGCAGACGCCGTGCGTTTTCTTTGGCCTCCGGCCCACTTCGACGTCGGCCGGCGGTGTGGACACGTGTTCCAGCCCGCTCACCGCGCGGGAGATGTCCGCAAGCAGCATGTCGGCCATGTCGCGGGTGAAGCCCTCGCGGAGCACGACTCGCAACACGGCGACGTCCTCGGCGTTGGGCGCCATCGTGTAGGCCGGCACAATCCAGCCCCGCTCGCGAAGTCTTTCAGACAGATCGAACACGGTGAACACGCTCGTGTCGTTCAAGCGAAAGGCCACCACGGGCAGATCGCCGCGGCGGCTGAGCATCGTGAACCGGCCGGTCGCTTCGAGCTGGTCGGTCAGATAGCCGGCCAGCTCTTGAAGGTTCGTCATGATCCGTCGGTAGCCTTCCTGGCCCAGTCGCAGGAAGTTGTAGTACTGCGCGATGATCTGGTTCGCGCCGCGCGAGAAATTCAAATTGAACGTCGGCTGGTCGCCGCCGAGATAATTGACATGGAAGATCAGCTCCTCGGGCAGTTCCTCTTCGGTTCGCCAAATGACCCAGCCCACGCCCGGGTGGACCAGGCCGTACTTGTGGCCCGACGCGTTGATCGACTTGACCAACGGCAACCGAAAATCCCAAGCCAGCTCGGGCGAAGTGAACGGGGCGACGAATCCGCCGCTGGCCGCGTCGACATGAATCGGCACGTCCCAGCCGGTGGTCGTGTTCAACGCCATCAAGGCGTCGTTGAGTTGTCCGATCGGCTCGAACTGGCCCGTGTACGTGCTGCCGAGGATACCCACCACGGCAATCGTATTTTCGTCGACCATCGCCAAGGCCTCTTCAACGCCGAGAACGAATCGGTCGTGACTCAAGGGAACGTAACGCGGCTCAACCTCGAAATACCGGGTGAATTTCTCCCAGCAGACCTGGACATTGTGCCCCATGACCAAATTGGGCCGGTCGGTCGGTTTGCCGGCTGCCGCGCGGCGCTTGCGCCAGTTCCATTTCAGCGCCAGTCCGGCCAGGTGAATTGCCTCGCTCGATCCGACCGTGGCCGTGCCGACGCCCGACTCGTGCTCGGGCGAGTGGAATAAATCGGCCAACATGTTGACGCACCGGTTCTGGATCTCGGTCGTCTGCGGATATTCGTCCTGGTCGATGTAGTTCTTGTTGAGCGTCTCCATCATGAGCCGCTCGGCCTCGGGCTCCATCCAAGTCGTGACGAAGCTGGCCAGATTCAAAATCGGATTGCCGTCGAGATTCAACTCGTCGTGAATAATTTGATAAGCCACGCCCGGCGGCATCGAGCCGCTGGGCATTTTGTATTTCGGCACCGGCTCGTCGACATAACGCGAACCATAGCCCAACGCGTGGTCGAGCTGCGTGGGCGGCAGGTCGCTGGACACAATCTGTTTCGAGAGCATGAGACGTTTTTCCGGTTCAAGCCGATCGAAGAGGTGACAGTTGAATCGGTGGGACCGATCGTAGAGGCAACCGGTGAGCGTCAATGAGGTGTGGTCGGAGGGGCCTTGTGCAAGTGTAGCTTGCCCAAGGCACATGGCACCAACCAATCAAAAAACCGGGCCAATCCTCTCCAACAAGGAAGTGGCGATCGTGTTGCGTCTCTCAGAAATACTCCGCCAGCAGCGGGTCGACGTGGCGTGGGGCTAGCGCGATGCGCCGTGTTTCGCG
>JAFGIR010000327.1 GCA_016929515.1 Pirellulales bacterium | reverse complement strand
CGAGTTCACGATGGTCGAATGGTATCGCGTGGGCGACGGGATGGACGAGGGAATGACGTTGCTGGGCGATCTGGCCGAGGCGTTTTTCGACCGCGGCCCGGCCGAGCGGACAAGCTATCGCGAGGCGTTCGAGCAATACGTTGGGCTTGATCCGCACACAGCTCCAACCGAGCGTCTGGTCGCCGCCGCGCGCGAAAAGCAAATCAACGCGCCCGAAAGTTATTCGCCCAACGATCGCGACGGCTGGCTCGACCTGCTATTGGTCGAGTTGATCCAGCCCCACTTGGGCCGCCCGCGGCCGACGATTCTCTACGACTATCCGGCCGGTCAGTCCGCGCTGGCCCAAGTGCGCACGGAGGGCGATACCGCGGTGGCCGAGCGGTTCGAGCTGTACGTCGACGGACTCGAGCTGGCCAACGGCTATCACGAGCTGACCGACGCCGATGAACTCGCGCGGCGCAACACGCGAAACAATCTCCAACGCCAGTTAGACGGCAAACTGCCGCTGCCCGACCAGAGCCGCTTGTTGGCGGCCATGCGCGCCGGCCTGCCGCCGGCGACCGGCGTGGCCCTGGGTTTCGACCGCGCGGTAATGCTCGCCGTCGGGGCAAAAACGCTCGCCGAGGTCATGCCATTCCCATTTAATCGGGCGTAACCGGCGGCATGGAAAGGCAAACCGTTCTCCGTGGGTTGCGGTCAAGTCATGCAAAGGCTAACATGGCAGTTACTGCATGTGGCTTCGACCCCTATTTTGGTGGTTGGCTGGACAATCCATCATGTTTGAACAAGCGAGATTTCTCGGACCGACAGAGAGCAGTATTGTTGTGCAGACTCGGGCAGGAACGGATATTCCGAATCTCGTTGAGGTGAAGCCGGGCTATCGGGAAATCCAACTCTACGGTTTGTTACTTAAAAGATTTGGAGCAAACTGGATAGAAAGAAAACCTGCCAGCGGAGTGTATAATTGTGCGGGTCACGTTTGGGCAAGCAGGCGAACTGCGATTCTTGAGACAAAGCATTGGAATACCATTCTTCGAGATGACGGATACCGGAAGCTAGCAGAAACGGAACAACCTCGTGTTGGTGATCTAGTCTTGTATATTGATAACGTTCATGGTGACTATCTACACGTTGGTCAGGTCGTGGAACTTCGAGAAGGCGTATCACCAACCTCGCCGCATGTACCGTGGGTGCTGAGCAAGTGGAATTCTACATCAGGCGAAACACTCCACAGTGCCTACGATGCACCCTATGAGCAAATGCGGCAAGAATACTGGACAGATCGTCCAATCGAGTAAGGGGAAAGCATATGGGCTCCGTGGTCTTGCATAATCTTCTGTCAGAGGAATTCGGCGTGGCGACCTCTTGCTTCGGCACACCTTTAGCGCTGTATCATTTCCTCCATACTAGGCCGGAAGTCCATGCCATTCAGGAATCATTTCGGCAAGGCGCGCTCACAGAAGGAACGATTCGTCGTTTTGTAGTAGAATTACTGCAGGATCTTCATTCCGGAATCCGGTTTCCGCATGAACTGGCAATTTGTGCCCTGGCGGTTGCTCTGGAGTCGCGTGCCACGGATTTCGCCGAGGAATTCCTCCTGGATTTGGCAAGATTGCGGACGGCGGAGATGTCGCTGAGCATTCGAGTGGCAAGGGAGTGTCTCAAGCGACGCATGGAATTACCTCGAACAAAAGGAAAGGTATTCCGTCTTGGCAAGGTTTCCAATGGCAACCTTGTTAAATTTTTTGGAGGGCGATCCGTCGGATCGACGATTTCATTCCCGGTGTCAAGCGAAAGCACACTGGCAATTGCGAGGTGACGTAATGCCGAAACTTGAATACTTCCTTGCAGCACTTTCGATTACGGACGATAAGACCACGAACTTGGTTAGTCTCTTCCACGTTATAGAAATGCTTTCCGCCGAGCAGTTCCCGACAACCGCGCCGAGCTTCGTTGCCGTGAGTGCATGGCTCCTTTCCGAAGAGGATCAAGGGCATGATTTTCAAGTGACTCTTAATATCCGTTACGCCGACAGCCAAGAATGGCTTCCCAGTCCGGACCTGAAGGTGAACTTCACGGCAGATGGACGCCGCCTTCGAATATATCACCATGTTCACGGTCTCTCATTGGATCATCCCGGGGAGCTCACCCTGGTTCTTATGCTCGATGGTCAGCAAGTCGCAGAACACACGGTGACGGTAAGCAAACAGGCCGGAGAGGATTAGTTTCCGATCATCGTGGTTCCCTGTTTCATTTCCATGACGTGTTTCTGAGCTTGGTTCTCCTGGACTTCAGGCTGGGCTGAAGGGCATTATTATGCGAGGTGATACATTCCATACCGTCCGCGTCGAATTGGCCGAACGTAGCTACGACATCCGCATCGGCACCGGAAACCTGCCGGAGGTCGGCCCGTTTCTGACGTCGCTGGGCGACGTATCGCACGTCGTCGTGATTACCGACGCGAACGTGCAGTCGCCCCACGCCGAGCGGGTCGCCGAGAGCCTGGCCGGCGAGGATCTTTCG
>JAFGIR010000326.1 GCA_016929515.1 Pirellulales bacterium | reverse complement strand
GCCCCAGCCACCCGGTCGTCTCCTACTTCACACTTCTCACTTCTTCCTCCCAATCGACTTCGGGATGCAGCAGCCGGGCCAGCTTCTCGACCAGCAGGATGAAACGCGGCCCCGGCACCAAGGCGTAGTCCTCGGTCAGGACGTGAATCCGGCCCTTCTCGATCGCATCGATCCCCACGAGTTCGTCCCAATCTTGCAGGCAAGCGTCCGTGCCGCCCCGGGGAACTCGCGCGGCCGGAATCAGATCGATAATCACCTCGGGGTTCGCCTTGAAGAACGCCTCGCGCGAGACGACGAAAAACGCCTCGGGCGTCTTCTCGAACACGTTCCGGCCGCCGGCCCATTTCAGAATCGAATTGAATTGCGGGCTGCTCCCCACCACGTAAAAGTCTTCGAGATGGCCTTGGCCCGGTATCCGGTCGAACGAAATCAACACGCGGGGACGCGCCAGCCCGGCGCTCTTCTCGGTGACGCGCGCCAGCCGCGACCGCAGCCGCCCGACCATGTCCGACGCCGTCTTCTCGACCCGGCACACCCGGCCGATCGTCTCGATCGACTCAAACACTCCTTCGAGATCGCGATGGTCGACGACCAACGTGGCCAGGCCCAACTTCCGAAAATCGTCCGCCAGCCCTTCGGTCGACTTGGGCATGATAATCAGATCGGGCCGCAGCGCGCAGATCGCCTCGATGTTCGGATCGAACATCCCGCCGACCCGCGGCCGATCGCAAGCCTCGGGCGGATAATTGCAGTAGCGCGACACGCCCACCACGCGATCGCCCAAACCCAGCGCGAAAAGCGTTTCGGTAACGCTGGGAGCCGCGGCGATGATTCGCCGGCAGTCCGCCGGACACGCCGGCACGGCCCTCGCATCGGCAAGCCGGCTCTTGAGCCATCCGCTGCCGGCAAACACGGCCACGATCACCACGACCAACAGCGCCGTTCGACGCCCACACGCGCCGGTGGGCGGTTCACAAGTCGGTTGGTTGGACGAGTCGTCGGTGGCGATCATGGTTGCTCGGGAGTCAGAAAATGTGAGAAACAAGCACCTTAATGCCAATAAAGATAAGAATACACCCGCCGGCAATCTCCGACCAGAAACTCCATCGCGACCCAAGGCGGCCGCCGAACGTGATGCCCAACGCGCTGAACACGGCCGCCACCACGCCGATGACCACGGCCGGCAGCCAGATCCTAACGTCCATCAGCGCCATGCTCGCCCCCACGGCCAGGGCGTCGATACTCGTCGCGATCGAGAGCATTACGAGCATCCATCCCCGGGTCGGATCGGCCCGGCCATCGACGTCGACTCCTCGGCTGGCTTCGTGCAACATCTTGCCGCCGATCAAGGCCAACAGCCCGAAAACGACCCAATGATCGTAGTTGGCCACCACGCCGGCCAACTGGCGACCGGCCACCCAACCGACAACGGGCATCAAAAACTGAAACAACCCGAAGTGGAAGGCGACTCGAAACGTGTGTCGCGGCGTGACTTTCGTCACGGTCATCCCGGCGACGATCGACACGGCCAGCGCGTCCATCGCCAGGCCTACCGCGATACCCAAGAGATTCAGCCAACCCATGTTGATGTCCGTGGGACTCCGTAGGCGGTCGCATCAGGAGACGGTTCAATCCAGCCCGACGACGAGCGTTTGGCCTTCGGTTTCGACCTTCAGCGGGCTAATTCCGTCCTTGGCCGCGCCCGAGACCCGGTTGCCCTCGAAGTCGAACACCGATTGGCCGATGCTGCAACATCGGACGGTCCCTTGTCCGGCGACCGGGTCGAGTCGGCGGTGTCCGTGGCTGCAACGGTTTTCCATCGCGTGGAACTGGCCGTCGTCGCCTCGAAAAACGAGGACCCGCTTGGTCATGCCGGCCCCCTCCAGACGGACGGCACCGCCGGGCTTGGCCAGCTCGGGCATCCGGTCCAACTCGATTGCAACTTTTCCGTCGGCAAAGCTCCACGAGCCGGGGTCGGCCGGCTGGCGCGTGCCGCAAATGCCGAACAATCGCTTGAAGAACCCCATGACAGTCGCTCCTTTCTTTGTATACTGCTTGGAAGGAAGTATACCCAGGCCCCCATGCAAACGTCAACGACACCCAAGCCTCGTCGGGCGTGGTCGCATCCGGTCGGCATTGGCGGTCCCTCCGTCCGCCGACCCTTGAACGAGGAGAAGCTCTTGTGAATCCGTCGTCGAAAATCCATATCGTCGGGATCAACCAGGATGGGTTGGCCGGGCTGACCGGCCGGGCGCGCGCGTTGGTCGAAGCGGCCGATCTTCTGGTCGGCGATCCCTATGTGCTTCGTCTTTTGCCGGCGTCCGACGTCCCGCGGCTGGTCGTCGACAGCGATTTGGAGAAACTGGCCCAGCGGCTCACCAACGCGACCGAGCGGCGCGTCGTCGTGCTGGCCGCCGGCGATCCACTTTTCTATGGCGTCGCTCACTATCTCTTCGACAAACTCGGCAAGCAACGCTTCGAAGTCTCGCCCCACGTGAGCACCATGCAACTGGCCTTTGCCCGAGTCAAGGAGAGTTGGGAAGACGCCCTGTTGACCGATTTCAACTTCTACGACATCCGCGACGTGCTCGATTCGATCCGCCGCGCCGAGAAAGTCGGAATTTTTACGAGCGAGGATCTGCCCCCGTTCAAGGTCGCTCAAGTCATGCTCGACGCCAAGCTCGGCTACTTCACGGCCTACGTCTGCGAAAACCTCGGGGCGCCGAACGAGCGGGTGACCCACGTCGAGCTGGCCGAGTTGGCCGAAATGGTCGATTGGGAATTCACGCCGTTGAGCGTGATGATTCTCATTCGCAAGCCGGGCGCGCCCGACCAGGTCAACGAAAATCTGCCGCGCCGTCTGTTCGGCAACCCGGACGAAGCCTTTCTGCAGTCGACGCCCAAGCGGGGCTTGCTTACGCCGGCCGAAATCCGCGGCCTCGTGCTGGCCGAACTGAATCTCGACTCTCAAAGCATCGTCTGGGACATCGGCGCCGGCAGCGGCAGCGTATCGGTCGAGGCGGCCCAAATCGCGACCAAGGGCACCGTCTATCCGATTGAAATGGACCCGGAAGACCACGAACTGATTGCCGCCAATGCCGAGCGATTCCACGTTACCAATCTCGTGCCGATCTTGGGCCGCGCGCCGGACGCATGGCGGGCGCTGCCCGAGCCCGACGCGATCTTCATCGGCGGCAACGGCCAGGGCATCAGCTCGCTGGTCGAGGCGGCCGTCGAGCGGCTTCGGCCCGGCGGCCGGCTCGTTGCCACGCTTGGCGGCGTCGATAACCTGGCCGCGACGCATCAGGTCCTGCACAAACTCGACCCGAACGTAAGACTCTGGATGATCAATCTGGCCCGCGGCACGTATCAACTCGACCGAATCCGTTTCGAATCGCTCAACCCGACGTTCGTCATCTCGGCGGTCAAGCCGCGCTGACGGCTCCTCTGGGTCAGCGCTGCGCTACACCGTGAGCCACCCCGGCGAATACTACTCGCTGGTTGGCAATGCCTGTCGCCGCTGCTCGATCTGCTCGACAAGCTGGTCGATCGTTTCCCTTGCCAACCGGTCGTGGGGAAGCACCAAGGCCTGCGCCTTGTCGATAAAAACGTAGGTGTATCCCTCGTTCTCCACGATCCGGCCGACGGCCGAGTATCGAAACACGGCCTCGCCAAGCCCGGACGAGACCCGAATTCCCTCCGGGGCCAATTCGACGACCCGTGGTTGACGAAGCGATTCGCCGACGTTCTCCTTGACATGAGCCGCGAAGAACCGGCGATGTCGCCATTCGAGATACGACGGCCACAGCAGAAACCACGCGACGGCGGCCACCGCGAACAGGCCCGCCGCAAGATGGGCCCCCATCAGACCCAACAGCGCCGTCAGCATCAGATAAAGAAGTGGGATAAAAATGCGTTGCCTTCGGCGCTGCCTTTGCTGCACTTCGGAATGCTGCGAAGCGTACAGGAAGAACCGTACCAGGTCTTCTTCGTTCAGACGGCACTCAAGTTTCGGGTTCATTGTCTCCCCGACCTCCCCAAAGGCAACCTTCCACGATACCATCCGCTCGGCTCACTTCGAGAGCACCAGCACTCGGAGCCCATCGAGCACGCGCACGAAATTCCGCCGGGTTCGTTCGATAATGTTTGTTTGTGCCGTGTCGCGTTGCTTCTTCTGCTGCCACTCCTTGGGCGACATTTTGAGCACGCCGCTTCGGTAGTCGATTTCCTCGGTGCGAAGCCGCTGCTTCCGAATGTCGGCCGCCTGTTTGAGTCCCACGTAGAGCCGCTCGATCCCTTCGAACGCCGTCTGATACTGCCCCATCCGAAACTCGCAATCGCGGATGTGGCCGATCTGATCGGCGCCCGGAACAACGCCCGACTGCTGGGC
>JAFGIR010000325.1 GCA_016929515.1 Pirellulales bacterium | reverse complement strand
GTCCCTTCCAATGGCCGAGAAGTCGCGGCTTGGCAAGCGGCTGGCTGCTCGACAGTGGGTGGCAACCGTGGAACTGCTGCCGCCCCGAGGATATGACTTGCGATCGACGATCGCAAAGGCCGTGAAGCTGCGAGAGTGGGGCGTCCACGCCATCAACCTTCCCGACGGCCCTCGCGCAAGCGCCCGGCTTGCGTCGCTGGTCACGGCCGAGCGCATTTTACAGGAGGCCGACATTGAACCGATCCTCCATTTCTGCTGCCGCGATCGGAACTTGATCGGGATGCAAGCCGCTCTGCTGGCGTGTGCGGCCTGCAACGTGCGAAACATCCTGTTCGTCACGGGTGATCCACCGAAGCTGGGCGACTATCCGCACGCAACCGGCGTATTCGACGCCGATTCGATAGGCATGGCCGGAGTGCAGCGGCGATTGAACTGCGGCATCGACCTGGGCGGTCAGGCCATCGACCCGCCCACGGTTGCCGTGATTGGCGTTGGACTCGATCCCACGGCGCTCGACCGGCAGCGGGAATTGGACCGCTTCCGTCGGAAAGTCGAGGCTGGGGCCGAGTTCGCCATCACACAACCGGTCTTTGATCCCGACGCGCTTCTGCGATTCCTCGACGACGTTCAGCGTTACAACGTCCCGATCCTGGCCGGCATTTGGCCGCTGGTCAGTTATCGCAACGCTTCGTTCATGCGGAACGAAGTGCCGGGCGTGATCGTGCCGGATGCCGTGATGGATCGCATGGCGGCGATCGAAGGCCGCGAGGACCAGTTGGCCGTCGGCATCGAGATTGCCCGTGAGTCGGTCGAACGGGTCCGAGACCGCGTGGCTGGCATCCAGGTGAGCGCCCCGTTTGGAAACATCGACGCCGCCTGCGCGGTAATAGCCCAATAGCGAATGTGAATCACGACATGGAGTCCCGTTATGGCTGAAACACATGAACAATTGCCGCGAGTCGGCGTCGAAGCCCTTGACGGCATCCTGGGCATCCCCTTTCGCGTGCTCGATGACGGATTCGTCCGCCTGATCGACTACATGGGGACCGATGCTTCTATCGTCCAGGCGGCAAGGATTTCCTACGGACGCGGCACGAAGCAAGTCCACGAGGACCGTGGACTGATCCGCTACTTGATGCGACATCGCCACACGACGCCGTTCGAGATGTGCGAGATCAAGCTGCACGTCCGCGTGCCGATGGACTGCTGGCGGCAATGGATTCGCCACCGCACGGCGAGTGTGAACGAGTATTCCACTCGTTATTCCGAGGTTATCAACGCCGCGCAACGAACGCCGCCCGACGGCTGGCGTCGGCAATCGGCGGACTGTAAGCAGGGAAGCGGCGAGCCGATCGACATCGAGACGGGAACCATTCTTTCCGATGAAGAGGAATCGCTGCAATCGCAGGCGCGGCACGTGTACGCGAAACGCATCCAACATGGAGTCGCCCGCGAACAGGCCCGCAAGGACATGCCGCTCTCGACTTACACGGAAGCCTATTGGAAGGTCGATTTGCACAACCTGCTGCATTTTCTCTCGCTTCGCATGGACCGCAGCGCCCAGATCGACATCCGCAGCTATGCGAACATCATTGGAAACGAGATCGTGGCCCGTTGGTGCCCGATTGCCTGGGAAGCGTTTCTCGACTATCGCCTTGAAGGTCGCAGACTGTCTCGCCTGGAACTGGACCTTCTTCGAGAAATCCACCGGGGCCAGCCGGATCAGGCCATCAGTCTGGCAAGGCAATACGGTTGGCTTGAAGCTGGCACAACCGGCTTGAAGCGGCATCGTGAGCGGGAGGAGTTTGAGGCGACACTCGCAGACTTGGGCTTGGCCGCCCCTTGGATGAACGCTTTTGCGATTCAAGAACCGGCGGAAAAACAACCAGAACCGCGGGACTGAACTGCGGAGTTATTATCACACGAAATTGAAAACAAGGATTCCATCGCATGGTCATTTCAAGCAATCTCGGATTTCCGCGAATCGGTCCCAACCGCGAGTTGAAGAAAGCCCTGGAGGGTTTTTGGGCAGGCACGATTGATGAACGAGCCTTGCGGGAGACCTTCCGTGCCATTCGGCGGCAGTCGTGGCAATGGCAGCAAGAGGCCGGCATCCGGCACATTCCGTCGAACGACTTTTCCATGTACGACCAGGTGCTGGATACGAGCGTGATGGTCGGGGCCGTGCCGACGCGATTCGCATGGGACGGCAACGCGGTGTCACTTGCAAGCTACTTCGCAATGGCGAGAGGCGACGCGGCGCAAAACATCGCCGCGATGGAAATGACCAAGTGGTTCGACACGAACTATCACTACCTTGTGCCTGAATTGCAGCCCGGCCAGACGTTCCGCCTCTGTTCGACCAAGCCGGTCGATGAGTTCCTTGAAGCCAAGGCCCTTGGAATTCAAACCCGGCCGGTTCTCATCGGGCCGGTGACGTACTTGTTGCTTGGCAAATCACAAGTTACGGGGTTTGACAACCTTTCGCTGCTGGATGCCTTGCTGCCAGTGTATGAAGAATTGCTCGGCAAGCTGGCCGACGCCGGGGCCGAGTGGATTCAGATGGACGAGCCGTGTCTGGCGACAGACCTCGACGCAAACGCCCAAGCGGCTCTGCGACACATCTATCAGCGGCTGTCGGCCGTGTCGCCAAAGCTGTCGCTCCTGGTCGCCGGCTATTTCGGCCCATTGCGGGACAATCTGGCGACGGCGGCCAGCCTGCCGGTGCAAGCCTTGCATGTCGATCTCGTTCGCGGTGAAGGCGAGTTGGATGCGTTGCTCCGCGTCCTGCCAAAGAGCACGATGCTGTCGCTCGGCGTGGTCGATGGCCGCAACATCTGGAGGACCGACCTCGACACGGCCCGACGACTTGTGCGTCAAGCCGTCAACGCGATGGGCGAAGATCGCGTCATCGTCGGGCCGTCGTGTTCGCTGCTGCACGTGCCGGTCGATCTGGAATCGGAAACCACCCTGCGGGCCGATGTCCGACAATGGCTCGCCTTCGGGCGTCAAAAGCTCTCGGAGATCGTGGCTCTGGCGGAATGCAACGCCGGTGAAGCCGCCATGCACTCGCTGTTGGCCGAGAATGCGGCGGCAATTAAAGACCGTCGCTGCTCGCCGCTCGCGCGCAACGCCGACGTGCGCCGTCGCATCGACGCGATTACGCCGAAAATGGCCCAACGAGCGAATTCCTACCCAAAGCGAAGGACAATTCAACAAGAAGCGATTCCGCTGCCGCTTTTCCCCACCACGACGATCGGCTCGTTCCCACAAACGCCGGAAATCCGCTCGGCACGCTCGAAATTCAAGCGGGGCGAGCTTTCGCAAGACCAGTACGACGCATTTCTGCACAAAACACTGACTGAAACGATCCAGTTCCAAGAAGAGGTCGGGCTGGATGTTCTGGTGCATGGCGAGGCCGAGCGAAACGATATGGTCGAGTATTTCGGCGAGCAACTCGAAGGTTTTGCGTTCACCGGCAACGGCTGGGTGCAAAGCTACGGCTCGCGGTGCGTGAAACCGCCGATCATCTTTGGCGATGTCCGACGGCCCACGCCGATGACCGTGCGCTGGGCCAAGGAAGCCATGAAATGCACGCCCAAGCCCGTCAAAGGCATGTTGACCGGCCCCGTGACGATCCTCTGCTGGTCATTCGTGCGTGACGATCAGCCGAGAAGCGAGACGTGCCGGCAGATCGCCTTGGCTATCCGCGACGAAGTGCATGACCTGGAAGCGGCGGGCGTCAAAATCATCCAAATCGACGAACCGGCGCTGCGAGAGGGGCTTCCCTTGCGCGAGGCCGATCGGCCCGAATACCTGCGTTGGGCCGTTGAATCGTTCCGGCTGGCCTCCAGCGGAGTGGCCGACGCCACGCAAATCCACACGCACATGTGCTATTCGGAGTTCAATCATATCCTGGAAGCGGTCGCCGCCCTTGATGCGGATGTCATCTCGATCGAGACGGCCCGGAGCAACATGGAGTTGCTCTCGGCGTTTCGAGACCACAAGTATCCGAACGAAATCGGGCCAGGCGTTTACGATATTCACTCGCCGCAGATTCCCACGGTCGAGTCGATGGTGGCTTTGCTCAAGAAGGCCCTTGAGGTATTGAAGCCGGAACAGGTTTGGGTCAATCCCGACTGCGGCCTGAAGACCCGCGCGTGGGCAGAAGTTCGCCTGTCGTTGGAAAACATGGTGGCGGCGGCCCGCTCGCTCAGAGAACAAGCCAGGAGGTAGCTGAGTCACAGAATGACCGAGCCAATCATCATTCAAGGCGGAATGGGCGTGGCGGTGTCCTCGTGGGCGCTGGCCAGAGCTGTCTCGCGGCTGGGACAATTGGGCGTCGTGTCGGGAACCGGCCTGGATGCCGTCGTCGCCCGGCGCTTGCAGCTTGGCGACCCCGGCGGGCATATCCATCGGGCATTGGAGGATTTTCCGTTTCCCGAGACGGCCCGCCGAGTTCTCAACCGCTACTACATCCCCGGCGGCAAATCGCCGGACGCGCCTTTCATGCCGCATCCCGTGCCGCAGGCATTGATGACGCGGGAAGGCACGGAGCTTTGCGTGGTCGGCAACTTCGTCGAGGTCTATCTGGCCAGGGAGGATCACGACGGGTTGGTCGGCGTCAACTACATGGAGAAACTACAATTGCCGACGCTGCCCGCCGCGTTCGGCGCGATATTGGCTGGCGTAGATTACGTTTTGATGGGAGCGGGCGTCCCCCGCGCCATTCCCGGCGTTTTGGACCGATTGAGCGAGGGCAAACCCGTTGAACTGTCGCTCGACGTTCACGGAGCGGGGCCGTCGGATCACTTCGTCGCTCGATTCGATCCGAAGGAACTATTCGGATCGAACTTGCCTTGGCTGCACCGGCCGCGTTTCCTGGCCATTGTGTCGTCCTCGGCGCTGGCGACCGCGTTGGCCCGAAAGGCATCCGGCCACGTCGATGGATTCGTTATTGAAGGCCCGACGGCCGGCGGTCACAATGCGCCGCCTCGCGGCCCTCTGCAATGCAACGAGCGGGGCGAACCGATCTACGGCCCGCGAGAT
>JAFGIR010000324.1 GCA_016929515.1 Pirellulales bacterium | reverse complement strand
GCCGAAGATGAACTCCGCGATTGGGACTAAGTCGTAACAAGGTAGCCGTAGGGGAACCTGCGGCTGGATCACCTCCTTTCTAAGGATGATTAGAAACACGTCGGTGGCGACACCAGCGTGGATATCATTGTGGAGCCAGTCCTTACGATTTAACGTCTGATTCAGAGTGATTTTGACTACCATTTTTATAGAAAGACCCGGCCGGGGAAACTTGGCCGGGTCTTCTTTTTTGGGGGTGCTCTTGTCGCCTCGGCGGCCGGCTTGAATGACCACGGCAAAGCTCTGGTTTGCTGCGGCCACTCGGTGCGGCTTTTGCGAAGGGCTGCCGGTTTTAACGGCGGTCGCTTCCGACTTGGCTCCTTCAGCTTCAAGGCGACGGCGTGTTTTCCCTTCCGAAAAACAAGCTGCCAGTGTAGAATGGAAACGTAGGGTCAATCAGGAACCGAAGAAGTGTGCGAGGGCGAGGCATTTCAGTGCTCCTCGCCCCTCCTCCTCGCAGGAACAGGATTTATTTGCTGACGGCTTTCAATCCGTGGGTCCTCTCTCTTGGGCCGAGCGGAAAGGGGGAAGTCGAGTCCCGCTTTCCCATGCCCAGGGGGCCGCTACCGAAGAAGACTTCGTCAGCCGTCGCGCCAGATGGGCAACTGCTCCGTGGCAGGGTTTCCCTCCGCGCGAGTCATCACAAGGATCACGATGTCGTCTTTTCCAGGTTCGCACGAATACCGATCCCAGGGCGACCATCGGGAGCCCGACATTTGTGGGCAGTGGCATCAATTTTTGGTTCACCATGTCCGCAAACCTCAACAATCGTCTCGGAAAGGAAGTATGCCGTGCAAGTCAGCTTAGTTGTCGTCGGGGGGAAACACGCGGGCCGGAGTCTTCGGGTGAAAGGATCGAAATTCTCCATCGGACGCTCGCCGGACTGCGATCTCCGAGCCAAAAGCAGTCGAATCAGCCGGCATCATTGCGTCATCCTGGTTGAGAAGCAACGCGTGATTGTCCGCGATCTCGGAAGCCGCAACGGCACGTTCGTCAACGGCGAGAAGATTGAAAAAGAGCATTCCTTAAACCACGGCGACCAACTGAGCGTGGGGCGGTTCGAGTTGGAGGTGCAAATCACCGACGACGCCAAGGCAACGGCCGGCTCCTCACCAAAGCCTGCCGCGGAGCCCCGGGCGACGGCCAAGGCCGAGGCGGAAGCGGCAGGCATCTCCGGAATCGCCTTGTCGATCATGGAGTCGCCCGTCACGCCGTCGGACGACGACGACTTTGAACTGACGGGACAAACGGGCGAGTCTCAAGGGGCCGCCGGTCCGAACGACGACGAGTCCACGCAGTCCTTCACGTGGCCCAAGGGCCAGCCGGCCTCGACCGAAGCGGAACCACCGGAAGGCGCCGAAGAACCTGAATCGCCAGGCAGCCACGATCCGGCCGAGTACGTCGTCTCCGAGGCAGAGAAACAAAAGGCTCGAAGCCAAGGCGCCATCGTGGGCGTTTCGAAAACGACCCAAGCCAAACGCGTCACCGGCACCAGCAACGAAGCCGCCGCCGAGGCCTTGAGAAAGCTCTACCGGTAAGAACGTGTTTTGAAATGGGCGCCACGGGCGTTCCGCCAGTGCGGTTGCCCACGAAATCTCCCCGGAATAGCACGGGCAAGATGCCCGTGGCACCCAAAACACGCCGAACGGGTGGCATGCCCTCGCTTGCGTGGGCATGTTCGCTTTTTCTCGGCCTCGTGGCATGCCCTCGCTTGCGTAAGGGTGTCCGGGAATTCAGACGGTGCGCGCGGCGGCCCTGAAGGGGCCGAATATCGTAGCCCAGGGCAACGCCCTGGGGTAGAGAAACCACTGATTCCGGCCGCCCTGAAAGGGCAAAACACGTTTGTCCAGCCCCTTCAGGGCGACGAGCGAAAGGGGGTCGCTTGCGTACCCAGGGCGTTGCCCTGGGCTACCGAGTGTGAGCCCTTCGGGCTACGAAATTGGGTGCCTCGTGCCGTGGCAGGATCATGAGCGCCCCAATTTCAAGGGTTGAATTCCCGGACGGCCTCACGCAAGCGTGGCCGTGGCACCCGCTGTAATGAAACGTGATGCGCTCTAGTGCTTCGTCCCGGAAATACTTCAGGGTTTTACCATCTGGGGCACCGCTGCGCTATGCCCCGGCCACCCCTCGCGCAAACGAGATCCTTCGCTGCGCTCAGGATGACATGTTACGTCTGGAGACGTCTTATTTCTCCTCGCGTTCCAGCACGATGCAATCGAGGCCGATTTGGTAGCCGTCGGCGCGTCGATTCTTGTCGCTTACCGAGAACGTGAATTCGTTGCGCCCCTTCTTCAAGGTCACGCCCTCGAAGCAGTGCATCTCCGGCGGCCAGAGCGGACGAGTCAGGTCGTTTCTTCGCAGATAGGTGTCGACCGGCTCGCCGAAGGGCTTTCCGTTCACTTCGAGGCCGACGATGCCGAACTCGGGTGCTCGCGGGTAGTAGATCTTGACCGCGTAGCGGCCCGCTTGCTCGGCCGGCACGTTCAACGAGAACCGCCCGCCGTTGCCCGCGTCGAACACAAGCATGTGGTCGCCGCTGAGGTTGGGTTTCGCTTCCTTGATTCTCGGACGCGGATTGCCCTTGGCATTGCTCTGGTAGGAAACCACTTCGAGATCCTCGGCCTCCAGCGCGCCGGGCACGTGCCAGCGGCCTTTGTCCGGATCCCAGGGGCCGTTCGAGATGATCCGCCCGAGCCGTGGCCACGGACGATGCACGGTTTTCTGATACCAAAAGCCGAGGCTCGAATAGTAGTCGCGGCCCGTGTTCGGCACGGGGCTGATCCAGGGCCAGTGTTCGATTTCCAATTTGAACGTCTTTCGGAACGGAACCGGGTCGAGGATGTGGAAACGGTAGGCGCTGAGCCGATCGCCCGGCCTGCGTCCTTCCATGACCGGGGCTCCGTGGTAGAGCGAGCTGAACTGGCGAAAGCCCCAGGCGTCGCAAAAATAGTCCTCGGTGCCGGTGCCGATCATCGCGACCTTGCCGTCGACGGTGAAGATGTCGTCGCCCTCGCCGAACCAGCCGGACACGCGGTTTCGGGCGCCGAGCACCACGCCGACGAAATGTCCGTCGCCTTCGGCCTCCAGCAGCGTGACCGGTTTGCCGCGTACCGGAGGATCGGTCTCGGTGAATCGGGCATGAAAATAGTGGATGTCGGGAATCGGTTTTGGATAGGACCGATAGTCGACGTAGAAATAGAGCGCTTCGGCGTCATTTCTGAGGTTGGGGTCTTGTTTGCGGTTTTCCTTGAGCGACGGCGCGGCGGCGACCGTCACCCGGGCCGATTTGTTGAACGGCATGTTCCACCAGCAGTTCCTCGATCGTCCCTCCGAGGTGACCTGGATCGGAACGCTTTCCATCGGCGCGTTCACGCCCATCGCGACCCCGAAGAAGTCTCCGATCGGCGCTTCGACGCTCGGATGCTTGTTGCCTTCCCAATAGATCCGAAGAATCAGTTCACGGCCGCTGCAGCGTTGGGTGGTCCACATGTGGGTAATCGCGCCGGGGCCCTTGATGTCGGCCAACGTGACCTCTTCCCCGGTTATGGGAATATAGTAGTTGTCGCGCGGCCCACCCTGCGGCTGATGCGAACTGACCCGGGAAGCCGAGTAGTCTTGCGATCGCGTCAGATCCGACATCGGGTTTTGCGGCAGACTACTCCGCGCCGGCAGCGGCGCCGGCACGGGCGCGGGCAGCGGAAAACGCAGATCTTCGCCAAAAAGACTTGACGAAAGAAAAGCCAGTAGAACGGGCACGAGCGAAGGCAGACAGTGACGTGATTGAAGCATGTTCGTTACCTTTTACGTTTTCTACAGAGATAGGGATGCAGGCGGGAAGACCCAAGGAGGGAAACAAACACGGGCAGGAACCACGCTCGACAGACGTCGTTTTGCGACACGGTCGAAAATCACCACCACATGGTTGCCTGCCGGGAACTGCCCGGCGTGGACGGCCAGGCTCTCGGGGACAAAGTCATCCAGTATTTATCCAGAATACGAGATCGGTTCGCCGGAAACAACAGTTTCGCGATAAAAACGCCCAATTCTCCTCGCGTTCCGGGCGAAAAACCGCCTTTTCGACGCGCGGGTGCCACTGGCTCCGCCAGTGCTCTTCACGACGAGCGGTCTGAACACGGCGAGAGCCTCGCCTCGTTTTTCGCTGTGTGCCCTGCCCGGCATCTACCCGCAAGCGGTGGAACGTCAACTCGGTCCCCGCACTGGCAGAGCCAGTGGCACGCGAAGTTCACCTTTTCAACAGTGGCACCCGGCGACGCTGACGAGTCGCGAGCCGTCGTCCGAGAAGAACAGGAACCGGCCGCCCTGGGCCGGCGTTGCGCTATTCCGGTGTGCCGAGCCCTGCACGGTGGTTTCGGAGGGCATTTCAAAACCGGCAATTGGATTTTGGGTGGCTGGGGCTGGAACGAAGTGAAGCCCCGGTGGTGACGCTCTGGGGCACTGCTGCGCTATGCCCCAGCCACCCTTTCCGTGGTTTTGAAATGTTCTCCAAGTGACTTCTACCCGTTTGGTGTGTTGCGCCTATAATGAAGGCAAGATCCGGGCAACGGATTTTCGATTTTCGCAAGAGGAGCAGTCCCATGGCAACCGTTCTTCATATTGCCGCGTCGCCGCGAGGCGAGCGGTCGAAGTCACTCCAAGTCGCGAAGGCATTCTTGGATGCGTATCGGCAGCTAGCGCCGGGCGACAATATCATGACGCTCGACTTATGGACGACAGAGCTTCCGGCGATGGACGGGCCGACGCTCGATGCCAAGTACGCCATTCTGCACGGCCGGGAGAAGACCGAGGACCAGCGCCGGGCATGGGCCGCGGTCGAGGCGGTTATCGCGCAGTTTCTCGCGGCCGACAAGTATGTGTTCTCCGTGCCGATGTGGAATTTCGGGATTCCCTACCGGCTGAAACACTATTTCGACGTGCTCATCCAGCCGAGTTACACCTTTTCGTTCGACCCCGAGCACGGTTATTCGGGCCTGGTCGCGGGCAAGCCGGTCGCGGCCATTTACGCCCGGGGCGGCGACTACGCCGCGCCGGAGGCGGCGCGGCTCGACATGCAGAAATCGTACGTCGAGGCGGTCCTCGGGTTCATTGGCTTGCGCGACGTCCGGTCGATCGTCGTCGAGCCAACAATGGCAGCCGGACCCGACGTGGCCGCCGAACGTCTGAGCCAGGCCCTGGCCGAAGCCGAGAAACTGGCGCAATCGTTCCAGTAATGCCTATGTTCTTGTGTTGATATTCCAAGTGGGGACTGTAGACTGTTAATTAGTTTTTGTTGCGGAAAGAGCAACTTGGCCGGATTGTCGCCTTTCGCTCCGCGAAAGTTGCGGTCAATCCACGCTACTTTCG
>JAFGIR010000323.1 GCA_016929515.1 Pirellulales bacterium | reverse complement strand
GTGTTGCATCGAGGCCACAAGCGGCCGCGCGGCGTGTTGCCTTTTCTCACCACCGGCTCACGAATTCTCGCGGCGCCGACTTGTCGCAATCGCTGACTGCCGAACGGCTTACGCCCCTCTCCATCCCCAAACGCCTCGCCCGGGCGCGGCGCTTGCATCGGGTGGGCGTTAGGCGAGTTCTTTCTTTTCCACCAAACGGCGGTCTGTCCGCCGCGCCGGGGCGGTTTGAGTTCCAAGAGATGCAACTGAGACGAACGGCCGGATTGTTGCTGGGGCTGGTCCTGTTGGGCTGGATTCTGACCGAGGTTCCGGTCGCGCAGACCGAGCCGACGTCGACCGCGTCCGACTGGAAACGAACCCGCGACGGCTGGGAACACCAGACTTGGGACTTGCCCGACGCTTCCACGCCGTCGGCCCGACTTCATCCCGCCGTGGTCGGCGCGTTCGAACTCCTTGCCTCGCTGGTGGCCCTGCTGGCCTTGCCCGTCGCTCCCCGGCAAAGCGCGCTCTCCCAAGCCGAGCGATCTCCCCAACCGAGCCGCGCTGCGTCAGGGAGCGGTCCCTTCGGGCCGCGCCGCTCATCAGGCCGCCGCCTGAGTGCCCGCCGGCGCGTTGGCAGTCAGTAGGGTCGCAGGGTGGACAACACCGGCCCTATTTGTGATGAGAACGCGAGCCGCGAAGCAAAATGCGCCCCCCGAATGGAAGATGTCGTGACGAATCCGCTCTGGGAAACGCCTTTTCGTCGAAGAGAAACCATGCCCTTCCAAAAGGCGTGAATTGGCGCAAAAGCCCCACTTCGCCCGGCCTCGGGCCCATCGCGCCGGTCCGAGGCTCGCAATGTGCAGCAGAGCGATGGGGTAATGTGTCTGAGAATCGGGGTTTGTGATTCGTTGGCGATGGATTAGATTTTGTAAACCTTACAAGACGGGCCGAGCCGGTTTGTGGCCGACGCCCGGCGCGAGGAGGGTAAAACCGGGGCGCGACTCGCGAGGGCGGCACAAGCGTTTGGTTTGGTCCGCGGTTTGCATAATCTGGCCGGCGTTGCTTACGGTCGCAAGGACGTGGCCGACTGCCATTCGACTCACCCATTTCGAGGCACAAGAGCATGGAAGCTCGCATCTTCGCTCGTAGAGCGGCGTTCGCCGCCGGTCCGACTCGCTGCGTTTGGTTGCTTTTGCTGGTTGCCCTGCTGTTTGCGTCGATGGGCGCCAGCGCGCGGAGCCGGAACTTCGTGGTCAACACGTCCGACCCGGCGCTGGCCCAGAAGATTGCCCAAGCGGCCGAGAAATACCGTCACGACCTGGCCGTTTCGTGGTTGGGCAAGCCGATGCCCGACTGGTCGGCCCCCTGCCCCATGACGGTTCGGGTGGGCGAAAACCTGGGAGCCGGCGGGGCGACGACGTTTCTGTTCGACCACGGCGAGGTGTTTGGCTGGCGGATGAACATTCAAGGATCGCGCGAGCGGCTTTTCGATTCGGTGCTGCCGCACGAGATTACCCACATGGTTCTGGCCAGCCATTTTCGGCGGCCGCTGCCGCGTTGGGCCGACGAAGGCGCCGCCACGAGCACCGAGTGCTCGGCCGAGCGGGACAAGCACTACCGCATGCTCAAGCAATTTTTGTGCACGGGCCGGGGCATTGCCTTCAACCATCTGTTCGCCATGACCGAGTATCCGCCCGACGTGATGCCCCTTTACGCCGAGGGGTTCTCGTTGGCCGACTACTTGATCCAGCAAGGCGGGCGTCGCCGGTTCATCGCCTTTCTGGAAGACGCCCTCAAGGGCGACCAATGGGCCGCCGCCACGCGGCGCCATTATGGCCCCGCCAGTCTTAGCCAACTCCAGAACCAATGGCTCGCCTGGATTCGCCAAGGACACCCGGACCTGCAACCACAACGCACCACGTCGCCCGAAACGGAGTCCAAAACCTTGTTGGCGTCTGCGTCCGGCGACGCCAACGCGCCCGCTCCAACTCGATCGGTCCGGCCCCCGAGCCGGCAGTTGGCCGTCGCGGGCCGTCGCGCGTGGCCCGAGCCGAACCTGATCCACCGCATCCCGCGAAATACGCCGGCGGCGGAAAACGTGGTGCTGGCCGATCGGCTGGTGCCGGTCGTGTTTCCCGACTCCCGCGGCAAGACTCCGGCCGCCGCCTGGCAGCCGCCGCCCGACGCGGCGTCGACCACCACCCATGCGCAGACGGCCCGGCCTCAACCGGTCGAGCAAGCCCAACAGATCATCCTGGAATGGGGAAAGCCGGGCGCGGCCGTCGCCGCGCCGCCCGCAGGGCAAGCGGGTCTATGGCGATGAGCGTTCGGGCGAAGGCACGTGATGGGCGAGGGCTTGTCTATCTCTAGATCGCCGCGCCGCCCCGTTCACCCGTTCGAATCCGGATGCATTCTTCCAACGGCAGGATCATGATCTTGCCGTCTCCGATGGCGCCGTCCGGGCCGGTGCGTCCGCCCTTGATGATGGCGTCGACGGTCGGCTGCAGAAACGCGTCGTTGACGGCGATGGTCAATTGCACCTTCCGGACGAGATTGACGGTGAATTCGTGGCCGCGATACATCTCGGTGTGCCCACGCTGGCGACCGAACCCCTGGACGTCCATCACCGTGAGGCGAAAAACTTCCACTTCGGCCAAAGCCGCTTTGACGGCTTCGAGCCGGTTGGGCTGAATGACGGCAATGATGAGTTTCATGGTCGTTCAATTCCTCATTTGCGAAATTAGCGAGGTCGTGGCGCGGCAAGGTCTCGTTCGGAACGATCCTGAGTTGGAAAGCGTTCTCATCGTATCTTGTTCGGCGAGGCGTCTCAAGGCCGATCAGGCCGACTCCAGGGCCACGCCGGCCGCTCCCGGGGCAGCCGCCGGCAACGCAAACGAGGTCGGAACGCCCGCGGCCGGGGCCACGGCGCCGGTCACGGTCACGATCGACGGAGGATAGGCATGAATGCCGTGCTCGATCAGATCGAGGCCTTCGGCCTCTTCCTCCGGACTCACGCGGAGTCCGATCGTCGCCTTGATCGCCAGGAAGATGCCCATGCTCGCTGGAAACGCCCAGAGAAAGGCGACGGCAACGCCCAGGGCCTGGGTTCCGAGCAGTCCGAGGCCGCCTCCGCAGAACAGGCCTGCGTCGCCGGCAAACAGCCCGACGGCCAGCGTTCCCCACGCTCCGCAGACGCCGTGGACCGAGATGGCACCCACGGGATCGTCGACTCGGAGGCGATCGATCAGCACGCAAGCCCCGACGACGAGGAAGCCGGCCAACAGGCCGGTCAGGGCGGCGTAGGGGACCGAGATGCAGTTGCACCCGGCCGTGATCGCCACCAGCCCGGCCAGGGCTCCGTTGAGGGTAAACGAGATATCGGGTTTCTTGAAGCAGATCCACGAGCAGATCATGGCCCCCAACGCGCCGGCCGCACCCGAGATGTTGGTCGCAACCGCGATCAGAGCGAAGTCGCCGCCGCCGATGGCCGTGGTGCTGCCCGGGTTGAACCCGAACCATCCGAACCAAAGGATGAACACGCCCAAGGCGGCGATTGGGATGTTATGGCCGGGGATGGCCTTGATTTCTTTGCCGACATACTTGCCCATGCGAGGCCCTAGGACGATGGCGCCAGCCAAAGCGGCCCAACCACCGACCGAATGAACCACGGTCGAGCCGGCAAAATCGCGGAAGCCGAGCCCTGCGAGCCAACCGGCCCCGTTCCAGACCCAGCCACCGAAAATCGGATAGACGATCACGGTAATGGCCACGGTGTAGGCCAGATAGCCGATGAATTTGGTCCGTTCGGCCATGGCCCCGCTGACGATCGTTGCCGCCGTGGCACAGAAGACGGTTTGGAAAAGCAGAAATGCCCAGTCGAAACTGTTGTTGCCTGCGTCGTAGAAGAAGCCACTCGTCCCGAACCATCCATGGTAGCTGACGCCAAACATCAGGGCGAAACCGACGATCCAGAAAGCCAGCGTACCCAGGCAGAAGTCCATCAAGTTCTTCATAATGATGTTGCAGGCGTTTTTTGCCCGGGTAAAGCCCGTTTCAACCATGGCGAAACCGGCTTGCATGAAGAAGACGAGAAAGGCAGCCAGGCAGACCCACAGGACGTCGCTGTCGACATAGATGCCGGAGCCCGAGACGGCCCCCGACTCGTCCAACTTGAGTGCTGACGCTTGGAGCGCGTCGAGTTTTTCGTCGACGGTCATCTGCCCCCAAGTGACCGCCTTGACTTCCACGTTTTCGGCATGGGCCCAGCTTGCTCCGCCATCGAAAACGGTCGCGAGACTGAAGCCCCCGATCAACAACGACATCCACGCGAGTGTTCGCATCGGTTTCATCGGGCACCTTTTCGTTGTGGGCTTGGTTCTCGATCGAGCAGCGGTCAATCATTGGAAAAGGCCTTTGCAAGAGGTGTACCCAAAAGCCGCGAAGGGTCGCCAGTCGCCGATCGTTACCCACTGTCTTCAAAGAACTTGCGTGAATTTGAAAGCTTGGGACATTTGGTTAAAGAAGCATGGTCTGCGCAAACAATGACCAATTGACAGGCACGGACTGCCTGGAGAAATGGCATTTCGAGGCCGTTTGTGCGGGCGGGTCCGCCTCGGTCGAGCGAGACCCGACGTTTGGTCGTCGCGCCAAGGCTCGCGCCGATCGACGACCTGTCGATTCTGGAGTTCTGGGCGAGCAAGAAACCGACAAATCGCGCGGTTTGGCGTCCAGACTGGGCACATCGCAAATTTCTTGGCCGTTCAAAAGTGTCGAGTTTTTCTGGCAAGTTGTCCCAAAGGTTGGGCAGACCGCGAGTTAGGACAAGTGCAACGCACTTCGGCCCGATGGGAACGACGCCCTAGAACGAGTGGCCGGTGCTTGACACGTGCCCCAGGAGGGGTTATCCTCACAGTTTGCTGGGGTCCATGATGCCCCCCCACTGGCTCGTTCCCTTTGGGCCCCGGTAGCCATTCTTGTTGCATTGAGCTCGGAACACTCATGCTCTAGAGGTAAGCTCATGGAGAGGAACGTATCGCAACGCGCTCTGTCGCGATGGGCGGGTGCTCTTGTTCTGTCTTGCGCCCTCGGCCTTGCCTTCTTCGCAACGCCTTCGTTCGGCTACACGACCAAAAGCCCCGAAGTGGTCCGAATGGTTGAGCGGGCAATGGTTTTTCTGAAAAGCGCGAAGCACGAGAAGCCGGGCGGGATGGCGCTGATCGGCTTGGCGCTGCTGAAAAACAAAGAGAACGATCCCAAGATGGTCGAAGCGGCCGAGATGATCGCTCAGAGGGCCCGCGAAAAATCGCCCCTTTTCGATATCTACAGCACCGGCTTGTCCATCATCTATCTGTCCAGCTACAACCCGGGCCGATACGCAGCCGAATTGGACACGTTACTAGAGATGCTTCAAAAGAAGCAGAAGCCCCATGGCGGCTGGGGATACGACTCCTTGGAAACGGGCGACACGTCGATGACGCAATACGGCGTGCTCGGTATCTGGGAGGCCAAGCAAGCCGGCCACAAGGTGCCGCAGAAGGTGGTTGACCATGTCGCGGATTGGTTGCTGAAGACCCAAGACCCATCCGGCGCGTGGGGATACCAGGGCCGTATTGCCAAGGACTACAAGTTGCTTCCGCAGACCGAGGTTCGTCATTCGTTGGCTGCCGCGGGACTCGGGAGCCTCTATATCTGTGCCGACTTGTGCGGCATGACCCCCGAAATCTCGCATGGCAACGACGGGCGGCCCGCCGCGCTGAGGGAAATCCGCCAGCGCGAGCCCGAACGTCGCGCAAAACAGAAGGTCGACACGAGTGCCGATCTCGGCATGATTCGCGCGGCCCAGGGGCGCGGCGACGGCTGGATCGCGAAGAACTATACGATCCAGCCGCAGATGGAAGTGCTTTACTACATGTATGCACTCGAACGCTATAGCAGCTTTCGCGAGTTGGCCGAGGGCAGGGCGCACCAAGATCCAGCCAAGGTCGAGGGGCCCAAGTGGTATAACGACGGGGTCAATTACCTGAGGAAGACGCAGCGGAAAGATGGAAGTTGGTTCGCGGCGGGCCAGTGCGGCAACGAAGTCAACACGGCCTTTGGCGCCCTGTTTCTCCTGCGTTCGACGCGCAAAAGCATCCGGGAGTCTCAAGGTCTCGGCGACGGAACCTTGATTGGCGGAATCGGCGTGCCGAAGGCAGGCAAGGAAGTCCTGGGCGCCGACGGCCAGGTCCGAACGAAAACCTTGCTGGGGCCTTACGCGGCCATGGAAGCCGCCATGAGCCAGCAGAAAGCCGAGGATCTGACCGCGGCGGTCGAGCAATTCGAGCAACTCAAGGGCAAGGGAAGCAACCTGCTGACCTCGGAACATCAGAGACAATTTCGAGCCCTGACGTCGAATCCCTCGCCCGAGAAACGCATGGCCGCCATCAAGATGCTCGTGTTCACCGGCAATTTGAACAACATACCAACGCTCATTCTGGCACTGGATGACAAAGACCCGGACGTCGTCCTGACGGCCAGGGATGGGCTTCGTCGGTTGACCCGCCGGTTCGGTGGATTTGGCCTTCCCGACAATCCGACGCTCGAGGAGCGGCGCCGGGCCATCGAGCAATGGAAGGCGTGGTATCTGTCGATTCGCCCCGATACTGAATTCTGACCTTCCGGACCGCTACCCTCCCGCAAGCAACCCACCATCGACCATGGCCAACAACAGCCCAACAAACCGATCGGGATCTGGCGAATCCTCCGCCAGGCCGCTCTACCGCCTGACCGTGTCGCGCTACGATCGCGTCTCCAGCATGTTGATTGCCCTATTGATACTATTGGGTACCCTGGTGTCGATCATGCTCATCGTGTGGCTGACGAACCAGGTGTGGGGCAGCGAGAAGGCCGTGCCGGTGGTGATGGAAGAAATCGGCGATCAGGAAGACGATCCGTGGGGACCGGGCGATGACATCGAGCCGCCTCCGCCCATGGAAACCGACCTCGTCGAAGAGGAATTGGACGAAATCCTCGACGCCGTCGAAGATGCCATGGCCACGCGGTCGGCCATGCTCGAACGCGGCGTGTCGGGCGAGGGGACGGGCAAAGGCGGCGGCGGCACCGGCAGGGGACGCAAAGGCGCGCGCCGCAAATGGGAACTCCGGTTCGACAAGGGCAACACCCTGGAAGCCTACGCTCGCCAACTCGATTATTTCAAAATCGAATTGGGTATCCTCCAAGAGGACGACCAACTCCTCTATATTTCCAAACTGTCCCAGCCACGCCCCGTCACGCGCAAGGGTCCTCGCGAGGCGGAGAAGCGATACCGATTCACCTGGACCCAGGGCAGCCTCGAACGAGCCGACCGCGATTTGTTGACGCGAGCGAATATCGACGTGGGAAGAAAGGTCATCTACAAGTTCCTGCCTCCTCCGTTGTATCAGCAACTCGCCGTGATGGAAAAAGACGCAGCACGCGGACAAAAAGTCCGTTCGACGCTCTTCGGCATCAAATCGGACGGCGACGGCTATCAGTTCTACGTAATGCGCCAGTCATTCGTTTATTGACCACGATACCCGAGTAACTCAGAGTAACACGAACCATGGAAACAGTAAACGCTTTTCTCGGCAACGTAATTTATGCGGTTTTGGCAATGATGGCCCTGTGGGGCGCGTTCTGCGTGATCGTCGTCTGGCGTCGCGTCAGCCAATCCCGGTTCCGCAGCGAGGAAGAACAAGAAGGATTCCTCGATACGCTCGACGAACATCTCGCGTCCGGCGATTTCGAGGCAGCCACGGCCATGTGCGACGAGGATGACCGAGCCATGTCGCAGTTGGCCCTGTTGGCCGTGACCAACCGGGACCTGGGCTATCGCAAAATCCGCACGCTCATTACCGACCGCTTCCAGCGCGACGTCCTCTCCGACTTGGAGTACCGGCTGAGCTGGGTCTATACCGTGATCAAGGCCGCGCCGATGGTCGGGCTTCTCGGTACGGTCATGGGCATGATGGGAGCCTTCCGCAATCTGTCCAGCGGTCAGAAAGTCGATCCGATCGGTTTGGCGTCCGACATCAGCTTCGCCCTGATCACCACCGCCTGTGGTCTGGCCATCGCCATTCCCTTGGTCTTGTCGACCGCCTATATCACCGTGAAAATCCGCAAGTTGGAGGACCTGGTCGGCGTGGGCATGACCCGACTGCTCGAAACGATCAAGGCTCTCCTGATTCAAGCACCCATTGAGAAATAGCACGGGCATAAGCCATCATGACGGACGACTCGCAAATCATGAGCTCCGAGGACCTGGAGGAACTCCTTCAGGACGACGATCAGCCGGTCCTGGGGCGGCGCCCCATGAAGGACACGGCGGATCTGGATATCACGCCGATGATCGACTGCGTGTTTTTGCTGTTGATCTTCTTCCTGGTTTCGTCGACGCCCGACCAGAGCACGTCGGTCGAGCTGCCGCCGGCGCGACACGGGGGCGGCGTCAGTCTGCAATCGTCGGTCATCATCACGGTCGCTGCCCGCGGAGGCAATCTCCCGGCCGCCGTTCATTTGGGCGACGGCACCAATAGTCCGCCGCTGCCGGACGACCCCAAACAGCAGGAAGCAGCCATCGTCGCCGCAGTCGAGGCGGGTTTTCTCAGCGCGGAGAAATCGGCCATCCTGATCAAGGGCAGTCAGGAAGTCCGGCATAAATACATCGACCAAGTGAGCAAGGCCGTGTCCAAAGCCGACATCATGGAAGACGCCAAGCTCCATATCGCCGTATTCGAAAAGAAGGATTAGACGGAGTCCGTTTCCAGACCTGGCAAGCATCCACCATGGCCGTTCAATTCACGTGTTCCCAATGCCGTCAGACCTTGAAGGTCGACGATCGCTTCGCCGGCGCGAAGATCCGCTGCCCGAAGTGCCGCGCGATCACCGTCGCTCCGGTCGCCGGCGCGGCAGGTGCCGCCGCGCGTCGGCCATCCGCTCCGAGGGACGCCGGTAAGGCAGAGCAATCGAAGCGTGCCCTGCCGGACACGTTCGACGAGATCGAGCCGGTCGACTTCAGCAAGCGCGAGCGCGAGGAATCGGAGATGGACATGACGCCGATGGTCGACGTCACGTTTCTCTTGCTGATCTTCTTCATGATCACGGCGGCCTTCAGTCTGCAGAAGTCGTTGGAGATTCCCAAGCCGAGCGAAGACAACGCCGTGACGCAGGCAACCGTCGTCGACCCCGAGGAAGGGAACATCATCATCCGGATCGACCGGGACAGCACCGTTTGGATCAACGAGAGCGAAGCCCCCAGCGAGCAGGATCTTCTCGTCAAGCTCCGCGAGGCGCAGGCGGGCGTGCCCGGCAGCAACTCGCCGCCCATCAACAGCGTGCTCGTGAAAGCCGACGGCGACGCGATTCATAAGGTCGTGGTGATGGTGTTGGACGCCTGCAACGACGTCAACATGGAAACGATCAAACTGGCCACGGTGAGTGAGGACGATTTTTGACGCGCGTTTGACGTGGAGACGCCGCCCGCGGGCGTGTCCACTCCGCGAGAGAACTTGCTGTCTTGGGCGTGCTGGTCGCGCTGATTCGAACGAGAACGCGTGGGGCCCTGGAGCCCCGTGTTTCTCACAACCAAGGGACCGTAGAAAAACCTCATGATTTCCGCCAAGATATTCCTCAAACTTCTGATCAAGAAGGACCTGATTCCGAGCGACGCCATCCGCAAGCTCCGGCGCCAGGTGGACGAGTCGCCCAAGCCGATCCCCGCCGAAGCCGTGGCAAAACGGCTGGTCAAGAAGGGCTATTTGACGCCGGTTCTGGCCAAACGGTTGCTCAGAGCGGCCGATGCGACCGAACGCAAGTTAAAAGAAAAGGCCTCGTCGGAAACCCGCGTCCAGGAACCACCCGAATCGGAGGAAAGCAATTTGGGTTTCGCTCCGGCCGCCGAGGAATCGGAAGACGAGGAAGATGAAGACACGGTCGTCGAAACGTGGGAAGCTGAACTGGAAGAAGCCGAGCCACTGCCGGCCGCCGAAACGCTCCCCCCCGTCGAAACGCCGGCCGCAAGCGACGTGCAACCAGTACTCGAAGGCGATATCCTCGAAGGTGACGTCGTCGAAGGTGACATCGTCGAAGGCGATGTTGTCATGGACACGCCGGTCGCCAGGAAGAAACCGGTCCGTCACGGGCTGGACGTGCAGGACGACGACGGAACGCGCCTGGCGGTGAAGCGAAAGAAAGGGTTGGCGGGCCTTCTCAGCGCGATTCTCCCCCATCGAAAGCGGGAACGCAAGGAAAACCCCTGGGACTCCTCGCTCATCCTCATCGGCGGCGGCGCGCTTCTGGTGCTCATCTTTGGCGGAGGCGCGCTGGTCTGGCTGCTGTTCGGCCAAAGCGGCGACCAGATGCTCGAAAAAGCCGACGAATTCTACCGGGCTGGGGCCTATACCAAGGCCATCGATCAGTACGATACGTTCCTGAGCAAGTATCCGGGCCACGCCCAGGCCAGTCTTGCCAAGGTGCGGCGAGGTTTGGCCCGGCTGCGCCAAGCGGTTGAAATGACGACGAACCCCGCCAAATCACTCGAAGTGGCCAAAGAGGTCCTGGACCAAATCAAGAGCGAGAAATCGTTTGGCGAGGCCAAGAGCGAGTTGAAATCGCTCTTGCCGACCATTGCGAAGGGGTTGTCCGACGAAGCACGTCAAAAGTCCGACCCCGCGCTCGTTGCAAAAACACGCGAAGCCGTGAAATTGGTCGAGGAGCATATTTTCAAATCGCAACGCCCCAAGGCGCTCCTGGACGACATCGCCGCCTCGCTGCAAATTACCGAACGCGCGATTGCCCGTGACGATGAATTGGCCAAGGCCGTCAAGTCGATGGACGAGTTGATCGAGAAGGGCGAACCCGAGCGAGCCTACAACAGCCGGCGCATGCTGCTGAAATCATATCCCGACCTGATCGACAACAAACAGTTGCACGAAGCCATTCTCAGAGTATCCGATGCCCAGCAGGCGGCCGTCAAAATCGTCCAGCAGGCCAAACCGGCCGAGGTACCCCAACCGGACGCCGCCGACAAGACGGCCGTCGCCATCGCTCGGCGCGATCAACAGGGCGAGGTGCCCGGCGCCTCGGGCCATATCGTCTACGCACTGGCCGAGGGTGCTGCTTATGGATTGGACGCGGCGACGGGCCAGGTTCTCTGGCGCCGCTTCGTCGGCTACGGCGCGCAAGGAGCCAGCCTCGGTTTCGTCCCGATACCCGTGAGCAACGCCCCGGGAAGCGATGCGCTGGTGGTCGACGGCCACCGCCAGGCGCTGGTTCGCGTCGAAGCCACCACGGGGCGCGTGCGGTGGCAACAGGTGTTGGGCGAGGCGTTCAGCGCCCATCCCGTGCTCGATAAGGGCAATCGAGTGCTCGTGGCGACTTCCTCGGGCCGGCTCGTGACGGTCAATTTGGTGTCGGGCGAGTCGTCGGGCTTCATCCAAATCCCGCAGAAACTCACGTCGGCTCCGGCAATCGACGTCAAGGGTGGTCGCATCTACCAAGTGGCCGAACACTCGAATCTCTACGTCCTTTCGCCGGAAGGAAAATGCGAGGACGTGGTCTACCTGGCGCACGAACCGGGAACCGTCACCGCCGCGCCGGTCATCATCAGCCGGCTCTTGGTGATTGCCGAAAACCGGGGTTATCGAAGCGCCGTGCTGCGCGTCTTTTCGCTCGAAGGCGACAAGGACACGCCGGCATTTACCGAGGTCCAGCAGATCGAAATCGAAGGCCACGTCGACGCGCCCCCCTTGGTGTCCGGCACGCGCATGTTGGCCACCACCGATTCGGGACGCGTCGTGGCTTACCGGGTCAGTGGAACCAATAAACAACAGCCGCTCGAACAGGTCGCCCAGCTCAAGACGAGCGACGAACCCAACCTGATACGATTCCCGTTGCTTGTTCGCGACCAGTTCTTTGTCGCCGACAAGACCCTGAGCAAATACGAACTGCAGTCGTCGCTGGGCAATTTCCGCCTCGACGCGTCGGCCTTCGACGACAGTGTCTTCCTCCAGCCCCTGACCTCCCTCGGCCAAACCATCATTTTCGTGCGGCGACGCATGAATCTGCCCGGCGTGCAGGTCGCGGCCGTCGCCGTGAACAAACTGAATCTGCTCTGGGAAACCAACCTGGCCGTGCCCTTGGTGGAAGAACCCGTG
>JAFGIR010000322.1 GCA_016929515.1 Pirellulales bacterium | reverse complement strand
TTTCCCTTTCCTTAGACAAAGTCGGAACGCTCACGTCTCGCTTCTTCCTTGCGGCTGCTTCTTCGATTTCTCGTCGGTCTTTTTTTCGATGAAGTTCTCGGGGCGGGCGAAGATGGCCATGAAATGCCGCGAGCCGGTGACCATCTCGCAGCGGACCAGCGTCCAGCCGGCTTCTTCGGCCTGCAGTGCCAGCCGGCCGGGCGAGAAGGCGTGTTCCTTCCACCGGCCCGAGGCCAGGTCGGCGTACGCCTCGACGATGACAACCCGGCCGGTCGGCTTGATCACGCGGCGCAGGCGGCGCAGATAGTCGACCAGTTTGTCCTGAGGCAGGTGATGGTAGGTCTTCGAGATGAACGCCAAATCGCACGTATTTTCGCCGAGGCCCGTGCCGTCTTTGGGGCACAGGTACGGTTTGAGTTGCGTCAGCTTGGCGTACTTCTTTTTCATCCTGTCGACTTGTGTCTGGCTGACTTCGGCGGCGTGGACGGTTCCCTCGACGCCGACCCGTCGGGCCATCTTGGCCGCCCACCAACCGTCGCCGGCGCCGATGTCGACGACCACGTCGCCGGGCCGCAGGTCGAGTTCGCGGAGGATGTAATCGCTTTTGTCGCGATAGACGAGGTAGGGCGGCCGTTTCTTGGCGGCCGAATCCTGTTGTTGGGTCTCGTCGATCCGCGTCGACTGGCCCGAGTCGGCACGCAGCTCGGCCACTGGCAAGAGCAGACATAGCGCGGCGATCAACGGCAGTAACGTTCGGTAGGCGAGGTTCATGCGAGGGCTCCTTATTCAATTCGGCAGGTAATGCCCACTCAGCGACAATGCTCCACATCGGAGCCTATCCGAAAGCCCCTCTTACGACCTCGGGTGGGAACGAGCGAAGCGAGGACCCCGTTCTCACGGCGCCTGGGCCACCGCTTCGCTATGGTCCAGGCACCCTTGAACCTGTTTTCCGGTACGGACTCGGCCCGCCGTGCCGTCTTTCGGCCGCGGCGGCGGGAGTTCCAGCTTGGGCATCGGGGCGTCGGCCGCCTTTCGCACCCAGTCGGCGTCGCCATGGACGCCCGCCTGGCTCGGGTCGAAAGGTCTGAAACCGAGCTTCAGCGCGGGCGAGTCGGGGCGAAGGCGATAGTCTTGGTGCTCCGGATCAACGAATCGCGGATCGGCGATGATCGAGTGTTGGTCGTGGCCTTTGGCTTGCCACGACTTCAAGTCCATGCCGGCGAACTTCACGGGCTTGCCTGCGGCGTTGAAGTAGCAGTTGTAGTCCGACTTGATCTTGGCCCGGTGCCAGTGCCTCGACAGCAATGGGCCGGTTTTCCAGTAGACGATGTTTCGCTCGAACGTGAACGACAGGTGTTTCTCGATGCGTCCCGCTCCGAGCTGGCACAATTGGCTATTGACGAGGATGTTGTTTCGGATCGTGTTCTCGCGACCGTAGTGTTGGAGGAAGCTACCGTCCTTTGTGTTGTAGACGAGGTTGTTTTCCATCGTGATGCCCGAGCTGCCTTCGTCGGTATACAGTCCCCAGCCGCCGTAGGAATAGGCGTAGATGTCGTGGAAGACGTTGTTGCCGACGACGGTTCCCTCGGAGGGTCCGAGCGTGTAGATGCCGCCCATGTCGCTCAACACGCCCTGGCCGAGGTGATGCACGCGGTTGAAGCGGATCGTGTTGCGTTTGGCCAGTGCCTCGGCATATCCCCAGCGCCACCCGGCCGAGATGCCCGTGTAGAAAAAATCGCCGATATCGTTGTGCGTGACCGTGTTGTCGCCGCTTTGGCCGATCCAGACGCCGACGGCCGACGTGTAGGTGCGGCCGCCGTGGTGGATGATGTTGTTTTCGAGCGTGACGTGGCTGGTTTGCTCGGCCGGGTCGGGGCGGATTACTCCTTCGCCGATCCGAGCCCCGCCCGCCCCGAGATCATGCAGATAGCACCGCTCCAACCGGCAATCGCGGCAACCCCGCCGGAACCAAACGCCGTAGCTGCCCGTCCGGCCGATCTGGCAATCCGCGATCGAGACGTTCCGAGCGCCGTCGACCATGACGGCCGCCTCGGTGGCGAAGGCGGCCTGGAACGGGGCATAGCCTTCGGCCGGCAGGCGGCACGCGTTATGGTTCAGCACGAGCCCTTTGAGCGTGACGTGCTCGACGAACCGGCCTTTTTCCGGCTCGCCGCGAATCGCGACGAGCTGGTCGGCCACCGGGGCGACGACGCGGGCCGTCGACATGTCCTGGCCAGGCAGCGGCTTGTAAAAAAGCGTTCCGTCGCGGTCGAGATACCACTCGCCCGGCTCGTCCAACGCCGCTTTGAAATTCTCCAGATGAAAACGCGTGCCGACCGGCCAGCCGGAATACTCTTTCAGTTTCTCGCCGACCGTGATGATGTGGTTCGACGCGGGGTCGATTCCTCTCAGAAAGCGCCGGCTGATGCACCATTTGTGGTACGCCACGAGCGTCACGTCGCCCAGTTCCGCCTCGCCGAGACCCTTGAGCCGTTCGAGGACGTTCGGCCGGACTTGCGTCGTTCGTTTGAACCGCTCGGGTTGGCCGTCGACGGGCACCTCGGACGTTTGGCCCATGTAGTCGTAGAACCGGTTGGGCGTTCGTGCGCGGACGGCGCGGCGTCCGTCGACGAACAATTGCTCGAAATACCACTTGCCGGCCGCGACCTCGGGCACGACGGTTTTCCACAGGCCGTCTTCGCCGGGCACGAAAGGGCCGAGGGTTCTTCCGCCCGAGATGATCGGGTTCGCGCCCGGCGCGCTCTCGTAGCTAATTGGGCAGTCCTTCGTCCCGCTGTCCCGCGGCGCGAGCACGAACGGTTCGTTGATTTCATAGGTGCCGTCGGCGAGGACGACGCGAATGGGTTCGTCGAGCGGTCCCGACTGTTTCCACGTTCGGACGAGGTCGCGGGCACGGGTGAGCGTGGCGACCGGTCCGTCGTCGGCCGAAGCTTGCGGATCGGCGAACTTGCCGGACCACGCGTCGTTGCCCGACGGGCTGACGTGGATCGTCTTGGCCGCGAAGACCAATCCAGACCATGAAAGCACCAACAGGCACGCAGCGATGACGGATCGTCCTCGCGGTCGTGATTGGGCAACCTCTTGCTGAGTCGTCACGGCATGTCCCCTTTCCGTTAATCGTTGCGATGGGTGGGCTCTTTCCATCCGGCCGCGCGGCGCACGGCGGTCATGTCGATCGGCCCTTCGTTGCTCAACAGCCGGGAAAGCCGCTGGTGCGCCAGCACGTCCGAAATCTCACGTGGGCTGCCGTCAACGAGCACCCGATTGGCCACCAGACGCACGCCGTGGCTATAGTCAACGTACCGGTCCCCATGGCCGATGTACAGAGGCTGAATGGGCTGGCCGCCCGGATAATGCCAACCGTAGATGGCCACCTTGTGCGGTCGTTCTTTGAGCCGGTTGGTCAGGACGACGTCTTTCTTGATTCCGGCGACCAGCGACCCGCGAGGTTTGCCGGCAAGCTGCTTCTCGATGAGCCGGTGATGCTTGAAAAACGTGGCCACCGTCTCGCGATCCTTGGTCAGCGGTCGCGGTTGGAGTTTGAAGTCGGCCGCCTCGAACACGTCGTCCGAGAGCTTGGTGGTCAGCAGCGAGCAGTCCAACGCGTCGGCAATCGCGGCCGCCGCGTTTGCCGTCATCGGAACCCGAAAGAAATCCTCGTCGGTGCCCACCGCCAGATAGTCGCACGTTACGTAACAAACGGCGGTGTGGCGCGAAAGCGCCTCGTCGTTGGCCGTCACTCGGATGGGAATCAACCGGCGCAGGAACTCCGGCACGTTGCCGCGGGCCACTTCGCGGGCGACGGCCTCCTCGCGCTCGCGGAGCGAAAGGCCGGCGAGTTGTCGCCGGAACGCGCTGCCCGTCGGCGCGGCGGCCGGGCGATTGGGCAGCGCGAGCCGAAGCTCGGGCGCGTCGGGCCGGGCCGCCTCAGTTTCCACAAACGGTTGCGGTTGAACCCAATCGGTATAGGCCCGCGGACCGCCCAATCGGCCCCACTTGGCTTCCCACTCGGTGCCAAGCGTCATGCCGTGCAACAGGCCGTTCATCTCGCCGACCAGCGCGGTGTGGAGAATCTTGTTTTCGGGATTGGGATGGATGAAAAATTGGATTTGACCGTTTTGGTTCGTGGTGTGGCGAAACGCGCCGTGCTGTTTTTCGGTCAGTTCCAGGTCGCGGCGGAACCGGTCGAGCATGCGCCCCGAGGCCCGGAACGTGCCGCCGGTGGGCCCGACGATCTTCTGCCCTTTGAACGTGATCTCGCGGTCGTCGTAGGCCACGATCACGAGGTGGCGTTTCGGGTCGCCGTCGAGCCACTTCAACAGGCGGTCTCCGTGGTGCCGGTCGTCGGAATACGCATAGTTGGCATCCAGCAGCACGATTCGCTCGATGGACGGGTCGATGGCACGGACCGCGCCGACGTAGCCGAGCACGAACGAGCCGCCCCCGCTGTGACACGCCAGAACAACACGGTCGGCAGCGAATTCCTTGGTGAGTCCCACGACCAATTCACGGATGATATTGTCGGCACCGCGCTGATCGCGGCGAAACGACGGCCAGCTCAACTGGGGCGACTGAACCACGGCCAGAATCACGTCGCGCGCCGTGTCGAGCTGCCGATAGCGGCGGATCTGCGCGGCGACGTGCTGGATGTCGTATCGCCCATCGAGTTCCTTCGCCCGCGCGCAGCCGAGCGTTTGTTCGAGCGTGTTTCCGTTGGGCGTGGCGTAGACGACCAGCAAACGCTCGGCCGCCGTCAACGTGGCCGGCGCGTCGACGAACACCCGCACACCGCTGCCGAGCCGGGTCCATCGCACCTGCTCGTCGAAGGCTATGTGCTGCGCAAAGCCGGGCAAGAGCCCGGGCACGGCGCTCGACGGAACGCCCACCAGAAGCAACACGGCCACGAGTACATTACGGATCATCACGTTTTTTCTTCCACGACGGGGGAAACTCTTCGAGGTCGTTCGGACCGTATTCTGACCGCAACGCGCGTCGGCGGCAGACAATGCAAAACAAACAGCCTACACTGGACACCCAGGCCCAAGAGGCGTGACCGCCAGGCCAAGGTTTCTGGAAACGGCGGGTCGGTACCCGGTTACACGTCGAGCCGTTTGACTTCGAGGGCGTGTTTTTCGATGAATTCGCGGCGAGGTTCGACTTTGTCGCCCATGAGCACGCGGAACAGGTCGTCGGCCGCGCCGGCGTCTTCCATGGTGATTTTCACCAACGTGCGGTTGGTCGGGTCGAGCGTCGTGTCGCGGAGTTCTTCGGCGTTCATTTCGCCGAGGCCTTTGAAGCGGGTCACCTGCAGACCCTTTTCGCCGGCGGCCCGAACCGCGGCCAGCAAACCGCGAAGGTCGTTCAGGCCGGTCGCCGTATCGCCACGGCGAAGGTAGTATCGCGCTTCTTCAACGCCCGTGCGTTCCTGGGCCAGCATCGCATCGATTTCGAAGCCCAGTTTCCGGAGTTCGGCGAGTTGATTGTTGATCGAGCGGACTTCGTGCAGTTCGACGATATGCACGCGTTCGGCCGGCTGGCCGTTGTCCTCGGCTGCTTCGCCCAGCCGGTCGCTCACTTCGAGTTCCTTGCCGGAGGTTGCTTCCTGTTCGGCCAGAAAGGCGTCTAGTTCCTCTCGCGCGGTGAACCATTTCTCATGGGGGCCGAGAAATACGTGGTAGACGGGCAGCCGCCCGGTGACGGGGTCTTGCCGCGCGGCGTGTGCTCGAAGGCTGATACCCCGGCGTTCGAGTGCGACGAGCGATTCTTCGAGCGCGGCCAGCGTACGGCAGAGGTGTTCCATCTCCGGGCCTTCGATGGTGCGTCCGTCGCCCGGCTCGAAAACCGCGTCGCCGAGGCCGGCGTCGAGCAGTTGTTCCTTCATCTCTTCTTCAGTTTGGATGTAATAGACTTCTTTCTTGCGTCGGACACGGAACAACGGCGGCTGGGCGACGTAGACGTGGCCCCCTTTGACCAGGTCGTACATTTGCCGATAGAAGAAGGTCAGCAGCAGCGTACGGATGTGCGAGCCGTCGACGTCGGCGTCGGTCATAATGATGATTTTGCCGTAGCGTCGCTTGGCCAGGTCTATTTCGGCGCCGATGCCGGCGCCGATGGCCGAGATCATGCTGCGGACTTCTTCGTTGGCCAACACCCGGTCGTCGCGCGATTTGTAGGCATTGATAATCTTGCCGCGCAGCGGGAGGATGGCTTGGTACTCGCGGATACGTCCTCCTTCGGCACTTCCGCCGGCCGAGTCCCCTTCGACCAGATAAAGTTCGCACTTGTCGACCTCGCGGCTACTGCAATCGCGGAGCTTGCCGGGCAATCCGCCGCCGGTCAGCGCGCCTTTGCGTTCACGGACCATCGCGCGCGCCTTGCGGGCACTTTCGCGGGCCTCGGCCGCCAGGAGCCCCTTCTGAACGATGGCGCGGGCCGTTTTCGGGTTTTCTTCGAGGAACCGGGCCAGGCTTTCGCCGACGGCCGAGTTGACAATGCCCTCGACCTCGCTATTGCCGAGCTTGGTTTTCGTTTGGCCTTCGAACTGCGGCTCGCGAACACGCACCGAAATGACGGCCGTCAGACCTTCGCGGAAGTCGTCGCCGGCAGGCGTGATGTTCTTGAACAGCCCGGCCCGCTTGCCGTAGGCGTTGAGCGTTCGCGTGATGGCCGCGCGGAAGCCGGAGACATGGGTTCCGCCTTCATGGGTACAAATGTTGTTGACGTAGGCATGCACGTTCTCGGTAAATTCACCCGAATACTGCAAGGCGATTTCCACCCCGACGTGGTCGTACTCGCCCGCTATATAGATGATATCGTCGTGGACCGGTTCGCTTGCCCGATTCAGATACGCAACGAACGCGAGGATCCCCTGCTCGTACTGGAACGTCTCGCCGTCGCCGCTACGTTCGTCGAAGAAAGTGATTTTGACGCCTCGATTGAGGAAGGCCAGTTCTTGGAGTCGTTTATGCAAGACGGTGTAGCTGAAGAGCGTACTTGGGAAGATTTGCGAGTCGGGTTTGAAGGTGGTTTTCGTGCCGACGCGGTCGGTTTTTCCGATTTTTCGCACATCGGCCACCGGCACGCCCCGCTCATATTCCTGCTGATAGACGCGCCCGTCGCGACAGACCTCCACCTCGCACCACTCGGAGAGAAAATTGACCACGGTCACGCCGATGCCGTGCAGGCCGCCGGAAGTCTGATAAGCGCCTTTGCTGAATTTGCCGCCGAACTTCAAGACGGTCATGACGCCTTCGAGGGTCGACTTACCGAGGTCGGCGTGTTCCTCGACGGGAATACCCCGTCCATCATCCTCGACCGTGATCGATCCGTCGTTGTTGATGCGGACGGAGATTTCCGTCGCGTAACCGGCCATCGCTTCGTCGATCGAATTATCGACGACTTCATACACAAGATGATGCAACCCACGGCTCGTCGTGTCGGCGATATACATCGACGGCCGCTCGCGAACGTGTTCGAGGTCGCTGAGGTGTTCCAACTGTTCCGCGCCGTAGACGCTCGCTCCCTTTTCCAAATGATACTCGGGCAGATCGTTCGCGGTGTGTTTGCCGGCGTTTGGCTTGGCGTCCTCGGCGTTCGCCGCCCGGCTGATTTCATCTTCCGAGGATAACGGCGAGAAAGCGTTCGGTTCTGACATGGCAATGACTCGTTTCTTTTTATTGCTCGTCGACCGGCGCCACTTGAAAGCGCAAGTCCTGGATGTTCGTATCGGGTAAGAGCCGTTTCAGGCTCAGTAGCACGTCTCTTTTCTGGAAGACCAACTCTTGAAGCATCGCGGAATTCGCCACGGTCACCTGAAGCACTCCACGGCGGATCGCGCCCGGCCGCGTGTAACGCGCGGC
>JAFGIR010000321.1 GCA_016929515.1 Pirellulales bacterium | reverse complement strand
TCGTCGCCCGCGCGCAGATCGCGCGCCAACGACGGCCGATCGTTGATCTTGACGATCGTCTCGCCCTGAAGCTTGAATTCCTTCGGCGTGCCGTCGGCCAGTTGTAGGGCGATGCGTTGCTCATTCAAATAGACTTCGCGCAACACACCCCGCGGCGCCTCGGGCCGCTTCACGGGCGTCGTCGCCGGCTTCGGCAAGAGCATGGCCACGCACAGAAGCAACGAGCAGGCCAACGCACCGATCGCGGCCAGGCGCCGCCGGCGTTTCTTTTTCGCCTCGGCCGCCTTGGCCGCTTCTTTCTCCAAGTCGGCCGACTCCGGCGGCCCGTCGATCATGACCCTCTCGGCACTCAAATCGGCCAGTGCCTCGGTGGCCGAACGGTAGCGACTCGCCTGATCCTTGACGACCAACCGATTGATCACGCGAGCCAAGTCGTCGGGCACGCCTTCGAGAATCTGACCAACCGCGGGCAAATGGCGGTCGGCCGCGCTGTGCCACATCATCCAGGCAATCTGCCGGTTGCGGCCGAACGAGCCCAAACCGGGGAAAAGGTCCTCGAAACGCCCGCCGCACATCAACTCGTAAGCCGAGAACCCCAGCGAATAAAGATCGCTGGCCGGCCCAACCTTGCCGAAATCGGCCGAGATCATCTCGGGCGCCATGTACTTGGTCGTCCCTTTCAGCAGACTGCCCTCCTGGCTACTGGCGCGTCGCGCCAGTCCAAAATCGCCGAGTTTCACCCGTTTTTGCGTACCGACGAGCATGTTGCTCGGCTTGACGTCGCCGTGAATGACGCCGTTGGTGTGCAGGAATTGCAGCGCGTTAAGCGATTCGATCAACACCTTACGCAGCGAATCGAGATCGAACGGCTTGCTCTCGGGTGTCCGCTTGAGGCTGCCGCGCATCAGTTCGAGAATCAGCCATCCGCGCGACCGGTCGATATCGTAGATCGTGATAATGTTGGGATGCTGCAGCGAGGCCAACAGTTGGGCCTCGCCCCAGTAACGCTCCAACTGCCGGGGGTCGTTTAGGTACTGCTCGTGAATTTGTTTGATCGCCACCTCGCGGCCGAGTTGCCGGTCGCGACCGCGACAGACCTTGGCGAACTCGCCTTGGGCGATTGTGTCGATGATCTCATATCGGGAAGAGAACTGCACGGCTAATCCCTGGATTAACTGAGGTTGCCCATGGTTGGTCTTCGGCGGACGGTGTCCACCCGATTCTGGTGTGCGCGAGCACGCACCCTACTTCCTATTTTCGCAACATGACAATGATCAACTTTTCCAACTCTTTGTCGCGCGTGCGGCTGCCCGTTAAACCGGGATCGAACGGCCCTCGTTCGGCGCGAAGCTGATCCAAGACGTCTTGGTAGCGTTTTCGTTCGGTCACTCGATCTCCTCGCGAGGCGGCCCTCTGCGCTTCCCGCAGCCATCGCTGATAGGGCGCCAGCGGCGCGTCGTTCGTCGTCATGAAGAAATTGTCTCGAATCTCCTGACGTGCCTTCACTTTTGCGTCGCTCGGACCGGTGGACGCCGGGTCCCAAAACACCAGCACAATCGACAAGGCCACGCTCGCCAACAGCGCGACGGCGATCAGCATCGGATTCATCGAGCTCGCCTTGTCTTTGCCGGCGACCTTCTCAATATCTCGCTGCAACGACAACTCGGGCAGTTTGCCGTCCTCGGCCAGTTCCAACGGCGACTGCGCCGTATCGGCCGAAATAAACCGGGCCACGTTTTTCCGCCGACCGCTGGGTGACTTCCTTGCCGGGCTTGTCTCCGATCGAGTCTCTTCCGAACGCTTCGAGCGGGACTTTGCCGACGAAGCGCCGTCCGCACGCGGCAGGGCCGGAGACCCTCCCACCGACCGCTCGCCTTTTTGAAGTCCAGCTTCGTCGGACGGCTTCTGGCGCGGCGACGACGAATCGGTCGTCTTGCGCGCCGCGACCGACGGCATTTCCCCGGAGTTTCCCGTTGTCTCCGGCGCGGAAGCCGGCGCCCACAATCGGCCGCCACAGCTCGGACAGATTACATAACTGCCGGCCATTTTCGTGGGCACCGCCAACGGCTTTCTGCATCGAGGACAAACGAGTTTGATCGGCATGGTTCTACGACTACATCGACATTCCAAAGGACAGGTAGTTGAGCAAAAACGGCCCAACGATTATCAAAACGGTGGAGATCATAATGAGCACGCCGGGCAAGAGCATGTTGACGCCCGCCTCGCCCGCCACGGTCTCCGCGCGTTGCGTGCGTTTGATGCGTTGGACGTCGGATTGGGTCCGGAACAGTTGTGCCAGCGGGGTTCCGAGTTGCTCACCTTGGAGAATCGAACCAATGATGCTCGTGATCTCGTCGTCGCTAAGTCGATCGCGCATTGCCTGAAACGCTTCCGCGCGCGTCTTGCCCATGTGCATGTCGGTCAACACACGGCCGAACTCCTCGCCGACCGGATGGTCGCGAAACTCGTTGACCGCCTGCGACAAGCTGTTCAAAAACGTTGAGCCCGCTTCCATGAGCAACGTGAGCAAATCGAGCAGAAACGGCATGCGACGTTTAATGACATGGAGACGCGCCTTGGCCCGGCGTCCCAGACGAAAGCGGAGAAACCACACCTGCAACAACACGACCACCCCAGCGAACAAAATGCCGATTCCGCCGAACCACCCGAGAAAAAAATAGAGATAGATCGGCGAACAGAACGCCGCGATGAGCTCGGCCCGGGCCAGATACTCCTCGGCCAGCCAGAACCGGGGCAATCCGGCAGCCTGCAGCTCGCGTTGGACCTCGGCCAGGTTGTCGCGAAACAGGGTCCGGTTCAACTTCGCCAGCCCCGCGACGGCCGGCTGGAACACCCGATAGAACCGATCGATCCGCCGTAGCTCGTTGATTCGACTGACGTCGTAACGCCACTCGGTCCCCTGTTCGAGATCTTCGCTCCGCAACACGCGCTGGATCAGCCAGCCGGCCAACGACAAACCCGCGCCGATCGCCACGCTGGCCACCAGCGGGAGGCTGTCGTTAAGACTGAAACTCGCCAACAGGGTGTTCATCTCATTACATCCACACAAGGGAACCAAGCTCGGTCTTGGTGCGTGCAAGCACGCACCCTACCATCTCGCCAACAGGGTATTCATTTCACGATGTCCACACGAGGCGAAGCACGGTGGGCCGTGCCCACCCCGCCACTGCTAAATATCCGGGGTCAGGATCACGCGAGCCCAAAGGTACGCGATCACGTTCAACAACACCGAGAAGGCCAGCAAGACGTGGCCCACCGTCGTCGTAAACAGCAGCGTCGTGTTTTCGGGGTCCACGAAATAGTAAACGACAAGAATCAACGCCGGCGCCATCGCCATGTAGATGGCCGACTTGCGGGCCTGCGCCGTTTCCGAAGCTACCTTGCGCTCCAGCCGTTGCAGTTCGAGAACCGATTGGGCAATCCGCTCGACCGTCTCGTTCAGCCGGCCGCCGCTCTCGTGACTCGCCAAGAGCGCTGCGGCGAACAGCGCGAAGTTCTCGCTGTGAAGCCGCTCCTTCGCCTCGGTCAACGTGCGGTCCAACGGCTTGCCCAGCTTGTACTCGGCCACGATCTGATGAAACTCGGCATTGATCGGTTTCGGGCACTGCGAGGCCAAAATCTCCATCGATTGGGCCAGCGACAGCCCGGCCCGAACCGCGTTGGCCAGTGCCACCATTGCGTCGGCCAACTGGTCCTCGATGCGGCGGCGATGGCGTTCGGCCATCCGGCGCAGCAAATACCATGGCCCGCAAGCTAACAGCGCGGCGAACAACACGGCGAAAATGAGACTGTGGCCGAGGATCAAAAATCCCAAAAACACGCACGCGACCACGACGAGCCACGCGAACAGCCACCGCCGCACATGGCGCGTCGTCTTCCGCATGCGTCGGAGCTTCTCGGTGACGTCGCGTTCGAGCCAGTCGAGCGCATCGTCGAAATAGCCGCGGCCCGTCAACGCCGCCAGGGCGACGCCCGCGCCGATCAGCAATCCCGCGATCCAAAACCCAACGTCGCTCATCATGACACGATTACCTTCCCAAACTTGTTTCCCAACACGCGCGGCAATTCGCACTGCTGGGCAAGCCAGCCGTGGCACGCCTGCTCAACACACGGCCAATCCTCCGCTATTTCTCGTTTTCGTCCTCGTTTTCATTTGCCTTCGCGCCGTAAAGAAATTCCAAATCGAGCAAGTCCTTGGCCACGAGCGATTCGATAAACGACGGCATGTAGCCCGTTGGACGCAGCGTCTTGCCGTCGCGAAAATTGAAAATGTCGGTCACGACCACCTCCTTCGTGTCGGCGTCGACGCGGACGACTTCGGCGATTTGGGTGACGACGCGCCGGCCGCCGGGCAGCCGGCTGATGTGCACGATCAAGTCCAAGGCCGAGGTCACCTGGCGATGGATCGAGCTGACGGGCAACTCGGCCGCCATCAGAATGAGCACCTCAAGCCGTTCGACCACCTCATGCGCCGTATTGGCGTGGACCGTGGTCATCGAGCCGTCGTGGCCCGTGTTCATCGCCTGGATCATGTCGAGGGCCTCGGGCCCGCGGCACTCGCCGACGAGGATCCGGTCGGGCCGCATGCGCAGGGAGTTTCGGACCAAATCGTGAACCGTATACTCGCCGCGGCCCTCGACGTTCGGTGGCTTCGTTTCGAGGGTGACGACGTGCTCTTGATGGAGCCGCAACTCGGTCGTGTCCTCGATCGTGACGATTCGCTGTTTGAACGGAATGAAGCTGCTCAGGACGTTCAACAGGGTCGTCTTGCCGCTGCCCGTGCCGCCGCTAACCAGGACATTGCGTTTGTCGATCACGCATGCTCGAAGAAACGTCGCGGCAGCCCGGGTAATGGTCCCCAGTTCGATCAGGTCGTCCATCTGGAGCCGCTGGATCGGGAACTTGCGGATGGTCAGGCAAGGTCCCTTCGTGGCCAACGGCGGAATGATCGCGTTGACGCGCGAACCGTCGGGCAGCCGGGCGTCGACCAACGGCTGACTCTTGTCGATCCGCCGGCCGACCTGGGCAACGATCCGCTCGATGATCGCCTCGGTAACCTTGTCGGAAATAAACCGCCGGCCGCTCTTTTCGATTAAGCCTCCCCGTTCCACGTAGATCTGGTCGCTGGCGACAACCATGATTTCGGTGACCGTCGGCGCGCGCAACAGGTCTTGAAGCGGGCCAAAGCCGAAGATCGTGTCCTTCAAGTCTTTCTTCAGTGTTCGCAGGATCACGTATTTTCGCAGTTCCTGATGCAAGTGGGGACGCACGAGATGAAAAATGCCGCCGAAACGCGTTTCGACACGATTCACCTGCTCGCTCACGTCGCGGCACTCGGCCAAATCGAGCCGCTCGCGGACAAACTGCAGGAGGCCGTGCAACTCGGCTTCGCGCTCGGGTACGAGCATGGCCGGCACGTCGAACTCGTTGGTGGTCAACACGGCCAGGTCGAAGATCTCCTCGCCGCCGGTCTCCATGATCAACTGGTTGACCAGGTGATCGCGAAGCGTCAAGCCGGAAACCTCTTCGAGAATCGGCTCGTTTTCCGGCCCAAAAAGGTTCAGCTCGTGGCAGACGTCCTCGATGTTGTTTTCGAGCATGAGGATGCTGTCGGCATCGCCTGCCTCGTTCGGTTCGAACTCGTAGAGATCGAGCCGTTCGAGCAACTTGCGGTGGATCCGCAGTTCGAGATCGGCCATGATCGCCCGGAGGTGGTTTTCGAGTTCCTCGCGAGTGATGACGGTGGCCTTCTCGGCCTCAAACGTCAAGGTATAGGGCCAGATGCGGATTTTCGTCCCCGCGTCGAAGACGGCCGTCTGGCCGCCGAGCACCTCCTCGTCGCCGACGATACAACTGTTCAAGCCGACGTTCTTCAGGACCAACTGGCCGTCCTCGACGCGGACCATCGCGTGGCACCGTGAAACCAGCGGGCTGGGCAAGACGACCGTGTTCGCCGGATCGCGCCCGATCGAGATTTCTCCCTCGGGCAAATCGACCATCGAGCGACGGCTTTCGTTGATTCGGTTGTACCAGACTTTCAT
>JAFGIR010000320.1 GCA_016929515.1 Pirellulales bacterium | reverse complement strand
ACTTCAGCTAGATGTGTCGTATTGACTAAGAGGACCAATACACCTTATCTTAGGAAGCTTCGATCACGCAGGCGTGGCCACGACATGGCTGCTGGGCACCTTTGATTCTCCGTTGTTCTGTTTCGAAGGCGTTTCCAAAACCGTGGTTGGGGTGGTTAGGCCATAGCGCGGCGGCGGCCCAGGGGTGGATCCCGGCCACACGATACGACCCGCGCCAGTGGTGCAACTCTTTTTTGTCCGTTGACGGGCGTCGCATGTTGGTTCATCTGTTGATCTTGAACTACAACGGCCGGTCGCTTTTGACCGAGTGCCTTCCGTCGGTGTTGCGCGCGGCGGGCGCGTCGCGCCATCGGTGCGACGTCGTGGTGATCGACAACGATTCATCGGACGACTCGGTCGATTGGCTGGCCGAGCATCATCCGGAGGTCCGCGTGATCCGGAAGCCCAATCGGGGACTGTCGAGTTACAACGAGGTGGTTGCCACGTTGCCCGGCCGGATTGCCGTCTTGCTGAACAACGACGTGAAGCTCGACGAGGAGTGCCTCGACCCGCTGGTCGAGCCGCTTCTGGCCGAGCAGTCCGACTGTTTCATGACCGCGCCGAGTTGCCGCCGGTTTGACGGCACGAGTTACGAAGGCTTTCGCACGGCCGTGTTGTGGCGATGGGGACTGATTCAAGCGACGGCGCTGTTCCCAGGTCACGAGCCGGGAATCGATCAGCCCGGCCCGACCGCGTCGGCCGGAGCCGTGATGGCGGTCGACCGTCGGAAGTTCGTCGAACTGGGCGGTTTCGATCCGCTCTATCTGCCGGGCCGTTTGGAAGACCTTGACTTTGCGTTCCGCGCGTTTCTCGAAGGCTACTATGCGTGCTACGTGCCCGAGGCTCGCTCGTGGCATCAAGGCATGGCGACTTTTTCCGAGCGGTTTGGCACGGTGGGCTGCGATCGGTTGGCGCTGCGAAACACGTTGCTTTTCGAGTGGAAGAATCTGCGTCATCCGCTTTACATGGGCCGCGCCTTGCTTGGCTTGGCCGCGCGCTGGGCGTTGGACGTGGCTTTCATGCCATGGATGCCGGCCAAGCGGCGAGGGACGTTCGGCGGCGCGTTGGCCGCCGCGTGGCGACAATACCGAAAGCACCGCGCGGCCGACCGCGACGGATCGTCCACGAAGGCGTTTGCTCGGCCCCGGGGCAAATTGCGGCGCGAGCGCGAGTTTTTCCGACGCTTCTCGCCGGCGAGGATGGCCGTCGTGCCGCCTTCGCTCGAACCGCACCCGACAATGGCCGCCGGCAAGGATGCCGCGGCGGCCCGCGAATCCGGTGGAGCCGGGGTTGCCTCTGGTCCGAAGTATCTTGCGCGATCCAGGGAGGTTTGCCAATCGCAATGACGGTTGTTGATTGCCCAAGACAGGATGTCGCGGCAGATCGACGTTTTTGCCCAAGGGGTCGCGTGGCGGCGCCGAGCGAAGCACATCGGGCACGGCGTCATCCGATTTCGCGATGGTACGTCGGCCCGGCCGCCGCGCGCTTCGCGCGGCGTCTTGCCGCTTCCCGAGTCCGCCCGGCGCACCTCACGCTGGCCGGATTGGTTGCGGCCGCCACCGCGGCGACGATCATGTTTGTTTGGCCGACCGCCGGGCCGTGGGCCGCGCTGGCGGTGCTCGCCGCTTGGTTCTTCGATCGGGCCGACGGACAGCTTGCTCGGCTTCAAGGAACCGCGTCGGCCTGGGGCGCGTGGCTCGACGCCAACGTCGACGAACTGGTCGACGTCGGTCTCCACGTGGCCGTGGCCGCGGCGGCTGCGAGGCTCACCGGTGGGCAATGGCCTTGGTTTTTGCTGGTTGCGTTTCTCGCCGGCAAGTATCTATTCTTCCGTGGTCTTGCGATTCCCGAATCGAGTGCCACGCCAAATTCCGTGGAGTCTCGCGCTTGCGGCGAGCGGGGAATTGGCGATTCGAGCGTGGCCACGCAAGCGTGGCCATGGCACCCATCACGTGACAACCCGGACGAATCGAGCGGTCTCTTGCGGCGGTGCTATCACCTGCCGGGCAACACGGACGTTCGGGTGCACCTGCTTCTCGTGGCGTTGGTGACCGGTTATTTGACGACCGAATTGGCCTTGGTGGCCGCCTACTACAACCTGCGGTGGATCGCCCGTTACGCACTGGTGGCTCGACGGCTGGGAGGTTCGCCGTGAGCGCCCGCCCGACTATTTCCGCCGTGCTCATCACGCTCGACGAGCAACAGAACGTCCGCGAGCTTCTGCCCCGGCTCGACTGGGTCGACGAGATCGTTCTGGTCGACGGCGGGTCGCGCGACGCGACGGTCGAGGTCGCCCGAGCGCACGGCTGCCGCGTCGCCGCGAGGCCGTTCGACTGTTTTGCCGATCAGCGCAACACGGCTTTGTCGCTGGCGACGGGCGATTGGGTGTTTTCGATCGACGCCGACGAACGCCCCACGCCCTCACTCGTCGAAGAGATTCGTTGGCAAGTCGCGCGAACCCGATCGAGCGGTTTTCGCGTGCCGATTCGCAGCACGATCTTGGGACGTCCGCTGCGGCGGTCGGGCACGCAGGACGACGCGCCGGTGCGTTTGGCGCGGCGCGCCGCGGCGCGTTGGCACGGCCGAGTGCACGAGGTTCTACGCGTCGAGGGGCGCGTCGGGCGATTGAATCGCTGGCTGACGCATCGAACGCAATCGGATCTGAACGAATTTCTGATCAAGATGCACCGCTACACGAGTCTCGACGCTTGGGCACGTGTCGAAGCGGGGCGGCCGCCGCGCCGAAGCGATCCGTGGCTCGCGCCCGCCCGCGAAATCTTTCGCCGGCTGATCTACAAGCACGGTTGGGTGGACGGACCGGCCGGCTGGGGGTTTTGCCTGTTGAGCGGATGGTACGAATACGTGCTGGCCGACAAACATCGACGTTTCTGGAAAGAGCAATACGCAAACCGGGCGTAGGTCAAGGACGACATGGGCGAAACGCAACCACCACTACCGTTGCTCCCGTTGGTGCTCGACGACGTGCCCGCCGGGCTCGGCGAAATGCTCGTCCAGGAAGGCGTGCCGTTTCGTAGTCGCCGGCGAGAGCCGTTGGCCGGGCGGTTCGTGCTGTTCGATTCGCGCCGCACGTTTCCCGAGGCGGCGAGCCACGGCCAGACGTGGATCGACGTCGACCGGCTGCGCGCCGAGCCCGACGGCGATCCGTTTGCGAAAGCCGCCGATTGGCGTTCCGCGCGATTCGAGTGGCACGTCGACAACTTCACGTTGGCCGAAGAGATTGCCCGGGTCGACCGCCGGGCGTTGCGACGTCGAGTGCTCGGGCGGCTCCGCCGACTGGTCGAAGAGGCCGGGGGAATCTGGCTGGCGGTCTCCGCCTATCCGTTTCCGTATCGAAGCGCGTTCCATTTCCGGATCGACTACGACGAGTATGATCCGAACGATTTCGACGCGACGCTGCGAGCCATTGCCGGCCGCGAACGGTGCACGTCGCACTTCGTCAACGGCGCGAACTACGAGTCGATCGACGAGGCCTGGGCACGCCTTCGCGGTCTGGACGTCGGTTCGCACGGCTACTGGCACCACACCTATCGCACGGCGAGCGAAAACACGCAAAACATCCGGCGTGGGATCGAGGTCGTCCGGCGCGCGGGCATCGAACCGCGAGGATTCATCGCGCCGCACGGCCGATTTTCTCTCGCGTTGAACAGCGTGATGACCGAGTTGGGCATATCGCACAGCGGCGAGTTCGGCGCGGCCTACGATGAACTTCCGCTGCGCCCCGCGCCGGGAGGACCGCTGCAGATTCCGGTGCACCCGGTTTGCCTGGGATTGTTTCTCGACGCGGCCGAGCGGGGAGCCGACCAGGCGCCGGCCGCGGTCGACGCGCGCCGGCGGGTTGCGGCCGAGGCAGCCGGTGACTATTTCGACCGGCTGATCCGCGACCGTTATCGCTCGGGCGAGCCGATCTTTCTCTACGGTCATCCGACACGGCGGCTCGGACGTTATCCCGACGTGCTCCGCGGCGTGCTCCGGACGGCCGACTCGCTGGCGGCCGTTTGGAAAACAAACGCGAGCGACTGGGTCGACTGGTGGCAGGCTCGACGGCGACTCCGGTTGAAGGTGACCCGCGACGCGGAACAACTCGT